>JAATFG010000074.1 GCA_015655355.1 Lysobacterales bacterium
CACTGGCGCCCGCGCATCCGCGCGGCCTCGCAGAAACGCGACTGGATGGACGCGACCCGCGAATCCTTCGCCTACCGCTGCCTGCCGCTGAACATCGCCAACGCGCACGGCTGGGAAATCCTCAACCCGTGCGGCTTCGAGGCGGTGTGGAACGGCGGACCCGAGGCGAACGACGTGGCGGTGACGGCCGATGACGGCAGCGCGCCGCACGAGCTGCCGGCCACGCTGTTCGGCCACGGCGTGCTGACCTTCCACGTCAACGGCCTGTTTCGTACCCCGCCAGGCTGGAACCTGTGGGTCGGCGGCCCGCCGAACCGGCCCAAGGACGGCATCGCCCCGCTCGGCGGGGTGATCGAGACCGACTGGTCTCCGTACACCTTCACGATGAACTGGCGCTTCACCCGGCCGCACCAGCGCGTGCGCTTCGAGGCGAACGAACCGATCGGCTTCTTCTTCCCGTTGCCGCGCGACCTGCTGGACGAGGTGCGCCCGCGCATCGCGCCGCTCGACGAGGCCCCCGAGCTGAAACGCCGCTTCGAGGAATGGAGCGACGCGCGCAACCGCTTCCACGCGCAGATCGCGGCGCAGCCACCGGCCACGCCCGGCGAGCGTTGGCAGAAGTTCTATTTCCGTGGCATCGACACCGATGGCACGCCCGGCGCCACCGACCACCGCAGCAAGGCGCGTGTACCCGAGTTCGCAGGCAGCGAGGCATTCCTGCCGCCGGCACCCATGTCGAAGGCCCAACTGCCGAAGGCCGCATGTCCCGTCCATCACATTGCGCCGGCGCAGGCCGCATCGCTGCCGGCGGACGAACTGTGGGCGGCGTTGGAGCGGTTGCGTTCGCTGTCGCCGCAACGGCGGCAAATCCCGCGCCAGCGGGCGATCCGCGCCGAGGAATTCCTCGACCGCCACTACGCGGCGAACTGGCCGCTGCTGCTGTCCGGCGAAATGGACAACTGGCGCGCATTGGAGAAATGGACCCCGGATCATCTGGCTGCCGTCGCCGGCACGCGCCGGATCGACGGGCCTGCCGGCACCGGCATCCCGCTGACGCTGGCGAACTTCATCGCCAGCGCCCAGGCATCGCCTGCCGCGGCAGACGGTTTTCCGCGGCGCCTGATGGCCGACCTGGCCACGCTGCCGACACTCGCCGCCGACCTGCGCGGCATCGACCGATTGCTTGCCGGCCGCGATCCGGGCCGGCTGTGGCTCGAAGCGGCCGGCTGCCGTGTCGCCGCGCAACAGGAAACCGCCAATCGCCTGCTGCTGCAGATCGGCGGCCAGCGCCGGATCTGGCTGGTGGCGCCCGGCGAGACGATGAAGCTGCAGGCCGCCGCTCGCCGCGCCCCGCTGGGCGACCTGTCCGCGCCCGACCTGGACGAACGCCTGCCGGAACTGCGCGGCCTTCGCCCGTACCCGATCGACCTTTCGCCCGGCGACGCGCTGTTCGTGCCTTACGGCTGGTGGCGGCAGACCGCCACGACCGCGTTCAGCACCTCGGTGGAGCGTGGCGATTTCCTCTGGCCCAACCCGGGTTGAGGGCGGGGCAGTCGGTCACCCGTCATCGCCGACGCGCGCGCATGGCGGTTCCGGGATTGTTTCGGCGTATTCACAAGTGAAACTGGTGCACGCTGCTGGCCGCCCCCCACCAACACGAGGAGAAACCCATGTTCAAGCCCCTGAAAATCCTGGCCGCGTTGACGCTGCTGGCATGCCTGTGCGGCACCGCGCACGCGCAGGAACTGGATGTCGAAGCGAAGAAGCAACTGGCCATCGCCGGCGCCGCGGTCGGCAAGGCGATCGACACGCACGACATCGCCGCGCTGGAAAAGCTGTGGTCGCCGAAACTGCTGGTCAACAGCCCCAACAACCACGTACTGACCCGCGCCGAGGTCTTCGATGCGATCAAGCGCGGCCAACTCGATTACGAAGGCGGCTACACCTCCACGCTGGAGAAGATCGAGTTCTACGGCAACGTCGCCGTCACCATGGCCGATGAAACCCTGGTCCCCGATTTCGGGCCGGACAAGGGCAAGACCATCCACCGCCGCAGCACCAACGTCTGGCAGTACGCAGACGGCGCATGGACGATGATCGCGCGCCAGGCCACCGTCTACGACCCGGATGCCAAGCATTATTGAGGAGTTCGCGCCATGAAAATCCAGTTCGCATGTCTCGCTGTCGCGCTCTCAGGCTTGCTCGCCGTGATTCCGGCGCGGGCCGCCGATTCGCCGCCTGCATGCAGTGCTTCCCCCGCCGACACCGGCGCCATCGTCTCCAGCATCCGCGCTTGGTATTCGGCGCTGGAAACGGGCGATGCAGCCCGCTTCCACGCGCAGGTAACGGAGGATTTCGTCGCCTTCGACGGCGGCGAACGCTACGCCGGCGATGCGCTGTTCGATGCGATCAGGGCACAACAGGCCAAGGGTTGGCAGTCGCACTGGACCAACAGCGCGCCGCAGGTGCAGACCGATTGCAACACCGCGCTGGCGACGTTCGCCACGCATGGCGTGTTTGATTCGGTTGCGACAGACAAGCACCAGGAACTGGATTTCATAGAATCGGCCGTGCTGCGCAAAGCCGACGAGCGCTGGCGGATCGCGTTCTTCCACAGCACCGCCGTGCCGAAAGCGCCGTCAAGCTCGGGAGAAACCAAATGACGCATGTTCTTGCCCGTTCACGGGCCAACCTGATTGTCGCGGCCACGCGTCGCATGACTCTGTTGATTCCGTTGCTGGCCGCGAATGCGTTTGCGCAGCAAGCTCCGGTGGCGCGCACCGTCGATGTCGCCGATCACGACTTCGGCCTGACCCTGCCTGACCCGTACCGCTGGATGGAAGGCGAGAACAACACCGAATTCGATACGTGGCTGAAGGCGCAGGGTGCGGCTTCACGGGCGAAGCTGGATGCGCTGCCGACGCTGGAAGCCTGGCGCGAGCGCCTCGGCAAGGCCGCATCCGCCGGCACTTCGCACTTCGACCATGCGCAGGCCGGCGACCGGCTGTTCTTCCTGCGTGAGTCTGACGGCAAGGAAGGCGTGCTGATGCTGCGCGAAGCCGACGGCAAGGAGCGCACGCTGTTCGACCCGAATGTTGCACCGGGCGGCGCCAGCATCAGCGGCTTCAGCGTGTCGCCGGACGGCGGCAAGGTCGCGGTCAACGTCGGATACGGCGGCAACGAGATCGGCGAGATCGCGTTGTTCGACGTGGTCACGGGCCGGCGCCTGGCCGATACGCCCAAACCGGTGTGGAGCGAATTCAAGGCCAGTTGGCTGCCCGACGGCAGCGGTTTCTTCTACACCCGTATGCAGGATGTGAAGCCGGGCGACGCCGATCCGGTGCAAGGCATGGGCGCCTATCTGCACAGGCTCGGCCAGGTGCAGTCCGCCGATGCGCTGGTCGCCCGTGCCGGTGCGGACGATATGCTGAAAATCGCGGCCAGGGACTTCCCTTACGTCGAGACCGCACCCGGTAGCGACTGGGTGATATTGGGCATCGGTGGTGCGCGCACATCGGCCCGTTACTGCTACGCGCCGCTGGCCGATGCCGTGGCCGCCGTGCGTGTGGCGTGGCGCTGTCCCATCGATGATGCCGACAACGTGCAAGCCACTGGCCTGCATGGCGACACCCTGTACCTGCTGTCGGCCAGGGACGCGCCGAACCGCAAGATGCTTGCGCTGGATTTGCGGGCTGCGAACGCGACGCTGGCCGATGCAAAAAATGTCGTGCCCGAGCGCGCCGACATCGTGCTCACTGGCTTCGGCGTGTCCGGCGATGGTGTGTACCTGCAATCCACCCGCCAGGGCTTGGGCCGCATCGAGCGCCTGGACTACGCCAGCCACGCCTTGACCCAGGTGGCGCTGCCCGGCGAAGGCACTGCCTTGCTAGTGGACAGCGACCCGCGCCAGCCTGGGGCATTGCTGTCGCTGGACGGTTGGACCACGCCGCTGAAGGTCTACCGCTACGCCGGCAAGACACTGACCGACACCGGGCTGGGCAAGCTGGGTTTTCCGGCCTATCCCGACCTCGTCGCCGAGGAAACCGAAGTCGCCAGCGCCGACGGCACCCAAGTGCCGGTGAGCCTGATCCATCGCCGCGACATGAAGCTGGACGGCCATGCCCGCGCCATCGTCTATGGCTATGGCGGCTACGGCATCAGTCTCCAGCCCACGTATTCGGCCTTGCGCGCGGAATGGTCGCAGGCTGGCAACGTGCTGGCGGTATGCCACGTGCGCGGCGGCGGCGAGAATGGCGATGCCTGGCACAGCGGCGGCAGCGGCGCGGACAAGCAGCGCGGCATCGAGGACTTCATCGCCTGCGCGAAGGCGCTGGAAAAGCGCGGCTACAGCACCGCCTCGCGCACTGCCGGCTTCGGCGGCAGCGCCGGCGGCCTGCTCACCGCGGCGCCTACACCACTGCGCCGGAGGCATGGGGCGCAATGGCCGTGCAATCCGGCATCTTCAACCCGGTGCGCCTGCTGGCGGCCAAGAACGGCGCCAACCAGATCGGGGAACTTGGCGACCCGCGCACCGAGGCTGGCCTGAAGCAGTTGCAGGCGATGGACCCGTACCAGCACGTCAAGGACGGCGTGAAGTATCCGCCGCTGCTGCTGATCACCGGCGCGGTCGATCAGCGCGTCGCACCGTGGAACAGCGGCAAGTTCGGCGCACGGGTGATGGCCGCTTCACCGGCAACGCCGGTGTGGTATCGCACCGACGACCAGTTCGGCCACTTTGCCACCAACGCCAATGCGCAGGCACAGGAATACGCCGACCTGTTTGCCTTCCTCGATGCGCAACTTGGGCAATCGGAGAACCCCTTATGAAAACGCCAATGCTGCTGGCCGTTCTCGTTCTGCCGCGGGCTGGCCAGACCCAACCCATGCAACGCCGCCACAGGCGATCAAAACGCCTCTGCACAAGAGATCGGTCATGAACAGCATCGCCTTGAACTGGAACGCCCAGCCGTCCGAGCGTCGTTTCTTCCTGTGGATGTCGCTGGCGATCGCGGCGACGGTGGTCGCCGGCTTCGGCAGGCTTGAAGTCACCGGCCGCGTCGATTGGACCGAGCTGCCGCTCCAGGTCGTCGTGCACGGCCTGGTGTTCGCCGCGTGGATCGCGTTGTTCGTCGTGCAAAGCGTGCTGGTGGATCGCGGCTCGATCGCCCTGCACCGCAAGCTGGGTATGTTTGGCGCGGTGTTGGCTGCGCTGATGGTGGTGCTGGCCGTGGTCGCCTCCGTCATGTGCATCCAGCGCGGCGCGGTACCGCCCTTTTTCCCGCCCAACATCTTTCTGGCGCTCAACCTGCTGGACACCGCGACCTTTGCCGGCCTGGTGGTCGCCGGCATCGCGCTGCGGCGCAAACCCGACTGGCATCGCCGGCTGATGCTGTGCGGCACCGTGAAAATCATGGCGCCGGCCTTGCCCCGGCTGTTGCGGCTGGGATCGCTCGGCATCCCGGTTCCGCTTTCCATGACCAGCCTGATCCTGGCCTATCTCGCTGCCGGCATGGTGTTCGATCTGGTCGTCCATCGGCGCATCCATCGCGCTTGGTGGGTCGGGGCGGGCGTCATCGTCCTCGAGGCGCTGGCGATCGGCCCGCTCGCCTTCAGCCCCCCAATGCGCGCGCTCGCCGCGCGTCTGGCTGCCCATTGAGCCCGGCCGCTCCGTGCGGCGGCCGCGCAACCCGCCCCGGACAATCGGAGAAACCACGATGAAAACGTTCAAGCCGCTTTAGCCTTCCGTTGCTGACCCTGGTCTTGCTCGCGTCGCTTGCACAAGCCGCGCTACCGGCGGCCGCATCCGCGCCCGCGGCGCCAGTCGCGTGCACAGCTTCTTCCGACGACGCCAAGGCCGTCGCCGACACCCTGCGCGGCTGGTACGCAGCCTTGTCCAGCGCCGATGAGGCCGGGTTCCGCGCGCGCACCGCGCCGGACTACCTCCTGTTCGAGGACGGCACGCGGATGGGCGCCGACGAACTGATCGCCGTGGCCAGGAAGCATCTGCAAGAGGGCGACAAGGCGGCGCTGACCCTCGCCGCGCCGCCGCGGATCGAAGTGGATTGCAACAGCGCGCACGCCATCTTCACCACGCATGCCGGCCCGCCGGGTCCGGCTTGCGGAGATCGCACAGGGGTCGGGCTGAACGTCTTGCCGAAGCTGCCGTGGCGGATCGGGCGCGGTTTCCGTGGGTGCCGGCGGGGGTAGAATCCGCGCATGAACTCCGTCGCCATTCCCGCCCGGCCTTCCTCGAAGGAACTCGTTCTAGCCGCTCTCCGCCAGCGGGGTTATGCCGTGCTGCCGGCAGCGGGGCTGACGGGGCTGGCGCAGGTCGAACCGGCGCAGTTGCGCGGTCTGGAAGCGGACTGGGAAAACCTGCCGGCGGACGACTATCTGAAGGACGGCGGCCATTACCGCAAGCGTCGTCATTCATGCTTCGTGGTCGACGGCGAAACATCGACGCAAGCGCCGCATCGCGCGCATTGGCAGCCGGTCACCTACAACGCGCTGCACGGCGGCATGCATCGCTGGTTCGAGCCAATCGAAGCGGGAACGGTCGAAGCCCCCGTTTGGTCGAGGTTGTTGTCGTCTCTCGGCGGCCTTTGCTCCGCTCTCAAAGGCGCGCAGCCTTGGTTTGTCGAAGCGCACCAGTTCCGCATCGACACGTCCGACGGCATCGGCCGGCCGACGCCGGAGGGCGCGCATCGCGACGGCGTCGATTTCGTCGCGGTGATCCTGGTCGGCCGCCACGGCATCAAGGGCGGCGAAACCCGCGTGTTCGAGGCCGATGGCCCGAACGGCCAGCGCTTCACTCTGAGCGAGCCGTGGTCGCTGCTGTTCCTCGACGACGAAAAAGTCATCCACGAATCCACGCCGATCCAGCCGCTGGATGCGCAGGCCGGTGGCCACCGCGACACGCTGGTGCTGACCTTCCGCGCGCACGCGTTCCAGGGCGAAGACTGATTCGCGGGCTTTGCCGTTGCGGCGGCGATGCGCCGGGTCAATAACCGTAGTTGCTGCCGGCGAACTGGCTCTGCGGCTGGCCATTGTCGAATGACGCCGTATACGGGTCGTGCTCGGCGCTGGCGCCTTCGGACAGGCGGAACTTCAGCGCCAGGCCGTCGCGCGAATCGGCCGCGCGCAAGGCTTCCTCCTGCTCGATCTTGCCTTCCTTGACCATGCGGAACAGGCACTGGTCGAAGGACTCGATGCCTTCCTCCAGTGATTCCTCCATCGCCTGCTTGATCTCGTGGATCTGGCCGCGGCGCAGCAGGTCGCGGATCATCGGCGTGTTGATGAGGGTCTCGACGGCAGGCAGGCGCCGGCCATCCATGCCGCGTACCAGACGCTGCGAAATCACCGCGCGCAGGTTCAGCGACAGGTTCATCAGGATGTTCTTGTGCGCCTGCTCGGGGAAGAAGTTGAGGATGCGCTCGATGGTCTGGTCGGCGTTGTTCGAGTGCAGGGTGGCCAGGCACAGGTGGCCGGTCTCGGCGAAGGCGATCGCCGCCTCCATCGTGGTCTGGTCGAGGATTTCGCCGATCAGGATCACGTCCGGCGCCTCGCGCATCGCGTTCTTCAGCGCGTTGTGGAAGGCGTGGGTGTCGAGGCCGACCTCGCGCTGGTTGACGATCGATTTCTTGTGCTGGTGCAGGAATTCGATCGGATCCTCGATGGTGAGGATGTGCCCGGAGGAATTGCTGTTGCGGTAGTCGATCATCGACGCCAGCGAGGTCGACTTGCCCGAACCGGTCGAGCCGACCATCAGCACCAGCCCGCGCGGGGTCATGATGATGTCCTTCAGCACTTCCGGCAGGTTGAGCTGCTCCAGGGTCGGGATCTGGCTCTTGATCGAGCGGATCACCATGCCCACTTCACCGCGCTGCTTGAACACGTTGAGGCGGAAGCGCCCGGCGTCGGACAGGGCCACGGCCATGTTCAGCTCCAGCTCGCGCTCGAACTGCACCACCTGGGCCTCGTCCATCAGCGAATAGGCGATCTTCCTGACCATGCCCGGCGGCAGGCCGGTGCTGCCCAGCGGGTACAGCTTGCCCTCGATCTTGATGTAGACGGGCGCGCCCGTGGTCAGGAACATGTCCGAACCGTTCTTTTCCATCATCAGCTTCAGGAAGTAGCCGATGTCCATTAGCGACGTGCCTCTGCGTGACCTGTGATCGCCGGCATTGAAACTGCGGCGTTTGCTTCCGACAATAGCCACGAGTTTCCTAACGAAACGCCACGGCCAACCTTGATGAACCTTAGCTTCGCACATTTGCCCGGGCGGCCCAACGCCTTGCGCGCGGCGGTGGCCGCAATCTTGCTGTGCATCACATTCGCGGCGCAAACCGCGTTCGCGCAGGTGGACCCGCTGCAGGCATTCCAGGCCGCGCAGCAGGCCGTGGCCCGGGCCACCGACGCCGATGCGGACCAGTATTCGCCGGACTGGATCGGCAAGGCGCGCGATTCGCTGTCGCAGGCACAGGCCGCGGCCGGCGACAAGAAGCTGTACCGGCAAGCGCCGCAACTGGCACAACGCGCACAGGCCGAAGCCGAACTGGCGCTGGTGCAGAGCCAGGCCGCGGTGGCCAAGGCCCGGTTGCTGCAGACCCAGGGCGACGCGCAGGCCTTGCAGCGCCAGCTCGACACGCCGCTGCCGCCCTTGTCGCCGCCGCCTGCGCCGGTCTCGAGCGCCGCGCCGGCCGATGCCGGATCGACGACGGAGGTGAGCCCGTGAACCGCATTGCCGTTTCGTGCCTGGGTGCCGCGATCTTCGGCCTGGCCTTGTCGCCGGCGTTCGCCGCCAAGCCGGATCCCGACCTGCAGGCCCTGAGCCAGCGCCTGCAGGCGCTGCAGGACCCGCAAGTCGCCAGCTTCGCGCCGCTGCAGAAGATGCAGGCGCAGCAGGCCGTTGCCGCCTATGCCGCGGCCAGGCGCAACGACAAGCCGGCGTCGCTGTATCTGGCCCAGCGCCGCCTCGACATCGCCGAAACCGAAATCCAGCTGGAACAGGCCCAGGGCCAGCTGGCCGAACAGCAGCGCGCGTATAGCCAGTTGCAGGTGCTGGCGGCCCAGCGCGACGCCGAACGCGCGCGACAGGAGACCGCACAGACGCGCCAGCAGGCGGAACAGCAGGCCCAGCAGCATGAAGCCGAGATGGAACAATTGCGCCAGCAGGCCGAGGCCGAAGCGCAAGCGCGCGCGCAGGCGCAGGCCGCGCTGACCTCGGTGGCGGGCAGGCAGGCGTCGAAGGTGGAGGACGCCAGGCGCAAGGAAACCCAACTGGCGCGGCAAGAGGCCGAACTGGTCTCCGGGGTGAAGGTGCCGGCGTCGAAGTTCGACGACCGCGGCGAAGTGTTCGCCCTGGCCGGCAGCCAGTTCCAGCCCGGCGGCGCCACCTTGTCCAGCGCCGGCCAGCGCACGTTGAAGGGCGTGGCCGCGTATCTGATCTCCAGCCCCAGGCAGCAGGCCAGCGTCGTCGGCTACGGCGACGTGTACGAGTCGGGCGTACACCGTGCCGAGGCGGTGCGCACGGCGCTGGTCGCTGCCGGCGTGCCGGCCGCGCGGATCAAATTGGCCAGCAAGCCGCTCGGCAACGACACGCGCATGGCCGAAGTGGTGCTGTCCTCACCCTGAGTCGCGCGCCGGAAATTGTTTCAAATGAAAAAACCTGCTCCCGGCAGGTTTTTTCGCCATGAGGCGATAACTTCCGCGTCGGTCATAATCGGCGAATCTTTTTCCCTTGCGAATGTAACCTTCATGGCCACCCATGCTTCCGTCCTCGAACTGATCGGAAACACGCCCATCGTCCGCGCGCGCCGGCTCGATACCGGCTCGTGCACGCTGTATTTCAAGCTGGAAAACACCAACCCCGGCGGTTCGATCAAGGACCGCATCGGCCTGTCGATGATCGAGGCGGCGGAAAAGCGCGGCGAACTCCGGCCCGGCGCGGTGCTGGTCGAAGGCACCGCCGGCAACACCGGCATCGGCCTGGCGCTGGTCGCGCAGCAGAAGGGCTACAAGCTGATCCTGGTCGTGCCGGACAAGATGAGCCGGGAAAAGATCTTCAACCTCAAGGCGATGGGCGCCGAAGTGGTGCTGACCCGCAGCGACGTCGGCAAGGGCCATCCCGAGTATTACCAGGACCTGGCCGCGCGCATCGCCGGCGAGACGCCCGGCGCCTACTTCGTCAACCAGTTCGGCAACCCGGACAACCCGGCCGCGCACGAATTCGGCACCGGCCCGGAAATCCTGCGGCAGATGGACGGCAAGGTCGACGCGCTGGTGTTCGGCTGCGGCAGTTCCGGCACGATGACCGGGCTGTCGCGCGCCTTCGCCAAGCTGTCGCCGCAGACCGAGCTGGTGCTGGCCGACCCGGTCGGTTCGATCCTGGCCGAATACATCAACGACGGCCGGCTCAACGACAAGTCCGGCAGTTGGCTGGTCGAAGGCATCGGCGAGGACTTCCTCCCCGCCATTTCCGATTTTTCGCGGGTGAAGAAGGCGTACGCGATCAGCGATGCGGAGAGCTTCCACACCGCGCGCGAACTGTTGGCGAAAGAGGGCATCCTCGGCGGCTCGTCCACCGGCACCTTGCTGGCCGCGGCGCTGAAATACTGCCGCGAGCAGACCGAAGCGAAGAACGTCGTCGTGCTGGTGCCGGACACCGGCAACAAGTACCTGTCGAAGATGTACAACGACTACTGGATGCTCGACAACGGCTTCATCCAG
>JAATFG010000081.1 GCA_015655355.1 Lysobacterales bacterium
ACGCGCGGCGGGCGGCAGCAGCAAGGTGGCGATGGGCATGTCCAGCGCGCGGGCCTCAGCCGACGTACTCGACGCCGACGATCTCGTAGTCGCGAGAGCCGCCCGGCGCGGCGATGGTGACGCTGTCGCCCTCGTTCTTGCCGATCAGCGCGCGCGCCACCGGCGAGGAAATCGCGATCAGGCCGAGCTTGATGTCCGCTTCGAGGTCGCCGACGATCTGGTACTTCTTCTCTTCGTCAGTGTCCACGTCGGCCATGGTCACCATCGCGCCGAACACGATGCGCGAGCCGGCGTTGAGCTTGCTCACGTCGATGATCTCGGCGTGCGACAGCTCGCCTTCGAGCTGCTGGATGCGGCCCTCGATGAAGCCCTGCATCTCGCGCGCGGCATGGTATTCGGCGTTTTCCTTGAGGTCGCCGTGCGAACGCGCCTCGGCGATCGCGGCGATGATTTCGGGGCGCTTGACCGACTTGAGGTTGTCGAGTTCCTCGCGCAGGCGCTGTGCGCCTTTCAGGGTGATGGGGGCACGGCTCATGCGACCAGCTCCTTGTG
Organism: Lysobacterales bacterium; assembly: GCA_015655355.1. Lineage (GTDB taxonomy): Bacteria > Pseudomonadota > Gammaproteobacteria > Xanthomonadales > Xanthomonadaceae > Pseudoxanthomonas_A. Next base: position 553 of record JAATFG010000081.1, read on the forward strand.
CAGTTCCTGCAACGCCCACACCGGGCCGGTGCCGCGGTAGTCGAGCGATTGCACCAGCGCGTGCGCGCCGGCGACGGTGGTGGAATAGGTGATGCGCTGCTGCAGCGATTCGCGCCGGATCGAGAACGAATCGGCGATCGCGGCGCGGCCTTCGGTGGTGTTGATCACGTAGGCGATCTCGCCGTTCTTGATCAGGTCGACGATGTGCGGACGGCCTTCGGTGACCTTGTTGACGCGCGTCGAAGTCACGCCATGTTCGTTGAAGAACTTGTGCGTGCCCTCGGTCGCGACGATTTCATAACCGCGGCGCACGAGTTCCTGCGCAACGGCCAGCACGCGCCGCTTGTCCGGGTCGCGCACGCTGATGAACACCTTGCCCGACTTCGGCAAGGCCTTGATCCCGCCGGCTTCCTGCGCGCGCGCCATCGCCGCGCCGAAGTTGCGGCCCACGCCCATCACTTCGCCGGTCGAACGCATTTCCGGACCGAGGATCGGATCGACGCCCTGGAACTTGGCGAACGGGAAGATCGCTTCCTTGACCGAGTAGTAATCCGGCACCACTTCCCTGGTCGTGCCCTGCTCGGCCAGGGTCTTGCCGCTCATGCAGCGCGCGGCGATCTTCGCCAGCGCCACGCCGGTGGCCTTCGACACGAACGGCACGGTGCGCGAGGCGCGCGGGTTCACTTCGAGCAGGAAGATGGTGTCGTTGCCTTCGGCATCGGTCTGGATCGCGAACTGGGTGTTCATCAGGCCGACGACCTTCAATGCCTTCGCCAGCTCCCGCACCTGACGACGCATTTCGTCCTGCGTCTTCGCGCTCAGCGAATACGGCGGCAACGAGCACGAGGAATCGCCCGAGTGCACGCCGGCTTCCTCGATGTGCTCCATCACCCCGCCGATCAGCGTCGCGCCGGTGTGGTCGGCGATGATGTCGACGTCGCATTCGACCGCGTTGTCGAGGAAGCGGTCGAGCAGCACCGGCGAATCGTTCGACACCTTTACCGCGTCGCGCACGTAGCGCGCCAGATCGGATTCGCCATGGACGATTTCCATCGCGCGGCCGCCGAGCACGTAGCTCGGGCGCACCACCAGCGGATAGCCGATTTCGCGCGCCAAAACGAGCGCTTCCTCCGGCGCGCGCGCGGTGCGGTTCGGCGGCTGCTTCAGGCCCAGATCGTTCACGAGTTTCTGGAAGCGTTCGCGGTCTTCGGCCAGGTCGATGCTGTCCGGCGAAGTGCCGATGATCGGCACGCCGTTGGCTTCCAGCGCCTGCGCCAGTTTCAGCGGCGTCTGCCCGCCGTACTGCACGATCACGCCCTTCGGCTTTTCGATTTCGGCGATGGCCAGCACGTCTTCCAGCGTCAGCGGCTCGAAATACAGGCGGTCGGAGGTGTCGTAGTCGGTCGACACGGTTTCCGGGTTGCAGTTGACCATGATGGTCTCGAACCCGTCTTCGCGCAGCGCCAGCGCCGCGTGCACGCAGCAATAGTCGAACTCGATGCCCTGGCCGATGCGGTTCGGGCCGCCACCGAGGATCATGATCTTGTCGCGATCGCTCGGCTGCGCTTCGCATTCGTCCTCGTAGGTCGAATACAGGTACGCGGTGCTGGTGGCGAATTCCGCCGCGCACGAATCCACGCGCTTGTACACCGGCGTCACGCCCAGCGCCTTGCGCAGCGTGCGCACCGCGGTTTCGTCGGTCTTGAGCAGTTGCGCGATGCGCGCGTCGCTGAAACCGTTGCGCTTCAGCTTGCGCACGCGCGCCTTGTCCAGCGCGGCGAGGCCATCGGCGGCGAGCTGCTTTTCGTCGCCGATGATTTCCTCGATCTGGTCGAGGAACCACGGGTCGATGAAGCTCAGCGCGAAAATCTGCTCGACGCTCATGCCCGCGCGGAATGCGTCGCCGACGAAGAACAAACGCTCCGGGCCCGGCGCCTTCAATTCGCGGCGCAAGGTCATCAGATCGTCTTCGTTCGACAAATCGAGGCCGGTCGGGTCGAAACCGACCTTGCCGGTTTCCAGCCCGCGCAATGCCTTCTGCATCGATTCCTTGAAGGTGCGGCCCATCGCCATCACCTCGCCAACCGACTTCATCTGCGTGGTCAAGCGCGCATCGGCCTGCGGGAATTTCTCGAACGCGAAGCGCGGGATCTTGGTGACGACGTAGTCGATGCTCGGCTCGAACGAAGCCGGGGTCTTGCCGCCGGTGATTTCGTTCTTGAGTTCGTCGAGCGTGTAGCCGACAGCGAGCTTCGCCGCGACCTTCGCGATCGGGAATCCGGTCGCCTTCGATGCCAGCGCCGAGGAACGCGACACGCGCGGGTTCATTTCGATCACCACGACGCGGCCGGTGTTGGCATTGATGCCGAACTGCACGTTGGAGCCGCCGGTATCCACGCCGATCTTGCGCAGCACCGCGATCGAGGCATCGCGCAGGCGCTGGTATTCCTTGTCGGTCAGGGTCTGCG
>JAATFG010000066.1 GCA_015655355.1 Lysobacterales bacterium
CCTTGCTGCGCGCGCCGCGGCATTCGGCGCGCTTGGTGACGAAGTTGTAGATGCCGCCACGGCCTTCCTCGTCGCCCGGATACCAGTTCTGCACGGTCGAATACTTGATTTCCGCGTCTTCCAGCGCGACCAGTTCGACCACCGCCGCGTGCAACTGGTTGTCGTCGCGCATCGGCGCGGTGCAGCCTTCCAGGTACGAGACGTAGGCCTTGTCCTCGCACACGATCAGGGTGCGCTCGAACTGGCCGGTGTTGCCGGCGTTGATGCGGAAATAGGTGCTCAGTTCCATCGGGCAGCGCACGCCCTTGGGGATGAACACGAAGCTGCCGTCGCTGAAAACGGCGGAGTTCAACGCGGCGAAATAGTTGTCGCGCATCGGCACCACGGAGCCGAGATACTGCTTCACCAGCTCGGGATGCTCGTGGATCGCCTCGGACATCGAGCAGAAAATGATGCCTTTCTCGGCCAGTTCCTTGCGGAAGGTGGTGCCGACGCTGACCGAATCGAACACCGCATCGACGGCGACGCCGGCGAGCTTGGCGCGCTCGTGCAGCGGCACGCCGAGCTTGTCGTAGGTGTCGATCAGCTCCTGCGGCACTTCGTCCAGCGATTTGTATTTCGCCTTCGGCGCGGAGTAGTAACTGATCTTCTGGAAGTCGATCGGACCGATCTTGAGCTTGGCCCAGTGCGGCGCCTCCATCGTCAGCCAATGCCTGTAGGCGGCGAGGCGCCAGTCGGTCATCCACTGCGGTTCGTTCTTCTTCGCCGACAGCGCGCGAACCACGTCTTCGCTCAAACCGGGCGCAAACGCATCGGATTCGATGTCGGTGACGAAGCCGGCGTCGTAGCGGCGGCCGAGCTGTTCGAGGATTCCGGCATTCTGCACGGGTGCTTCAAGGGTTTCGGTGGAGATTTGGGTGGCCATGGGGCTGCCTGTGGGTTGGTTCATGCGACCGCGACGTGGACGGGAATGCTTCGTCGCGCTTCATTGCTCTGTTCGGTTTGCAGCATCTGCTGCAGGGTGAAGCCGCGCAGCGCATCGGCGACGACGTCGTTGATCAGCCGCCAGTTGGCACGCACGCCGCATTTCTGGGCGATGCCGCAATGCGAATCGGTCTGGCTGCATTCGGTCATCGCCAGCGGGCCTTCCATCGCCTCGACGATTTCGATCAGCGAGATGTGTGCGGCGTCGCGGCTCAGGCGATAGCCGCCGTGCGCACCGCGCAAACTGGCGACCAGCCCGGCCTGGGCCAGCGGCTTGAGGATTTTCGCCACGGTGGTGGCTTCCAGCCCGGCGGCCTCGGCCAGTTCGGTGGCGCTGTGCACTTCGTCCGGGCGTGCGGCGAGCACGGTCAGGACGACGGTGGCGTAATCGGTCAACTTGGTGACGCGCAGCATTTGAGAATCGCTCTCAATAAAGAGTACCAAAATTGTACGCTTTTCTGCGGGCGAGGCCAAGCGTGGCGACCACGCTGCGACCGTGCGTGCCATCGGGCGTTGGGTCGTGCGAGAATCCGGAGGCCCCATCCACTTACCTTGCCCATGGCCAACAAGAAGATCGAAGCGCGCAAATCCGACATCCACGGCAACGGCGTGTTCGCCATCGCGCCCATCAAGAAGGGCGAGCGCATCATCGAATACAAGGGCAAGCGCCGCAGCCACGCTTCGGTCGACCAGGACGATGCCGGCGACGTCGAATCCGGCCATACCTTCCTGTTCACCCTCAACGACGAATACGTCATCGACGGCGACCAGGACGGCAACAAGGCGCGCTGGATCAACCATTCCTGCGCGCCGAACTGCGAAGCGGTGCTGGAAGAGCACGACGGCAAGAACCGCAGGAAGGACAAGGTCTTCATCGAGGCGATCCGCGACATCGCGCCCGGCGAGGAACTGACCTACAACTACGGCATCACCCTCGAAGAACCGCATACCGCGCGCCTGAAGAAGGTCTGGGCCTGCCGCTGCGGCAGCAAGAAGTGCACCGGCACGATGCTGCAGCCGAAGAAGAAGGCCAAGGCCGCCTGAGTTCGGCCTTTGGCGTGATGCGCGCCTGCGTGCGATGCGCGAACATGCACGCATCGTCCGTCGCGGAGTGCGTGTCATGGGTTCGAGCATCGAAGGCAAGGTCGCGGTCGTCACCGGCGCGGCCAGCGGCATCGGCAAGGCGATCGCGACGATGCTGGCGCAAGCCGGCGCGAAGGTCGCCATCGCCGACTTGAACGAAGCCGGCGCGCAGGTTGCCGCCGGTGAAATCGCCGCCACGGGCGGCACCGCCATCGGCGTCGCGATGGACGTGACCGACGAAGCGGCGGTGAATTCGGGCATCGAAGAAATCCGTGCCGAACTCGGCCCGGTCGACATCCTCGTCTCCAATGCCGGCATCCAGATCGTCAATCCGATCGAGCAATTCGCCTACGCCGACTGGAAGAAGATGCTGGCGATCCATCTCGATGGCGCGTTCCTGACCACCAAGGCGGTGTTGCCGCAGATGTACGCGAATGGCCGCGGCGGCATCGTCATCTACATGGGCTCGGTGCATTCGCACCTGGCTTCGCCGCTGAAATCGGCCTACGTCACCGCCAAGCACGGCCTGCTCGGGCTGGCACGCACGCTGGCGAAGGAAGGCGCCAAGCATGGCGTGGTCAGCAACGTCGTGTGCCCCGGCTTCGTGCGCACGCCGCTGGTCGAGAAGCAGATTCCCGAGCAGGCGAAGGAACTGGGCCTCAGCGAAGAGGACGTGGTGAAGAAGGTGATGCTCGGCGGCACCGTCGACGGCATCTTCACCACCCTGGAGGACGTGGCGCAGACGGTGAAGTTCCTGTGCGAATTCCCGTCCGCCGCGCTGACCGGGCAGAGCATCACCGTCAGCCATGGCTGGCACATGCAGTGAGCGACGTCGTCATTCCGATCGGCCGGAATGACGCCAGGGCGCATTACCGTTGCGCTGCGGCCTTGTCCGCCGCGTCCGGCAGGCGGGTGAAATCGGCGCTGGCGAAATGCCAGTGGCGCGACTTCTCGTCGACCCCATCGACCACGATCGCGCGCAGGGTGAAGCGGCCTTCCAGCGCGTGGGTGCTGCCGTCCTTCATCCGTTCCTGCACCTGCACCGGCACCCGCGCATAGCGCGAACCGGCGGCGCCCTCGATCCGCGACGCGCTGCCGACCTTGGCGTCGAGCCAGTCGATGTTGTTGGCGTAGCCATCATGGAAATGGGCGAAATCCTGGTCGCTGGCCTTGCCGTTGCCGCTCCAGAAACCGTAGGCGCGCGCATAGTCGGCCTGCTGCAGGGCCTGGTAGTAATCGCGGACGAAGTCCTCGGCGCTGGCCCGGGTGAGGTAACTGGTGTCGGCGATTTCCTTGACCGGGGCGATGTCCGCCGGCGCGGCGCTGGATGCGGCGGAGGGCGCGGTTGCGTCCGGCGTGGAGCGGGAACCGGCGGTGTCGTCGCAGGCGCACAACAGGATCGAGAGCGCGCAAAGCGCGGCCAGCGGCAGGTATTTCATCGAATCGGCTCCGGGGCGTGTTCGCGTGAATCGAGACTGCCATTGTCGCAAATCACGGCGGCGATGCGAGCCTGCGCTTGCGTTCGTCGGTGTAATGCCACCATGGCCGCGCCGGCTCGCCCTGCATGAAACGCACCGCGCTGATGAAGGCGTCGACCACGCACGGGTCGTGGCGCATGCCGGTGCGCGCGCAGAGCCTGGCATACAGCGCATACGGATCGCAGTTGGCCAGTTGCGCCGGACGTTCGATGCCGAGCAGGCGCAGATCGGCGGCGCCGGCCTTGCCGATGTTGGGAATGTCGGTCAGGCGCGAGGCTTCGGCGGCGTGGCGGGCTTTCATGCCGCCAGCATACGCTCACGTCCCGTGCAGTTTTTCCGCGAAGGCCTGCAACTGGGTGCGCAGGCTGCGATAGGGTTCGCTCTTGCCATGGCGTTCGCCGAGCGAATCGAGCAGGCGCAGGCCGATCGCCAGCGCGGCGCGTTCGTCGCCGTCGAGGCCGCGCTGGCGCTGCACCGATTCGAGCTGGCGCATCCAGTCGGCGGCGTCGCGGTGCTCGAACTCGATCGAGCAGCGCCCGCTGCATGGCAGGCCGTCCTTCTCGATGGGGGTGACGGTGATGCGATAACGATGCGGGGCGTGCGTGGACATGGTCGGCGTGGCGGGAGACTTGGGATGCGTCCACGATAGCCACGTCGCGGCTGAATGGCGGTGCCGCCGCCGTGATGAATCGTTCCGCACGGAAACGGAAAAGGATGACCACGCCACTCCGGATTGTGCCCGCCGCGCCGCCAGCGGAACGCCGCAGAACGAAAAAAGGCAGCCGAAGCTGCCTTTTTTGCGGGAAACGGCGTGCTTGCTCCGATAGGGCAATTACAGCGCGGCGTCCTTCAGCTTCTTCAGCGGGCGCACCTTCACCTTGACCGTGGCCGGCTTGGCGGCGAACCACACTTCTTCCTTGGTGAACGGGTTGATGCCCTTGCGCTTGGGCTTGGCGGCGACGGCGACGGCGGTGACCTTCAGCAGGCCCGGCAGGGTGAAGCTGCCCGCGCCCTTCTTGCTGATCGATGCGTGCGCAGCCGATTCCAGGCCGGCCAGAACGGCGCGGACGTCCTTGGCGGCGACGCCGGTGCCTTCGGCGATGTACGCGACCAGGCCCGACTTGCTCAGGGCTTCCTTGATCGGTTTTGCGGCGGCCGGCTTGGCGGCTTTCTTCGGAGCGGCCTTCTTCTTGGTTGCCATAAATGTCCTGTCTTCAATTCGTCAGTGGGTTGTTCGGCCTCGACATCGCGAGCGACGTTCGGCAAGCGGAATGTAGGGGAAAAAATCGCGCACGCCAAGTACGAAAAGGTGTTTTCCGGGGATTTTTCGTCATGTGTCCGTGCAGAGCGTCGCAGAGCGGGGGAAAAGCCGGTTTTGCGCCAGCGGTGCCGACGCGTTTGCGGCGATGCGCAACGCGCCCGCGCCGGAAAACGCGGCGGGCGCGGCTTGTCCGCGTCGCGCCGGCTGGGTGATAGTGCGCATTCCTCGCCACTGGAACCGCCCGCATGTGCGCCGGCCGCCTCGCTTTTGCCCTCGGTTTTTCCCTGTGCGTTGCCGCCGCCGGCGCGTTCGCCGCACAGGTCACGGTGCTCGATGCCAAGCGCATCTATACCGGCAACCCGCGGCAGCCGCAGGTCGAAGCCATCGCCTGGGATGCCGACGGCAAGCTGCTGGCCGTCGGCAGCCATGCCGCCCTGGGCAGGCAGTTTCCCGGGGCCACGCACGTTGCGCGCGCGCAGGACACGCTGCTGCCCGGCCTGATCGACGCGCACGGCCATGTGATGCTGCTCGGCCAGAGCCTGCTGCAGGCCAACCTCACCGGCAGCGCAAGCAAGGCCGAGATCCTCGAGCGCCTGCAAGAAAACGCGAAGACCCTCGCGCCTGCGCAATGGCTGCAGGGCTGGGGCTGGGACCAGAACCGCTGGGTGGAAAAATCTTTTCCGATCGCCTCCGATCTCGACGCCGCGTTTCCCGAGCGCCCGGTATGGCTGAGCCGCATCGACGGCCACGCCGGCTGGGCCAATTCCGCGGCACTGAAGCTGGCCGAACAGAAGCAACCGAAACTGCTTGACCCGCACTGGCAGCCCGACGGCGGCCACGTCGAACGCGATGCGAGCGGCAAGCCGACCGGCGTGTTCGTCGACAACGCGCAGGCCTTGGTGGATGCGGCGGTGCCGGCGCCAACCGAAGCGATGCGCGAACGCGCGCTGCAGGTGGCGACGCAGGCATTGGTCGCGGTCGGCCTGACCGGCATGCACGACATGGGTACTTCGCGCGAGGATTTCGCGCTGATGCGCCGGTTCGCCGACGCCGGCAAACTGCCGCTGCGCATCGACGCCTACGCCTATGGCGAAGACATGCTCGACGATTTGTGCGCGATGGGCGGCAACTACGCGCATCCGTCCGGTCGCCTGGAAATGCACGGCGTGAAGTTGTTCATGGATGGCGCGCTCGGCAGCCGCGGCGCCGCACTGCTCGACGACTACAGCGACGACAAGGGCAACCGCGGCCTGTTCGTCACCGCGCCGGCGGATTACCAGCAACTGGTGGCGAAGGCGAAGTCCTGCCACATGCAGGTCGCCACGCATGCGATCGGCGACCGCGCCAACCGATTCGTGCTCGATACCTACGAAAAGACGCTGGGCGCCGATGCGAAAACCGACCACCGCTGGCGCGTCGAACACGCGCAGATCCTGTCGCCGCAGGACCTGCCGCGCTTCGCGCAACTGGGCATCATCGCCTCGATGCAGCCGACGCACGCGACCAGCGACATGCCGTGGGCACAGGATCGCCTCGGCCCGCAGCGCATCCTCGGCGCTTACGCGTGGCAGAGCTTGCTGAAGTCCGGGGCGAAGCTCGCGTTCGGCTCGGATTTCCCGGTGGAATCGCCGGACCCGCGCCTCGGCCTGTACGCCGCGGTGACGCGCCAGGACGCGAAGGGCAATCCGCCCGGCGGCTGGTTCGCGAGCCAGCGCGTGAGTCGCGAGCAGGCGTTGGCCGGCTTCACTTCATGGGCCGCACACGCCGGTTTCGACGAGAACAAGGTCGGCCAGCTCAAGCCCGGCCTGCGCGCCGATTTCGTCGTGTTCGAGGGCGATTACTTCGCCGTTCCCGCCGCGCAAATCGCCACCCTGCCGATCGAATCGACGTGGGTCGATGGCAGGCCGGTATACGAAATCGATAAAAGCCCCACGAAGTAATCGCCGGCAACCAGCCGAGGATCAACGCCTGGAGCGCAGTCCCTAGGCAATCAACCAGACCAGCAGCACTACTGCAAGGAGCGGATGCCGATGGAGCCACTCGTCGAAGGCTGGAGCCAACGCCAAGACAAATGCAAGCAACCCGACAAGCGTCAGCAGGCAGATCGCGGCCTGTTTGACCGGGTTTTTGCCCAATCGCCAGAAGCTGTTATTTCCGGGATTTTGAGGGGTCATGCGTAGAGCATAATCCAAATTCAGGGGTATTGGCGGAAGCTGGACGATCACCAATCCAGTTCGCCGCGGATCAGCGTGCGCGATTGTCCGCCGCTCCACACATCGCCTTGTGCGTCGATGATCAATGCCAATTGCGCGTCGAAGCCGATTTCGCGGCCCTGGCTCACGGTGAAGCGCGCGTTGCCATGCGCGTCGCGCGGACGCGGCAGTGCGTCGCGTTCATCCAGCCACGCGGCGAGCATGGCGTTGGCCGCGCCGCTGGCGGCGTCCTCGAAACGGCGCTTGTTGCCGACGAAGGCGCGCACGGCGAAATCGAAGGCTTGGCCGGCGTCCGCCTTGGCGTAAGCGAACACGCCCATGCTGTCGGTGCTTTCGGCGAGCCCGGAAATCGCATCCCAATCCGGCTTGATCGAGCGCAGCGAGGATTCGTCGCGCACTTCGACCAGCCACCAGCGGCGACCACCGTCCATCAGCACCGGCGGCAGGTTTCCGGAATTCCAGTTGCGTGTGGCGTCGCGCAAGCGCGCGTCGTCGTGCGTGGCGACTTCGGCAACTTTCGCGCGCGGCGTGCGGATCGCGATCGTCTGCGCTGCGTCCGTGCCGTCGACGCGCAGCGGCAGCAAGCCGGCGATGCCTTCCTGCACCAGCACGCCCTCGCGCGGTTGCGCGATGCCCGCTTCGAGCACGGCATGCGCGGTGCCGACGCTCGGATGCCCGGCGAACGGCACTTCGCTTTGCGGGCTGAACATGCGCAGCGCGTAGCTGGCTTCGGCGCGCGTCGGCGGAAACACGAACGTCGTTTCCGGCAGGCCGGTCCAGCGCGCGATGGCCTGCATCCGCGCGTCGCTCAAGCCTTCGCCATCCAGCACGACGGCCAGCGGATTGCCGGCGCCGGAGTAGGGCGAGAACACGTCAAGCTGCAAAAAACGCCGGCTCACCATTGCACGCTCCCTTCGATCACGCATTGCACTTCACCGCCGATCCATACGTCGCCTTCGGCATCCACGCGCACTTGCACCTTGCCGTCGCGGCCGAGTTCGCGGCCCTGGCTGGACGTGTACGGATTCGACGGCAGGCGGCCATGCCGATCGAGCAGGTTGCCAATCAGCGCATTCGCGCTGCCGGTGACGGGATCTTCGGGCACGCCGACGCCTGGAGCGAACGCGCGCACGACGAGTTGGTGGCCGGCGTTGGCGTCCTTTGCGAAGGCGAACAACGCGGCCTTGCCGCCTTCGAGCTGCGTGGCGATCGCGGATGCGTCCGCTTGCAGCGCGCGCAGGCTGGCTTCGTCGCGCGCTTCGAGCAGCCACCAGTCGGGGCCGTTGTTCCAGAGCTCGGGCACGCAGCCGGGTTTGGCGGTCGCGGCCAGCGAAGCGGGCAGCATGGGCGTCATCGTGTCGCGCCGCAGTGCGCGCGGGCTGCGCACCGTGTAGGTGTCGCCGTCCACGCGCACCGGCAACAGGCCGGCGCCGCATTGCTGCACCAGTTCGCCATTGCGTGGCGTCGCCAGACCGGAGTTCGTTGCGGCCCATGCCGCGCCGACGCTCGGATGGCCTGCGAACGGCAATTCCGCGCGCGGGGTGAAGATGCGCACGTGGTAACTCGCGGCGCTTTCCGTGACCGGCACGAAGAAAACGGTTTCGGACAAATTCAACCACGCGGCCAGTGCCTGCATGCGGGCGCTGTCGAGGCCGTCGGCATCGAGGATCACGCCCAGCGGATTGCCGGCGCCGGGGCGGTCGGCGAACACGTCCAGTTGCAGATAGCGTCGTTTCGAAGCCGGGCGCTTGCGGGTCATGCCATTCGATTCGCTGGAAAGGTTCGCCATTGTAGGCCGTGGATTCCTTTAGAATTGGCAGTTCCTCCCGCAACACAGCGGGTCAACATCCTCGTTTCCTCCACCACCAAGCCAAGCAAAATGTCCGTTTCCGCAGCTTCCGATCGCTGGATCGTCCTCAAGTTCGGCGGCACTTCGGTGTCGCGTCGCCACCGCTGGGACACGATTGGAAAACTGGCGAAAAAACGTGCGCAGGAAAATGACGCTCGCGTGCTGGTCGTGGTGTCGGCATTGTCGAACGTCACCAACGAACTGACCGCGATCGCCGATGGCGCCGCCGATGCGCACGCCCGCGTCGGGAAACTGGTGCAGCGCCACGTCGAATTCGCGCAGGAACTGCAACTCGACGCCGATGCGGTGCTTGGCGCGCGCCTGTCCGCGCTGCGTGGCTTGTTGACCGATGCGCGCGCGCAAACGCGCCCGCTCGACTGGCAGGCCGAAGTGCTGGGGCAGGGCGAATTGCTCTCGTCCACGCTCGGCGCGGCCTACCTGGAATCGCAAGGCCTCGACATCGGCTGGATGGACGCGCGCGACTGGCTCGACGCGGTGCCGCCGCAGCCGAACCAGAGCGCGTGGTCGCAGCGCCTGTCGGTCAACTGCATCAGCACGCCGACGCTGGAATGGAGCACGGGTTTCCGCGCGCAGCCGACGCGCGTGCTGATCACGCAAGGCTTCATCTCGCGCCATCGCGACGGCGGCACCGCGATCCTCGGCCGCGGCGGCAGCGATACGTCGGCGGCGTATTTCGGCGCGTTGCTCGGTGCGCAGCGCGTCGAAATCTGGACCGACGTGCCGGGCATGTTCAGTGCCAATCCGAAGGAAGTGCCGGACGCGCGTCTGCTTTCGCGCCTCGACTATTACGAGGCGCAGGAAATCGCCTCGACCGGCGCGAAAGTGCTGCACCCGCGCTCGATCAAGCCGTGCCGCGATGCCGGCGTGCCGATGGCGATCCTCGATACCGAGCGCCCCGAATTGCCGGGCACGAGCATCGACGACAACGCCGCGCCGGTGCCGGGCGTCAAGGCGATTTCGCGCCGCAACGGCATCGTGCTGGTGGCGATGCAGAGCAGCCAGATGTGGCAGCAGGTCGGCTTCCTCGCCGATGCGTTCGCGGTGTTCAAGCAGCACGGCCTTTCCGTCGACTTGATCGGCACTGCTGAGACCAACGTCACCGTGTCGCTGGATCCGTCGGAGAACCTGATCAATTCCGACGCGTTGGCCGCGCTGTCTGCCGATCTCGAAAAAATCTGCCGGGTCAAGATCATCGTGCCGTGCGCGGCGATCACCCTGGTCGGCCTCGGCATGCGTTCGCTGCTGCACAAGTTGAGCGACGTGTGGGCGACGTTCGGGCGCGAGCGCGTGCACATGATTTCGCAATCGGCGAACGACTTGAACCTGACCTTCGTCATCGACGAAGCCGATGCCGATGGCCTGCTCGCCGAGTTGCATGCGGAATTGATCGGCAGCGGTGCGATGCCGGTCGAGGAAACCAGCGTGTTCGGCCCGCGCTGGCGCGAATTGAATGGCCAGGTGCGCAAGCGTCCGACGCCGTGGTTCGCCGCGCCCGACAAGCGCGACGCGCTGCTGAAGATCGCCGGCAAGGCGACGCCGAGCTACGTCTACAACCTTGCCGTCGTGCGCGAGCGCGCCGCGCAATTGAAGGCGATTGCCGCGATTAGCCAGCGCTACTACGCGATCAAGGCCAATTCGCATGCGGACATTCTGCGTACGCTGGCCGCGGAAGGCTTCGGCCTGGAATGCGTGAGCCTGGGCGAAATCCGCCGCGTGCTCGACGCGGTGCCAGGCTTCGATCCGCGCCGCATCCTGTTCACGCCGAGCTTCGCACCGAAACACGAATACGAGGCGGCGTTGCGCATCGGCGCGACGGTGACGATCGACAGCGTCGAAATCCTGCACGCGTGGCCGGAACTGTTCCGCAACCGCAGCGCGTGGTTGCGCATCGACCTCGGCCATGGCGACGGCCACCACGCCAAGGTCAATACCGGCGGCAAGCACGCCAAGTTCGGCCTGTCGGTGCAGCGCGTGGACGAGTTCCTCGCCGCGGCGCGCGCGCTGGACGTGACCATCGACGGCCTGCACGCGCACATGGGCAGCGGCATCGGCAACCGCGAACACTGGCGGATGATGATGGACGAGCTGGCCGGTTTCGCGCGCCGCATCGGCAGCGTGAAGACCATCGACCTCGGCGGCGGCTTGCCGATTCCGTACCACGCCGACGACGAACCGTTCGACCTCGACACCTGGGCGCAGGGCCTGGACGAAATGAAACAACTGCATCCGGCGTTCGAGCTGGCGATCGAGCCGGGGCGTTTCCTCGTCGCCGAAGCCGGTGTGCTGCTGGCGAAGGCAACCCAGGTGATCGACAAGGACGGCGTGCGCCGCGTCGGCCTCGATGCCGGCATGAACACATTGCTGCGTCCGGCGTTGTACGACGCGTGGCACGACGTGCACAACCTGTCGCGTTTCGGCGCTGCGCAAACCTCGGCGTTCGATGTGGTCGGGCCGATCTGCGAGAGCAGCGACCTGTTCGCCGGCAACCGCCCGTTGCCGGCGGCGACCGCGCCGGGCGATGTGCTGCTGCTCGCCGACGCCGGCGCCTACGGTTTCAGCATGGCCAGCCGCTACAACCTGCGCGAGCTGCCGGGCGAGGAGATCCTGGATGTCTGACCTGGCGCAAAAAACGATTTTGTTCTCGCGCGATGCGGTGAAGAGCTTTCGCTTCGTGCGCTGCGGCTTCGATGCGCAAAGCGGTGTGGCGTCGCTGACCTACGCGTTCGACGAAAATCTGGAATTGACCGAAAAAATCGTGTTCCCGGGTGCGCCGTTCGAACTCGACGACAAGCGTGCGGTGGCGGTCGAGCGTGCGTTGCACCTGCTGCACCTGATCGCCGGCGTCAGCTATTACAAGGCCGCGGTGCCGCAGGACATCCGCATCGAATCGCAGCCGATCGATGCGGAAACCGCTGGGTTCCTCGAAACCGTTTACGAAAACGGGTTGGGTGAATTCGCCTATCGCAACGGCTTGAATTTGCGCGGCAAGATCAAGTTCCCGATCGGCCCCCTCACTCCGGCTCTCCCCCCGGCAGGCGCGGGAGAGAGGGCGCAAGCGCTGGGCCTGCGCGAACACGCGCTGGTCGCCATCGGCGGCGGCAAGGATTCGCTGGTCAGCATCGAAGCGCTGCGCTCGGCGGATGTCGAACAGACGGTGACGTGGATCGGCGGTTCGCAACTGATCGCCGCGTGCGCCGCGCGCACCGGCCTGCCGACGTTCAACATCAGCCGCGCGCTGGCGCCGGAATTGTTCGAGTTGAACCGGCAGGGCGCGTACAACGGGCATATCCCGGTGACCGCGATCAATTCGGCGATCATGCTGCTGGCCGCGTTGCTGAGCGATGCGAACCAGGTGGTGTTCTCGAACGAACGCTCGGCCAGCTATGGTTCGCTGATTCCGGGAACGGGCGAAGTCAACCACCAGTGGTCGAAAGGCTGGCAGTTCGAGCAGTTGCTCGGCGAGTACGTGGAAAAACGCATCGCCGGCGACCTGCATTACTACTCGTTGCTGCGTCCGTTCTCGGAGCTGGCGGTGGCGCGGCAGTTCGCCAGGAATTCGCACTACGACGCCTATTTCTCCAGTTGCAACCGCAATTTCCACATCCTCGGCGAGCGCCCGGCCAACCGCTGGTGCGGGATGTGCCCGAAATGCCATTTCGTGTTCCTCGCGCTGGCGCCGTTCATGCCGAAGACGCGCCTGGTCGGCATCTTCGGCCGCAACCTGCTCGACGACGAAGCGCAGACCGCCGGCTACGACGCGCTGCTCGAGTTCGAGGACCACAAGCCGTTCGAGTGCGTCGGCGAAGGCAAGGAGTCGCGCGCGGCCTTGGCCACGCTCGGCGAACGCGCCGAATGGAAGGAGGACGCGCTGGTGGCGCGTTTCAACAAGCTGATCCGGCCGCAGTTGAACGCCGCCGAATTGAAGATCGAACCGCTGTTGTCGATTGACGACGAACATCGGATTCCTTCCGCGTTGTGGCAGGAGCTGGAGCCGAATTTCGCGGCATGAAGCTCGATGCGCTCGCCTCGTTGAACGTCGCCTTGTGGGGTTGGGGCCGCGAAGGCCGCGCCGCGTATCGCGCGCTGCGTTCGCGCTTCGCCGACAAGCCGCTGGCGCTGTTCTGCGGCGAAGCCGAAGTGGCCGATGCGAACGCGCTGGGCGATGCGCATTTGCGCGTGCAGCTTGACGCCAGCGCCGCGCATTTGTCCGCGTTCGACGTGGTGGTCAAGTCGCCGGGCATTTCACCGTACAAGCCCGAGGCATTGGCCGCGGCCAAGAACGGCACGCGCTTCATCGGCGGTACCGCGTTGTGGTTTGCCGAACATGCCGATGAAAACGGCCGTGTCGCCGATTGCGTGTGCGTGACCGGAACCAAGGGAAAATCGACCACGACCGCGTTGCTGGCGCATCTGCTGCGCGCCGCGGGAAAACGTACCGGACTGGCCGGCAACATCGGCTTGCCGTTGCTGGAAGTGTTGAATCCACAGCCGGCGCCGGAATTCTGGGCGATCGAATTGTCGAGCTACCAAACCCGCGACGTCGCGCACAGCGGCGCGCATCCCGACGTCGCCGTCGTGCTCAACATTTTCCCCGAGCATCTCGACTGGCACGGCAGCCAAGCGCGCTACGTCGAGGACAAGCTTTCGCTGGTGACGGAAGGCAAGCCGCGCATCGCGGTGTTGAACGCGCAAGACCCGTTCCTGGACAAGCTTGATTTGCCGCATTCGGAAATCCGCTGGTTCAATCGCGACGATGGCTGGCACCTGCGCGAAGACGACCTGTACCGCGGCGATGCACTCGTGCTCGACACGCGTGCCGCGCCGCTGCCGGGCCGGCACAACCGCGGCAACCTGTGCGCGGTGCTGACCGCGATCGAAGCGCTCGGCCTCGATGCGCTGCCGTTGGCGAAGCGCGTGCTGGACTTCAAGCCGTTGCCGCATCGCCTGCAGGTGCTGGGCGAGCACGATGGCTGCGTGTTCGTCAACGATTCGATCAGCACCACGCCGCACGCCACGCTGGCCGCGCTGGACGTGTTTGCACACGAGCAGGTGGCGGTGTTGGTTGGTGGACATGATCGCGGTTTGCCGTGGGAAGATTTTGTCGCCTCGGTGGCGAAAGATCCGCCATGCGCGATCGTCACGATGGGCGCGAATGGCCCGCGCATCCATGCGTTGCTCGAGGAAATCGGCGAAGCCGCCGGCTTCCAACTGGCGAGTGCGGATGACCTGGCCGATGCGGTGGCGAAAGCGAAATCCTTGTTGCCGGCCGGTGGCGTGATCCTGCTTTCGCCCGGCGCGCCGAGCTTCGGCGCGTACAAGGACTACGTCGCGCGCGGGCGCCATTTCGCCGAGCTGGGCGGTTTCGATCCGGATTCGATCAGCAGCATTCCGGGCCTCGGCGTGGCCTGAGCGCAGGCGTGGCTTGGTCGCGCCTGCCTCGATCGGGATTTCGTGCTTCGACGTATCGGGTCGAATGCGGGACAATGCACGGGTTGTTCCCCTACGCAACCCACCATGTCCACTGAAGAACGTATCCGCAACGCCCGTTTGCGCGCTCTCGTCATGCCTGCCGAGCGGGCCGCCGCTTTCATCCAGCCCGGCGAGAACGTCGCCATGAGCGGCTTCACCGGTTCCGGTTATCCCAAGGCGGTGCCGCTGGCGCTGGCCGGGCACATCGAGCGCGCGCATGCCGCGGGCCAGCCGTTCCAGATCAAGGTGTTGACCGGCGCTTCGACCGCGCCGGAACTCGACGGTGCGCTGGCCAAGGTCGACGGCATGTCGATGCGCTTGCCGTTCCAGACCGATCCGACCGCGCGCAACAAGATCAACGCCGGGCAGATGGAATACATCGACATGCACCTGAGCCATGTCGCGCAGCAGACGTGGTTTGGCACCTATGGCGAACTCGACACCGCGATCGTCGAAGTCTCGGCGATCCGCGAGGATGGTCGCCTCGTTCCTTCCACCTCGGTCGGCAACAACAAGACCTGGCTGGACCTGGCGAAGAAGGTGATCATCGAGGTCAACCACTGGCAGCCGGCCGGCGTCGACGGCATGCATGATGTGTATTACGGCACCGCGTTGCCGCCGCACCGCAGGCCGATCCCGCTGGTCAACGCCAACGACCGCATCGGCGAGCCGTACCTGCGCGTCGACCTGGACAAGGTCGTGGCCGTGGTCGAAACCGACGGGCCGGACCGCAATTCGCCGTTCAAGCCGGCCGATGCGGAAAGCGAGCGGATCGCCGCGCACCTGATCGAATTCCTCCAGCACGAAGTGAAGCAGGGGCGCCTGCCGCGAAATCTCCTGCCGCTGCAATCCGGCGTCGGCAACATCCCGAACGCGGTGCTCGCCGGCTTGGGCAAAAGCGGCCTGCGCGACCTCAACGCCTTCACCGAAGTGATCCAGGACGGCATGCTCGATCTGCTGAAATCCGGCGTGCTCAAGAGCGCGTCGTGCACCGGCTTCGCGCTCAGCCCGGAGGCGAACGAGGAGTTCAAGCGCAACATCGCCTTCTATCGCGAGCGCATCGTGATGCGCACCCAGGAAATCTCCAACCATCCGGAACTGGTGCGCCGCCTCGGCTGCATTGCAATGAACGGCATGATCGAGGCCGACCTGTACGGCAACGTCAATTCCACCCACGTGATGGGCACGAAGATCATGAACGGCATCGGCGGTTCCGGCGACTTCGCGCGCAACGGTTTCCTGTCCACTTTCCTGAGCCCGAGCACGGCCAAGAACGGCACGATTTCCGCGCTGGTGCCGATGGTCAGCCACGTCGACCACACCGAGCACGACGTCAGCGTGATCGTCACCGAGCAGGGCCTCGCGGATTTGCGCGGCCTCTCGCCCAAGCAGCGCGCGAAGGCATTGCTCGCCCACTGCGTGCATCCGGATTACCGCGACCCGTTGCAGGGCTATTTCGACCGCGCTTCGCGCGACAGCTTCGGCAAGCACACGCCGCACTTGCTGCCCGAAGCGCTGTCGTGGCACCAGCGCTGGCTCGACACCGGCACGATGCAGGCCTGATCGGTTCAGGCCAAAAACGAAAAAGGCCGCAATGCGGCCTTTTCACGTGCCTGCGGATGGACAGGCTCAACCGTCGAGCTTGGTCTGCAGGTAGCTCGGTTCGCCGATGCGGGCGACCAGGTCGAGCTGGGTTTCCAGCCAGTCGACGTGTTCCTCTTCCGAATCGAGGATGTCGGCGAACAGCTTGCGGCTGATGTAGTCCTTGATCTGCTCGCTGTAGGCGATGGCTTCGCGCAGCAGCGGGATCGCGTCCATTTCCAGCGCCAGGTCGCACTCGAAGATTTCCTTCGGGTTCTCGCCGATGCGCAATTTGCCCAGCGCCTGGAAATTCGGCAGGCCTTCGAGGAACAGGATGCGGTCGGCCAGCCAGTCGGCGTGCTTCATCTCGTCGATCGATTCCTTGATCTCGTGCTCGGCCAGTTCCTTCAGTCCCCAGTTCTTCAGCATCTTGCCGTGCAGGTAGTACTGGTTGATCGCGGTCAGCTCGTTGTACAGGGCCTTGTTGAGGTATTCGATGACCTTGGCATCGCCTTTCATGGCGTACTCCGATGGCGTGGAAACGGCATCAGATTAATCGTTCGCGCGCGGCGATGGCGAAATGCGAATCGGGCTGGTTTCGTTCCGCAGCGTGCACGGAAACCCGCACGCTCACGCGGCGCAGAGCACCGGCAGCGGGAATTCGGCCCGGGCGTGGAATTCGTCGAGCATTTCCGCCGCCACTTGCAGGCAACTGCCGCAGGTGGAACCGCAGCCGGTACGCATGGTCAATTCGGACGCGGTACGGCAGCCCGCGGCGGCGGCGTCGCGGATGTGGCGGTCGGTGATTCCGTTGCAGACACAGACAAACATGGACGTGCGAATGCTGGCGGCCGGGGCTGGCTCGGGGGCAATTCCATCAGGAATGAGAATGATTGTCAATTGTGAACGCGGGTGGCATTTGACAGGTTGCCAGGCGGTTTCACGTTCCATGCACCTGCCGAGGGTTAGCTTCACGAACCTGAAGCAAACACATCACGGCATGGAGGCGCGGAAATGCGCAGCAATCAGGAATCCTCGGGTCTGGTCCTCGTGGTCGAGGACAACCGCAACATCTCGGAAATGGTCGGCGAATACCTCGAAAGCCGCGGCTTCGAGGTCGATTACGCCAGCGACGGCCTCGACGGCTACCGCCTTGCCGCGGAAAACAGTTACGACGTGCTGGTGCTCGACCTGATGCTGCCGCGGCTGGACGGCATCGAGGTGTGCAAGCGCCTGCGCAGCGAGGCGCGCAAGTCCACGCCGGTGCTGATGCTCACCGCGCGCGACACGCTCGACGACAAGCTCACTGGCCTCGGCGCCGGCGCCGACGATTACCTGACCAAGCCGTTCGCGATCCAGGAACTGGAAGCGCGGCTGCGCGCGCTGATCCGCCGCGAGCGCCGCCAGGTCGGTGCGGAAGTGCTGAAGGTCGCCGATCTTGCGCTCGACCCGGTATCGATGCGTGCCACGCGTGGCGGGGTCGAATTGATGCTCTCGCCGATCGGCATGCGCCTGCTGACGATATTGATGCGCGAATCGCCGCGGGTGGTGTCGCGGCAGGAAATCGAGCGCGAGATCTGGGGCAACGGCCTGCCGGATTCGGATACGCTGCGCAGCCATCTGTACAACCTGCGCAAGGTGATCGACAAGCCCTTCGCCAAACCGCTGTTGCATACCGTGCAGAGCGCAGGCTACCGCATCGCCGACATCGGCTAAGTTGTGCCGGCCATGACAGGGAGGTCATGATTCGCGCATGAGTGCACAGGGGCTTTCGCGCAAGATCCGCTACGCCTTCATCCTGCAGGCGGTGATGTTTTCGCTCGCGATCGTGTTCGGCGTGTACCTGATTTCTGCGGTGGTCAAGCAGAGCTTGGTCGGTGCGCTGCTGCACGAGGAGGCCGCCCATTTCTGGGAACTGCACGCCGCCTCCGAAACCCAGCCGCCGCCGAACACCCTGACCCTGCGCGGCTATTTCGTGCAGAGCGGGCGCAGCAACCTGATGCTGCCGGAGGATTTGCGCGATCTCGCGCCGGGCTTCCACGAACTCAAGGACGACGACATGCTGGTGCTGGTCGAGCAGAAGCCGGTCGGCAGCCTGTACCTGGTGTTCCTGCGTTCGACCGCGGAGAAGCTCGCGTTCTGGTTCGGCACGTTGCCGATCCTGCTGATCCTCGCCGCGATCTACTTCGTGTCGTGGCTCACGTATCGCGCCTCGAAGCGGCTGGTGTCGCCGGTGAGCTGGCTGGCCGAACAGGTGGCGCGCTGGGACCCGCAACATCCGGACGTCGCCGCGCTGGCGCCGGAAAGCCTGCCGGCCGACGTGCAGGGCGAGGCGCGGCAGCTCGCCGTCGCCCTGCATCGGCTGGCGCAGCGCGTGGCCACGCAGGTGCAGCGCGAGCGCAATTTCACCCGCGACGCCTCGCACGAATTGCGCACGCCGCTGACCGTGATCCGCGTCGCCAGCGACGTCGCCCTCGCCGATGCGGAGACCTCGCCGCGAGCGGCGAGGTCGCTGCAACGCATCCAGCGCGCCGGGCGCGACATGGAGGCGGTGATCGATGCGTTCCTGATCCTCGCGCGCGAAGCGGAAGTATCGCCGCAGAGCGAGGAATTCGATGTCGCCTCGGTGGTCGAGGACCAGGCCGAGAATGGCCGTGCCCTGCTGATGGGCAAGCCGGTCGAGCTGTTCGTGCACGCCAACGTGCAGCCGAAGCTGTTCGCGCCGCCGCGGGTGATGAGCGTGGTGGTGAGCAACCTGATCCGCAACGCGTGCAGCTACACCGACAGCGGCCGCATCGACGTGAGCACCTTCATCGACCGCATCGAAGTGCGCGACACCGGCATCGGCATGGACGAGGAAGCGCTGCGCCGCGCGTTCGAGCCGTTCTACCGCGCCGACGAATCGCGCCCGCACGGCACCGGCCTCGGCCTGTCGATCGTCTCGCGCCTGTGCGAGCGTTTCGGCTGGAAGGTCGAGCTGGCCAGCGAACTGGGCAAGGGCACCACCGCGACGATTCGCTTCCGCTGAGTGCGTGACTACCGGCATGGAGCCGGGCGCGGGCGCGGCCCGTATGATGCGTCAACCGCGCCCGTGCTGGCGCGTTAGTCTCGTCGAACCTCCCCTTTCCGCATCCGCCCGCCCATGAGCAAACCCGCCCGTTTTTCCCCGAGCAACCGCCACAACCCGTGGTTGGTCCGCGGCATCGCCGCCGTTGTCGTTCTGGCCGTCGCCATCGGTGCGTTCGCGTACTGGAAGAAGCGGCAGTCCGCTGATCAGGCGGATGCTTGGCGCACCGCCGCGGTCGAGCAGGGCGACATCCGCGTGGTGATTTCCTCCACCGGCACGCTCAGCGCGATCCACACCGTCACCGTCGGCAGCCAGATCTCCGGCCTGGTCACCGACGTGCTGGTCGATTACAACAGCCCGGTGAAGAAAGGCCAGTTGCTGGCCAAGATCGATCCCAGCACCTACACGATGCAGCTCGAGCAGAACAACGCGCAGATCGCCAGCGCCAAGGCGACGCTGGCCAATGCCGAGCTGGTCTACAACCGCGACGCCGAGCTGGTGAAAAAGCAGCTGGTGGCGCAGAGCGACGTCGACGCCGCGCGGGCCGCGCGCGATGCCGCGCGCGCGTCGCTGGCGCAGATGCAGGCCAGCGCGAAGACCACCCAGGTGAACATCGGCCGCGCGGTGATCACCTCGCCGGTCGACGGCGTGGTCATCACCCGCGCGATCGACCCGGGCGTGACCGTGGCCGCGAGCCTGCAGGCGCCGACGCTGTTCACCATCGCCGAGGACCTAGCGAAGATGCAGATCCTGCTGTCGGTGGACGAATCGGACATCGGCCAGGTCAAGCCGGGGCAACAGGTGAGCTTCACCGCCGACGCGTTCCCGAACCGCAAGTTCAAGGGCGTGGTGACCCAGGTGCGGCTGGCCGCGACGACCAGCAACAACGTGGTCACCTATCCGGTCGTGGTGACCGTGGACAACAGCGATGGCACCCTGCTGCCGGGCCTGACCGTGAACGCCGAGATCGAAGTGACCAAGCACGAGAACGTGCTCAAGGTCAGCACCGCCGCGCTGCGCTACAAGCCCAGCGACACCAGCGTGCCGACGATGCCGATGGCCGGTGGTGGGCAGCAGCAACGTGCGCAAGGCGCGCAAGCCGGTGGCGGCATCACCGATGACCTCGCCCACACCGTGGCGCAAATGCAGGTCACGCCGCAGCAGCAGGCCGCGTTCGATGCCGCGGTGGCGGCGGTGAAGCAGCGCACGCAGGCGCGCCAGCATCAGAGCGGCGGCAACAGCGGCGGCTTCGGCCCGCCGCCGGGCATGGGGGGAAGCGGCGCGCCGAACGCGGCGGTGATCGCACAGGTGCGCCAGCGCATGGTCGACCGCTTCAAGCAGGATTTCGACGCATTCCGCAACACCCTGGACGATGACCGGAAGAAGCAGTGGGACGACGCGCTGACCGCGCTGCTCACCGCCAAGCGCACCGCACTGTACAAGTTGGTCGATGGCGCGCCGCAGCCGGTGATGGTGCGCGTGGGCGTCAGCGACGGCACCAGTACCGAGATTTCCGGCGGCGGACTCAAGACCGGCGACATGGTCGTGGTCGGCGAAAAGGCCAAGGCGAAGAAGGAATGAATGCGCCCGTTTCCGCCGATGACGTCCTGGTCATCGACATCGTCGATCTGGTCAAGGTCTATTCGCCCGGCACCGAAGCCGAATTGACGGCGCTGAAGGGCGTCAATGTGCGCATCGCGCGTGGCGAGTTCGTCGCGATCATGGGCCCGTCCGGTTCCGGCAAGTCGACCCTGATGAACGTGGTCGGCTGCCTCGACAAGCCGACCTCGGGCAGCTACCACTGCGATGGCGTGGACATCGCCACGCTCGATGCGGAGGAACTGGCGCGCCTGCGCATCGCCAAGCTCGGCTTCGTGTTCCAGGGGTTCAACCTGTTGCCGCGGATGGACGCGCTGGAAAACGTGGCGATGCCGCTGGGCTATGCCAACGTGCCGCCGGCCGAACGCCGCGAACGCGCGCGCGCGGTGCTGGAAGCGGTCGGCCTTGGCGACCGCACCCACCACAAGCCGAGCGAACTTTCCGGCGGCCAGCAGCAACGCGTGGCGATCGCCCGCGCGCTGATCAACGACCCGCCGATCCTGCTGGCCGACGAACCGACCGGCGCGCTGGACACCAAGACCGGCGAGGAAATCCTCGCCCTGTTCAAGCGCCTGCGCGACCAGGGCCACACCGTGGTGCTGATCACCCATGACCCGGACGTCGCCGCGCATGCCGACCGCATCCTGGTGATGCGCGACGGCCTGCTGCACGAGCAGGGCAGCGAACCGGACGGAGGCCACGCATGAATTTCCTCGACGTCCTGCGCACCGCGATCTTCGCCTTGCGCGGCAACTGGATGCGCAGCGCGCTGACCTCGCTGGGCGTGATCATCGGCATCGCCGCGGTGATCGTGATGGTCTCGGTCGGGCAGGGTACGCAGAAGGAAATCGACAAGATGGTCGCCGGCCTCGGCTCGCAGCGCCTGGACGTCGGCCCCAACGGCAAGCGCGCCATCGGCGGCGTGCGCATGAGCGCAAGCAGCTTCTACACGCTGAAGAACAGCGACGTGCAGGCCATCCGCGAACAAGTGCCGGAAGTGCAGTACGTCGCCGGCACCCTGCGCGGCAGTACCCAGGTGGTGTACGCGGAGAACAATGCCTCGACCAGTTGGCAGGGCGTGCAGCCGGATTATTTCCAGATCAACGGCTGGACCCTGGCCGACGGCGACGGCTTCAGCGCGCAGGACTACACCGGCGCGAGCAAGACGGTGATCCTCGGCGACACCGTGCGCAAGGAACTGTTCGGCGACGACAACGGCGTTGGCCAGACCATCCGCCTCGGCCGCGTGCCGTTCACCGTGGTCGGCGTGCTGGTGGCGAAGGGCCAGGGCAGTTTCGGCCAGGACCAGGACGACGTGGTGATGCTGCCGCTGGAAACCGCGAGCCGCCGTTTGATGGGCAAGAACGCGTTGCCGGCCGGCGCGGTGCAGGGCATTTCCCTGACCGTCGGCGACGGTGACGACCTCGACTACGTGCAAGGCGAAGTCGAAAGCCTGCTGCGCCAGTTGCACAAGATCGAGCCGGGCGAGGACGACGATTTCGACGTGCGCAACCTCAGCGAGATCGTCAAGACCCGCACCGAAACCACCACCCTGATGTCGAAGATGCTTGGCGCGGTCGCGGCGATCTGCCTGATCATCGGCGGCATCGGCATCATGAACATCATGCTGGTCAGCGTGACCGAGCGCATCCGCGAAATCGGCCTGCGCATGGCCGTCGGCGCCGGTCCCAGCGACGTGCGCCGGCAGTTCCTCGCCGAGGCGATGCTGATCTCGCTGATCGGCGGCGTCATCGGCATCGCGATCGGCATGGTCGGCGCGCTGCTGATTGGCCGCTTCAGCCAGTTGCCAGTCGAGCTCAATGTGCAAGTGGTGCTGCTGGCGGCGGCGTTCTCGATCGCCACCGGCCTGTTCTTCGGCTACTACCCGGCGAGCAAGGCCGCGCAGCTCGATCCGATCGAAGCGTTGCGCCAGCAATGAATGAACATGTGGCGCCGCGATGCAAGACATCGCGGCGCGCTCATTCGCGCGTGAAGTCCATTGCGTCGTCGGCCAGTTTTCGCAGCAGGCGGGCCAGTTGCGCCACTTCCTGCTTGTCCCAGTCCTTGAGCAACGCAAGCATGATTTTCTCGCGCGCGCCATCGATGGCGCTGGTCATGCTTCGTCCTTTGGCCGTGACTGCGGCTTGCCTGATTCGTGCGTCGCCTGGATTCGACTGGCGCACCACGAGACCGAGTTGTTCGAGCTTGGCGACCTGCCTGCTCACGGTGGTGTAGTCGCGCCCGCACAACTCGGCAAGCTCGCCGATGCCCAATGGCCCTCTTGTCTCGATGCGCATGAGCAGGGGGAACAAGGCGCGATCGAGTTGGGCGCCCGTCATGCGGATGAGCGCAGCGTCCGGTTGTGGGCGGTTCAATACTCCCGTGATGTCCAGGAGCGCACCGCGCAGTTTGCTGATTTCCCGTTTCATTTTTTTCGACTGCTTGAATTATGTGTATTTTACACATATATTTGAGCGGCATGAAGACGAAGCCAGAGATATTTCGATGAATTCATCCTGCGCCGCGGGAGCGACAAGACCGCACTGGTAGTCATGGGCAGCACGCGCGCAGGGCGGGTTTGCCCGCAGGTCGCCGCATGGGTGGCGCAAGTCGGGCGCGAGCACACGACGCTGGAGTACGAGATCGTCGACTTGGCCGATTGGTCGCTGCCTGCGGATGACGAACCGGCGATCCCGGCGCTCGGGCCTTATGCGCAAGCGCACACGCGCGCATGGAGCGAGAAGATCCAGCGCGCCGATGCGCTCGTGTTCGTCGCGCCGCAGTTCAACTGGGGTTATCCGGCGGCGTTGAAGAACGCCATCGACCACCTGTATTCCGAGTGGCGCGACAAGCCCTTGGCGATCGTCACTTATGGCGGGCACGGCGGCACGCGCTGCGCGAAGCAATTGCGCCAGGTCGCCGCCTCGCTGCACATGCGCATCGTCAGTGCGGCGCCGGCGCTGGCGCTGTCCGATGCGGTGATCCGCGAAGGCGCCGCGCTCGAACCGGCGCGCGATTTCCAGGCGCAGCAGCCTTCGTTGCGGCGCGCATTGTTGCAGTTGCAGATGCTGGTCGAAGGCCGCGAACGCGGGCCGGCGCGGCTTTGGCGCAGGCTCAAGACCACGTTCTTCGCCTTGCGCTGAGCACGCCAGGCATGGCCGCGGTGGCGCGGGCTTCGCTGGCCGTGTTCCAATTGCACGGGAAGAACGACAAGGAGAAACCCGGTGCAACTGGTGGTCGCCAACAAGAATTATTCGTCGTGGTCGATGCGGCCGTGGGTGCTGATGCGGCAACTCGGCATCCCCTTCGAGGAAATCGAATTGCGCCTGCCGGACCAGTTCGGCACCGACGCGCCGTTCTACACCGAGATCGCGAAATACAGTCCGGCCAAACGCGTGCCGGTGTTGCTCGACGACGGTTTCGCGGTGTGGGACACGCTGGCCATCGCCGAATACCTGCACGAGCGGTTCCCGCAGGCCGGGGTGTGGCCGCAGGACGCCAGGCAGCGTGCGCGGGCGCGCAGCGTGTGCGCGGAAATGCATGCGGGGTTCGGCGGTTTGCGCAGCCTGTGCCCGATGAACATCGAGGCCTCGTTCCCCGAGGTTGGCCGGAAGTTATGGTCCGAGCATGCGGGGTTGCGCAACGACGTGGCGCGCATCGACCAAATCTGGCGCGAGCAACTCGCCGCGGGCACGGGTGAATTCCTGTTCGGCGGATTTTCCGCGGCCGATGCGTTCTTCGCGCCGGTGTGCGTGCGCATCTCGCGCTTCGCCCTGCCGGTGTCGGACGCCGCGCGCGGTTACATCGGCAACGTGCTCAACGCGCCCGGTCCGTCGCGCTGGATCGAGGCGGCGCTGGCCGAGCACGATTTCATCGCCGACGACGAGCCTTATCGCAAGTCGCGATGACGCCGGGATGGCTGCCATGCGCCAAGCATGCGCGGATCAGTTTTGTTCCTGTTCGTAACCTTCGCGACCTTCGCGCCGGCGCACGATGCGGTAGCTGCTGAAGCTGCGCGGCGGGATGAAGCGCCCGCTGTTGCCGGTCAGTGCGTAGCGCAGCGCGATGAAACCGGCCTGGGGCCAACCACAGCCCCAGCCGATCGCCTTGTCGTATGCCTTGCGCCAGTCGTGCAGGAAACCGCTCATGCGTCGCTCACCGTTCCGGAGCCCCAAGCATCCGTGATGCAAGAGAATCTAGCAGAAGCTTTGCAAAAATGTGATGAGGATTCGGAAAAACTACCCGAAAAAGTTGCAAGGGTGGGATTCCGACGTTGCTGCCACGCCGGTATGGGAAAATCCGCGCATGGCAGATCAGTTCGGACACTTACCGCGCGGCCCGGCGCGCATGCTCAAGGCGCTGCGCTGGTCGTGGCAGGGGCTGCGCGCAGCGTGGCTGCATGAATCCTCGTTCCGGCTGGAAGTGGTGCTGGCCGTGCCGATGGTACTGGTCGGATCGTGGCTGGGGCATGGCGCGGTCGAGAAGATCCTGCTGGTCGGCCCGCTGCTGCTGGTGATGGCGGTGGAACTGCTGAACTCGGCGATCGAGGCGCTGATCGCGCGTTATGGCGACGAATGGAACGAACTGGCCGGCCGGGCCAAGGACATGGGTTCGGCGGCGGTGTTCCTGCTGCTGCTGAACGTGTTGCTGTGCTGGGGCCTGATCCTCGGAGCGCGCCTGCTGTAACGCGTAGAATCCGCGTCGGGTTTTCGCATTCGCCAAGGACGCCTGATGAGCCTCGCCGCCGTGAGCATGAATTTCCTCGCCGATCCGCAGACGTGGATCACCCTGTTCACGCTCAGTGCGCTGGAAATCGTGCTCGGCATCGACAACCTCGTCTTCATCTCGATCGCGGTCGGGCGCCTGCCGGAAACGCGGCGGCCGCTGGCGCGGCGCATCGGCATCGCGGTGGCCTGCCTGACCCGCATCGGCCTGCTGGTGTCGCTGGCGTACCTGGCGCGGATGCAGAGCGACTTGTTCAGCGTGGCCGGCATCGGCATTTCGGTGCGTGACTTGGTGCTGGTCGTCGGCGGCGTGTTCCTGCTGGTGAAGGGCAGCGGCGAAATCCGCGAGCTGGTCGGCGGCGGCGAGGACAAGGATCCGCACACGACGGCGGCCTCGGCGGTGTTCGGGCTGGTGATCGCGCAGATCGCGGTGATCGACATCGTGTTCTCGCTGGATTCGGTGATCACCGCGGTGGGCATGGCCAACCAGATCCCGGTGATGATCGCGGCGATCCTGCTGTCGGTGGCGGTGATGCTGCTGGCGGCCAATCCGCTGGGCCGGTTCATCGACGCCAACCCGACGGTGAAGCTGCTGGCGCTGGCTTTCATCGTGATGGTCGGCGTGGTCCTGGTCCTCGACGGCCTCGACGTGCACGTGCCCAGGCCGTGGGTGTATTCGGCGATGGGCTTTTCGACGCTGGTCGAATGGCTGAACTGGCTGATGCGGCGCAAGGCGCTGGCGCATGAGCACCCGATCGTTCCGTAAGAAAATTTGTGCATAATCGACGCAAACCCCGGAGGCATCGCCATGAAACTGCTGTTGCGCTCGTTCGTCCTTCTCGCCCTGACCGCGCTGCTGTCCAGCTGCGGCTACAACACCATCCAGCAGAAGGACGAAGCGGTGAAGGCTGCATGGTCGCAGGTGATCAACGTCTACCAGCGCCGCGCCGACCTGGTGCCGAACCTCGTCGCCACGGTGAAGGGCTACGCCACCCACGAACAGCAAGTGCTGACCGAAGTGACCGAAGCGCGCGCCAAGGTCGGCAGCCTCACCGTGAATGCCGATGACGAACAGTCGTTGAAGAACTTCCAGGCCGCGCAGGGCCAGTTGCAGGGCGCGCTGTCGCACCTGATGGCGGTGAGCGAGGCGTATCCGGACCTCAAGGCCAACCAGAATTTCCTCGAGTTGCAGGCGCAGTTGGAAGGCACCGAGAACCGCATCAGCGTCGAGCGCCAGCGCTACATCGCCGCGGTGCAGGACTACAACACCTACATCCGCTCGTTCCCGCAGGTGATCGTCGCCAAGATCTTCGGCTATCAGGTCAAGCCGAACTTCACCGTCGAGAACGAGGCGGCGATCTCGACCGCGCCGAAGGTCGATTTCGGCAATCCGGCCGCGCCGAGCGCGCAGCCGCCGCAACAGCCTGCGCAGTAAGCGCGCCGATGATGCGCCGGCTCCTGTTGCTGGTTGCCATGCTGCTGCCGTTCGCGGCGGCGGCGGCGACGGATGCCGCTGCCGGTTCGAGTGCCGATGCGGCAAGCGACAAGCTCGCGCCAATTCCGGCGCTGACCGGCCCGGTGGTCGACACCACCGGCACGCTTGATGCGGACACGGTGCAGCAGCTCACCCGGCAGGCGCTGGACTTGCAGCAGCGCAAGGGTTCGCAGTTGCAGATATTGATGGTCGACACCACCCAGCCGGAAGACATCTTCAGCTACAGCCAGCGCGTGTTCGATGCGTGGAAGCTCGGCCGCAGCAAGGTCGATGATGCGATTCTGGTGGTGGTCGCCAAGAACGACCACCGCGCGCGCATCCACACCGGCTACGGCCTCGAAGGCGCGATTCCCGACGCGATCGCCAGCCAGATCGTCACTTTGCAGATGCTGCCGAAGTTCCGCGCCGGCGATTACGGCGGCGGCCTGGTCGATGCAACCGCGGTGCTGGTCAAGTACATGGACGGCGAAGCGTTGCCGGCGCCGCTGCAGAACCGCAAGGCCAGCCTTCCGCAGGTCAACAACTGG
The DNA here is from genome assembly GCA_015655355.1 of Lysobacterales bacterium. GTDB lineage: Bacteria > Pseudomonadota > Gammaproteobacteria > Xanthomonadales > Xanthomonadaceae > Pseudoxanthomonas_A. The sequence continues at coordinate 27,352 of JAATFG010000066.1, forward strand.
GTGATCGCGCTGTTCGCCGCGTTCTTCGTCGGGCAACTGGTGCGCGGCATTTTCGGCTGGGCGCCGAAGCCCCTGCGCAGCGTGTTCACGGGTGGCGCGGCGGGCGTGGCGGCGTGGTTCCTGTCCGCGCCGGTGTGGCCGCTGGTGATCGGCGTGGCGGTACTCGGCCTGCTGTTCGGCCTGAGCAAGCCTTCGCCCAGCCGCTATGCCGGGCGCGGCGGTTGGGGCGGTGGTGGTTGGGGAGGCGGCGGCTTCGGCGGAGGCGGCTGGGGTGGCGGTTCCGGCGGAGGCGGTGGCTGGGGCGGCGGAGGCGGCATGTCCGGCGGCGGCGGCGCGTCGGGTTCGTGGTGAGACGGGAGCCGGGATGAATCGTTATCTGTGCCATCTGTTCGCGCCATCGAGCCGGCGGCTGTTCCCCGAGGACAGCCTGCAGCGCATCGCGCAAGCCATCGCCGCAGGCGAGAAGACGCATACCGGCGAAGTGATGTTCGCGGTCGAGGCGGAATTGTCGTTCGCGCAGCTGTGGCGCGGTGTCAGCGCGCGCGAGCATGCGCAAGCGGCGTTCGCGCACCTGCGCACCTGGGACACGGCGGCCAACAACGGCGTGCTGATCTACCTGCTGCTGGCCGACAAGCGCATCGAGATCGTCGCCGACCGCGGCCTGCGCGGCAAGGTCGGCGACGATCAATGGCGCGCGGTTTGCGCGCAGATGGAAGCGAAACTCGCCGCCGGACAGGCCGAAGCGGCGGTGGTCGGCGCGGTGCAGGCGGTGTCGGCCCTGCTTGCGCGGCATTTCCCGCAGGACGGCAGCATTCCCGACGAGGACGAATTGCCGAATCGCCCCGTGTTTCTGTGAAAGCGATTCCTTCGCGCGGTCACCCAAGGCTCAAGCCGAGTAGGGCAAAATAAGGCATGCCTTATCTCAATCAACTCGATCCGATTGCCCTGCACTTGCCGTCGTTTTCCCTCGGCGGCAACGAATTCCACCCCGCCGTGCACTGGTACGGCATCGCCTACGGCCTCGCCTTCGTCATCGGCTGGTGGCTGGGCGCGCACCGTGTCAAGCAGGGACGCTTGCCGGGCATCAATGCCGAGGCGCTTTCGGACCTGATGTTCTATTCGATGGTCGGCGTCGTTCTCGGCGGGCGCATCGGCTACATCCTGTTCTACGATTTGCCGGTGTACCTGGCGCATCCGCTCAACGTGTTCAAGGTGTGGGAAGGCGGCATGTCCTTCCACGGCGGCCTGCTCGGCGTGGTGATCGCCGCGCTGTGGTGGTCGCGCCGGCACAGGCTGCACTTCTTCGACACCGTCGATTTCCTCGCGCCGCTGGGGCCGCCTGGCCTGTTCACCGGGCGCGTGGCGAATTTCATCAACGGCGAGTTGTGGGGCAAGTACACCGGAACGAAGTGGGGCGTGATCTTCCCGTCCGATCCGGGCCTGGCCAAGCTCGATGCGGCGACGCTGAAATCGCAATACGCCGCCGGCCTGCTCGACCATTACGCGCGGCACCCGTCGCAGTTGTACGAAGCGGCGCTCGAAGGCCTCGTGCTGTTCGCGGTGTTGTGGTGGTATTCGCGCAAGCCGCGTCCGCGCTATGCGGTCAGCGGCCTGTTCGCGCTGCTGTACGGCGCGTTCCGGTTCCTGATCGAATTCGTGCGCGTGCCGGACGAGCAACTCGGCTATCTTCTGTTCGGCTGGATGACGATGGGCCAGATCCTGTGCCTGCCGCTGATCGCGCTCGGCGTGTTCTGGTTGTGGCTGTCGCGGCGCTCGCCGACGCTGCGGCCGGCATTGGCTTGAAGGTCCCGGAGGCGGAGCGATGAAGCAATACCTTGATCTGCTGCAGCACGTGCTCGAACAAGGCGCCGACAAATCCGACCGCACCGGCACCGGCACGCGCAGCGTGTTCGGCTGGCAGATGCGCTTCAACCTCGCAGACGGTTTCCCGCTGGTCACCACCAAGAAGCTGCACCTGCGTTCGATCATCCACGAGTTGCTGTGGTTCCTGAAGGGCGAAACCAACATTGCCTACCTGAAGGAGAACAAGGTCAGCATCTGGGACGAGTGGGCCGACGAGAACGGCGAACTCGGCCCGGTGTACGGCAAGCAATGGCGTTCGTGGGAAGCCGCGGACGGCGCACAGATCGACCAGATCAAGTGGCTGGTCGACGAGATCGAGCGCAATCCCGATTCGCGCCGGCTGGTGGTCAGCGCCTGGAACGTGGCCGACCTGCCGAAGATGGCGCTGATGCCGTGCCACAACCTGTTCCAGTTCTACGTGGTGAACGGCAAGTTGAGTTGCCAGCTGTACCAGCGCAGCGGCGACATCTTCCTCGGCGTGCCGTTCAACATCGCCAGCTATGCGTTGCTGACCCACATGGTTGCGCAGGCGACGGGGCTGGGTGTCGGCGATTTCGTGCACACGCTCGGCGACGCGCACCTTTACTCGAACCATTTCGAGCAGGCGCGCGCGCAGCTTGCGCGCACGCCGCGGCCGCTGCCGAAGTTGCATCTCAATCCCGCAGTGAAGGATCTGTTCGGTTTCAGCTTCGACGACATCGAAATCCACGGCTATGAACCGCTGCCGGCGATCAAGGCGCCGGTGGCCGTTTGATGTTGCCGTCATGCCCGCGCAGGCAGGCTCCGGTGGCCTTGCTTCGAGAGGCGTGATGAAGCTTTCGCTGATCGCGGCACTCGACAACCACCGCGCCATCGGCCGCGACAACGCGATGCCGTGGCATCTGCCCGACGACTTCAGGCACTTCAAGGCGCTGACGCTCGGCAAGCCGATCCTGATGGGGCGCAAGACCGCGCAATCGCTCGGCCGCGCGCTGCCGGGCCGCGTGAATCTGGTGCTGACGCGCGGCGGGAAGGTTCCGTTCGACGGCATGCGCGCGGTCGCTTCGATCGACGCAGCGAAAGCCATTGCCGCGCGGGAAAACGCCGTGGAGTTGTGCGTGATCGGCGGCGGCGAAATCTATGCGCTGGCGCTGCCCGTCGCCGATGCGTTGCACCTGACCCATGTCGATGCAGCCATCGAAAATGCCGATGCGTTCTTCCCGCGATTCGATCCGGGACAATGGCGCATCGTCTCGCGCGAAGCGCACGCCGCGGACGCAAGGCACGAATTCGCGTTCGAGTTCGCCGATTACGAGCGAATCTAGTCTTTCGGCAATTCGCCTTTCGCCGGCGGCGGCACGTCGCGGCCTTTCACCTGCACGATGCGCAGTTCGTCGGTATCCAGTTGCAGCGCGGTGAGCTTGCCGCCCCACACGGCGCCGGTGTCGATCGCGTGCACGCCGTGGCCGATCATCAGGCCGAGCGTGCTCCAGTGGCCGAACACGATCTTCAACTCGCGCGGCACGCGGCCGGGCACTTCGTACCACGGATACATGCCGATGCTCTGGGTGCCGGGCGAGCCTTTCTCCTCGATCGCCAGCCGGCCGCGCGGGGTGCAATAGCGCATCCGGGTCAGCACGTTGATGATCGCGCGCCAACGGTCCGGGCCGCGCAGCTGCGGGCCCCAATTCGGCTTGTCGCCGTACATCTGCCGCATCAGCCTGGCGAAGTGCGGGCCTTGCAATTGCTGCTCGACTTCGCGCGCGTGGCGTTCGGCGTCGTCGATCGTCCATTGCGGATGCAGGCCGGCGTGCAGCATCGCCCAGCCCAGTTCGCGGTCGACGTGGACCAGCTTCTGCCTGCGCAGCCAGCCCAGCAGCACGTCGCGGTCTTCGGCCAGCACGATGCGTTGCAGGTCGGGATTGACCTTGCGCTGTTCCTCCGGCGTGCGTGCGCCGATGGCCAGCAGCGACAGGTCGTGGTTGCCGAGCACCACCACGCTGTGTTCGCGCAGCGAATGCACCAGGCGCAGGGTTTCCAGCGACTGCATGCCGCGATTGACCAGATCGCCGCAGAACCACAGCTTGTCGCGCGCCGGGTCGAAGCGGATTTTTTCCAGCAACACCTGCGTCGCGTCGTAGCAGCCTTGCAGGTCGCCGATCGCCCAGACGCTCATGGATAAGCCGCCATCAGTGCAGCGTCCTCGGTACCGACAGCACGAACGGCGCGATCGGCGCGTCGAATTCGGTGCCGTCGTCGGCCAGCATCGAATAGCTGCCGCGCATCACGCCCTGCGCGGTTTCCAGCACCGCGCCGCTGGTGTATTCGTAATCGTCGCCCGGGCGCAGCCACGGCTGTTCGCCGACCACGCCGTCGCCGCGCACTTCCTCGCTCTTGCCGTTGCCGTCGGTGATGACCCAGTGCCGGCGCAGCAACTGCGCCGGAATCCGGCCCTGGTTGCGGATGTGGATGGTGTAGGCGAACACGTAGCGTTCCTGCTCCGGCGCGCTCTGCTCGGGCAGGAAGCGGGCGGCGACTTCGATGTCGATGGCGTAGTCCGGATTCATGCGACGAGTTTAGCAAGGCGCGCAATCCACGCGCGAATGGCGCCTGCATCCGGACGCAGGCGTTTCACGCCAGGTTGGCAAGGGTCACGAAGCCGTCCACTTCGATCTGTTCGGCGCGCGCATCGGGACGCAGGCCGGCAGCGACGATCTGCTCGCTGCTGCACGTGCCGTTCAAGGCGTTGCGCAAGGTCTTGCGGCGCTGGCCGAACGCGGCGCGCACGACCGCCTCGAAACGCTGCGGGTCGCTGACCCGTATCTGTTCGGCCGGCCTGGGCACCAGGCGCACCACGGCCGAATCCACTTTCGGCGGCGGCCGGAACGCGCCCGGCGGCACGTCGAACAGCGGCTGCACGCGGCAATAGGCTTGCAGCATCACGCTCAGGCGGCCGTAGACCTTGCTGCCCGGTTCGGCGCCCATGCGGTCGACCACTTCCTTTTGCAGCATGAACACCATGTCGCTGATCGCGGCGGCGTGTTCGAGGCAATGGAACAGGATCGGCGAGCTGAGGTTGTAGGGCAGGTTGCCGACCAGCTTGATTGTTTTCCTTTCGGGAACGAGGCCGGTGGCCAGCGCGGTGAAATCCACCTGCAGCACGTCCTTGTGGATGATTTCGAGCTTGCCGATGTCACGCGCGGCTTCGGTCAGCGGGAAAATCAAATCACGGTCGTACTCGATCACGGTGAGTTCGCCGTGCTTCTTCAGCAGCGGGAAGGTGATCGCGCCCTGGCCGGGGCCGATTTCCACGAGCTTGTCGCCCGGCTGCGGGTTCACCGCCAGCACGATCTTCTCGATGTAGTGCCTCTCGTGCAGGAAGTGCTGGCCGAGCTGCTTTTTCGCGGCACCGAATTCGGTGGCGGGAACACGAGCGGTTTTCGCGTACGAAGTCATGCGCGCAGTTTACGGCGCGTTGCCGCGATCCGCGCGCAGGCGGCGACGGCGGCGAACAGGCTCGACGGATCGGCGAGGCCACGCCCGGCGATGTCCAGCGCGGTGCCATGGTCGACCGCGACGCGCGGATACGGCAGGCCCAGGGTCAGGTTCACTGCCCGCTCGAAACCGCTGTATTTCAGCACCGGCAGGCCCTGGTCGTGGTACATCGCCAGCACCGCGTCGAAGTCGGCGAGTTTCCGCGGCAGCAGCGCGGTGTCGGCCGGCAGCGGCCCGGTCAGGTCCATGCCTTCGCCGCGCAACTTCGCCAGCACCGGCTCGATGACGTCGATTTCCTCGCGGCCCAGGTGCCCGCTTTCGCCGGCGTGCGGATTCAAGCCGAGTACGCACAGGCGCGGCGCATCGATGCCGAAATCAGTTTGCATCGCCGCGTGGACGATGCGGAGCACGCGTTCGAGCAGTTGCGGGGTGATTGCATCCGGCACCGCGCGCAGCGGCAGGTGCGTGGTCGCCAGGGCCATGCGCACGATGTCGTTGGCCAGCATCATCACCACGTCGACGCCGGCGCGATCGGCCAGCCATTCGGTGGTGCCGCTGTAGGCGAAGCCGCCGGCATTGATCGCGGCCTTGTGGGTCGGGCCGGTGACGATGCCGTCGAAGTCGCCGCGCAGGCAGCCGTCGGCGGCGACGTTCAGCGCGTCGATGATCGCCGCGGCGTTGCGCGGATCGGCGTGGCCGAATTCGCCGCGAACCGGGTTGCGGATTTCATGCAGCGGCAAATCGCCGGTGGCGCGTGCCGTTTCGTGCTCGCCGAGCAGACGCAGCGGAAGGTGCAGCGCCGCCGCCGCGCGTTGCAGCGTGTCGGCATCGGCGAAGGCGACGAGCGAACAGTCCGTGCGCGGCTGTTGGACCAGGCGCACGCACAGTTCCGGGCCGACGCCGCCGGGTTCGCCCGGCACCAGCGCGAGCTTCGGCGGCATCGTCGTCATTGCCTTCAGTTGGTCTTGGTCTGCGGTGCGGCGCTGGTTGCTGCGGGCGTCACGGCGGCCGGTTGCCCGTCGCGGATGTTGACGTAGGCTTCGCCGCGCATTTCCTGCAGGAAGTGGTCGTACTGTTCGTCGAGCTTGCGCCGGCCGATCATTTCGCGGATCTGCGCGCGCTGGTTCTTGTCGCCGACATCGGTCTCGCGCGAGGCTTCGCGCTGCACGATGTGCCAGCCGGCGGCGCTGCGGAACGGCTGGCTCACTTCGCCGTCCTTCAGCGCGGCGACGCGGCTGCCGAAATCGGCGCCGAAGGCATCGACGGTGAACCAGCCCAGGTCGCCGCCCTTCTGCGCGCTGTTCGGGTCTTCCGAGTTCTCCTTGGCCACGTCGGCGAAATCGGCGCCGCCGGCGATGCGGGCGCGCAAGGTGTCGATCCTGGCCTTGGCCTTGGCCGCGTCGGCCTCGCTGGCGACGCGGACCAGGATGTGGCGCGCTTCGTATTCGGTGGCTTTCTGCGCGCCGGCCTGCGCGGCGTTGCGGGTCTCGACCAGCTTGATCAGCTGGAAGCCGCTGGGGCCGCGCAGCGGGCCGACCACGTCGCCGGGCTTGAGGTTGGCGAGCAGGCTGACGAAGGCGGTGGGGATTTCGTCCTGGCTGCGCCAGCCGAGGTCGCCGCCTTCCAGCGCGTTCTGCGCGTCCGAATAGCGCACCGCGGCGGCGTTGAAGTCCATTTCCTTCTTGTCGAGCAGGTCCTTGACGCCGTCGATCTTCTTCTGCCCGGTGGCGATCTGGTCCTGGCTGGCACCGTCGGGCAGGGCGACGAGGATCTGCGCCAGGTGGTATTGCAGGCCGCCGTTGTTCTGCGCGGCGAGTGCGGCGTCGACTTCGGCGTCGCTGACCTGGATGCGGGTCTGGGCGAAGCTCTGTTTCAGGCGCTGGACCTGGATTTCGTCGTGGATCGAGTTGCGGAAATCATCCCAGCCCATGCCTTCGCCGGCCAGGCGCGCGCGCAGGCCGTCGACGTTGGTGCCGTTCTGCTGCGCGACCGAACCCAGCGCGGCGTTGAGCTCGTCGTTGCTGACGCTGATGCCGTTGTCGTTGGCGCGGTTGACCTGCAGCTTCATCAGCACCAGGCGCTCCAGCACCTGCCGGCGCAGCACGTCTTCCGGCGGCAACTGGCCGGGCTGGTTGGCGTATTCGCCTTGATGTTGCGCACCGCCTGGTCCAGCTCGCTCTGCATGATGACGTCCTCGTCGACCACCGCGACGATGCGGTCCAGCGGGACGAGCGTCGGCGCGGCCGATGCCTGCCGGGCGAAAGCGGGGTTCATGGCCAACGGCACGATGAGGGACAGCGCCAGCGAGGTGGCGGAAAGGAGACGCGGGAGGTTTTTCATGGCAGGAGATCCGGGCTGGAATCGCCGTCGTCGTTGACGGCGTTGGCGTCCAGTGTGGTATTGCTGGGAGGGACGAGGTAGAGGTCGTCGCGGTCGTAACCGAGGATAGCACGGCGCAAAATCTTGTCCGAATCCCGGCCTGCGCCGCCCAACCCCTTCAGGACGAATTCGACACCGATCTGGTTGCCAAGTTCCCCTTCGCGGTTGCGCACGTAGCGCCGGGCGAGCACGCGCACGGCCAGGCAGCAGCTGTCCCACTGCATGCCGCCGATGATTTCCAGCGGTTTGTGGTCGACCAGCGAGTAGTAGTAGCGGCCGACCGTGCTCCAGGTCGGCGTGACCGGGTACAGGAAGGAGAAGTCGCCCTGGCGCAGCAGGTCGGTGCCGTCGCTGAGGTTGCGCTGGTAGCGGTAGATCAGGTTGACCACGCCGTCGTTGGGGAACAGGTAGCGGGCGCGGAACGTGGCCAGGTCTTCCTGGCGGTACTTCGGGTTCCACTGGTAGTTGGTGTTGAAGGTCCAGCGGTCGCCCGGCGCGTAGCTGGCGTCGACCACCCAGGCCGAACGGCCGTGCTGGATCGGGATGTCGTCCTGCGGCAGGGAGACGCGCGAATCCTCGAAGTAGCGGATCTGGCCGAGGCTGATCGCGAACTTCTCGTGGCCGTCGGACTGGCGCAGGAAGCGCGAGCTGATCGCGGTGGTCAGCTGGTTGGCGTCCATCTGCCGGTCGGCGCTGGTGTAGCGGTTGTCGCGGAACAACTGGCCCCAGCTGAAGGTGAAGTCGCGGGTGTCGAACACCGGCAGCCCGTCCTGGTCGCGGTACGGCGCGTTGAGGTAGTACAGGCGCGGCTCCAGGGTCTGCAGGTAGGCGCCGTCGTGCAGGCTCACGTCGCGGTCGAAATACAGGCCCATGTCGAGGCTGCCGATGGGCATGCTGCGGGTCGGGTGCGCATCGCGGTATTGCAGCATCTGCGGCGTGGTCACTGCGGTTTCGTCGATGCCCAGCGCGGTTGCGGCGCGCTGGCGGGCGATCTGGTCGGCCAGACCCGGGTCCAGTTCGTAAGCGGTGTAGCGCCAGGCCAGGGTCGGGGTGATGAACCACGACGCGCCCTGCAGCGGCACGGTCAGGCTCGGCTTGATGTCCAGGCGGCTGCCGCCGGGCTGGTCGTCACGGGCAAAGCGCACCGCCTCGGTCTTGACCCCGGCCGACAGCCATTGGCCGAGCACCGGCTGGTCCCAATCGAAGTACAGGCGCGGCTGGCGGTTGTAGGGCAGGCCGTCGTCGTCGAAGGTGTAGTCGGCCGACTGCCACTGGTCGGCCATGATCCCGGCGCTCCAGTAGCGGCCCTGGCCGTAGATGCCGACGGTGCTGGTCAGCGCGGTGGCGGAAATGCCGGAAATCGAGTTGCCGGTGTCTTCGATGAAGCGCGGGTCGCTGATCCAGGTCAGCCCGGCGCGCGCCTGCCAGTGCGCATCGATGTTGTGCGCGCCGGTGAAGCGCAGCATGCCGCGGTCGTCGACCTGCATCGGGTCGTAGTGCGGATCGTAATGGTCCGGGTCGGAGCTCGGCAGCGCGGTGTTGTCGATGCGGTTTTGAACCAGGTCGTCGTGCGGGATCCAGCTGCCGTCGATCTTGCCCCAGCCGCCGTCGTACAGGTAGCGGAACTGGGCGCTCAATTCTTCGCCGCGCTTGCTCATGTAGCGCGGGGTGAAGGTGGCGTCGTAGTTCGGCGCGATGTTCCAGTAGAACGGTTGCTGGTAGTCGAAGCCGTTGCGGCTGTTGAGGCCGATGTCGGGGTACAGGAAGCCGGTGTGGCGGCGGTCGTCGATCGGGAACTTGAACCACGGGAAGTAGAAAATCGGCACGTCGTACACGCGCACGCTGGCGTCGTGGGCGACGCCCCAGCCGGTGTCCGAGTTCATGTCGATCTGCCGCGCCTTCAGTTCCCAGCGCTTGTCGGTCGGGTCGCAGGTCGTGTAGGTGGTGCCGTGCAGGGTGCCGAGGTTGTTGTCGACCAGGATGTTGTCGGCGTTGCCGTTGCCGCGTCGCGACACCAACTGGTATTGCACGTTGTCGATCTGGTGGGTGTTGGCGTCCTGGTTGCCGTGCATGCGCTCGGCGATCGCGCGCAGGTCGGCATCCTGATACTGCACGTCGCCGTTGGCTTCGTAATCGCCGGTGTCTTGGTTGGCCTGCATGTTGTCGGCGCTGAGGTACTGGTCGCCGCGGTGCAGGTTGACATGGCCGTAGTAGGTCATGTGCTCTTCGGTGCCGTTCTGGTTGTCGGCGCTGATCTCGGTGGATTCGTTCTCGCGGTTGGCACGCAGCTTGGCCCGCTCGGCGTCGTCGATCTGCGACGGGGCGCCATCGAACGGCGGGATCACGTCGGTGCGCGGGCACAGCGCATAGCTGACGGGTTTCTTGCTGTCGGCCGCGCGCGCCGACAAGGCGGGCACGCAGGCCAGCACGGCGACGAGCGACAGGGGCAGCAGGCGGGAAGTGGGATGCACGCGGGAACGGAGCCGGTAAAAGACGCATAGTGTCCCGTATCCGTCCGCAACGGGCAATGAAAGCGCGGCCGAAGCGCGGGTTTCAGCGCAGGGCGTGCAGATGCGCCAGCACCGATTCGCGCAGCGCGTCGAGGTCGTAGCCTCCCTCGAGCATCGACAGCAAGCGTCCGCCGGCGTGCCTGTCGGCCAGCCTGCGCAGTTCGGCCGTGATCCAGGCGAAATCCTCGGCTTCCAGCAGCAGGTCGGCCATCGGGTCGGCGCGGTGCGCGTCGAAACCGGCGGAAATGCACAGCAACTGCGGTTGGAATGCATCCACTTGCGGCAGCAGTTCGTCGGCCCAGACGTTGCGGAAGCGGAAGCCGTCGCTGCCCGGTTGCAGCAGCGCGTTGTGGAGATTGCCGGCGCCGCGCTCGTTCGGCGCACCGCTGTACGGGAACAGCCCGCTTTCGTGGGTGCTGAAGTAGGCCACGCGCGGCTCCTGGACGAAGATGGCCTGGGTGCCGTTGCCGTGGTGCACGTCGAAATCGACGATCGCCACGCGCTCCAGTCCGTGCTGCGCCAGCGCGTACGCGGCGGCGACGGCGATGTTGTCGAACAGGCAGAAGCCCATCGCCGCGGTGGGCGTCGCGTGGTGGCCGGGCGGGCGCACCGCGCAGAACGCGACGCGGTCCTCGCCGTTCATCAGCGCATCGACCGCGGCGATGCCGGAACCGGCGGCATGCAATGCGGCGATGCGCGAGAACTCGTTGACGAAGGTGTCCTGGTCGAGCTGGTGCAGGCCGCTTACCGGTTGCAGGATTTCATCGACCAGCGCTTCAGCATGCACGCGCAGCAGGTCGCCGCGTTTCGCGCCCGGCGCTTCGCGCCAATCCGCGTCGGCGAAGTTTTCGTGCAGCGCATCGAGCACGACCTTCAGGCGTGCCGGCGATTCCGGATGTTCGTGGCCCGGGTCGTGCAGCAGGCAGCTCGGATGCGTGTAGATGATCACGCGCGCTTACCCATGCCGGCGCTCGTGGTTCCACAACACCTCGCCGTGGCCCTCGGCGCGGGCGAGGACGCGGGCGAGCACGAACAGCAGGTCGGACAAACGATTGAGGTACTTGATCGCCTCGCCGCGCACCGGTTCGACCCGCGACAGGGCGACGGCTTCGCGCTCGGCCCGGCGCACGATGGTGCGTGCCAGATGGCAACGCGCGCAGGCTTCGCCGCCGCCGGGCAGGATGAAATCCTTGAGCGGCGGCAGCGGGTCGTTGTAATGGTCGAGCTGATGTTCGAGGCCATCGATGTCGGCCTGCATGATCGCCGCGTAGCCGGGCACGCTCAGTTCGCCGCCGAGGTCGAACAACTGGTGCTGCACGCGGGTCAGCAAATCGCGCACGTCGCTGGGCAGGTTCGTGGCGAGCAGCACTCCGAGCGCCGAATTGGCTTCATCGACCGTGCCGTAGGCGGCCACGCGCAGCGCGTCCTTGCCGACGCGGCTGCCGTCGCCGAGGCCCGTGCTGCCGTCGTCGCCGGTGCGCGTGTAGATTTTCGAGAGGCGGTTTCCCATGGGCGAAGGGTATCATTGGCGCATGGATTCTTCGCACGATGTGGTGATCGTCGGGGGTGGCTTGGTCGGGGCCAGCCTTGCGATCGCATTGGAAAACACCGGCCTCGACGTGGCCTTGGTCGAAGCCGCGCCCGAGGGCGCGCTGCCGGCCGTGTTCGACCAGCGCAACCTGAGTTTCGCCGCGGCCACGGTCAATGCGCTGGCCGTATTGGGCGTGATGCGCAAGCTGCGCGTGCCGACCGGCGCAATCCGCCGCATCCACGTTTCGCGTGCCGGCGATTTCGGCAAGGTCGAACTCGACGCGCGCGAATACGGCCGCGACTGGTTCGGGCAGGTCGTTGTCGCGAAGGACTTCGGCGAAGCGCTGGAAGCGCGCCTGTCCGAATTGCCCAGGCTCGCGCGTTACCGCCCGGCGAAGTTCGTCGGCCTCGGCGAAACCGGCGGCGGCACGCGCGTGTTGAACATCGCGACCGCCGATGGCGAGCGCGAACTGCGCGCGAAACTCGTCGTCGCCTGCGATGGCACCCGCAGCGCGGTGCGCGAAGCGCTCGGCATCGGCACCGACGAGCATGATTACCGGCAGACCCTGTTCGTCGCGCGCGTGCGCAGCGAAAAAACGCCGGACGGCACCGCGTTCGAGCGTTTCACCGACAGCGGCCCGACTGCCTTGCTGCCGCGCGGCGACCGCCATTTCGGCGTGGTGCATGGCGTGGCGCGCGATGAAGCGGAACAGGTCGCCGCGCTCGATGAAATGGCGTGGTTGCAGCGCATTCAAGACGTTTTCGGCTGGCGTGCCGGCCGCTTCGTCGGCAGCGGCGAGCGCAGCGCGTATCCGCTGGTGCGCGTGCTGGCGAAAGACCTGGTCGCGCCGCGCGCGGTGCTGCTCGGCAATGCCGCGCAGACGATCCATCCGATCGGCGCGCAAGGCTTCAATCTCGGCTTGCGCGATGCGCTGACCCTCGCCGAATTGGTGGCGCAGGCCGATGACGTTGGCGCGCCCGCGTTGTTGCAAGCCTACGCGCAGCGTCGCCACGAAGACCGTTCGCGTACCCTGCAATTTTCCGATGGCCTGGCGCGGATCACCGCGAACGCGTCGCCATTGCTGCGGCCGCTGCGCAGCCTTGGCCTGTTCGCCGCGAACCGCGTGCCTGCGCTGCAATCGTTCCTGGTCGGCGGCGCGATGGGGTTCCGCGGCGACGTGCCGGCGCTGTGCCGCGAGGGAGAATCCACCGGGAGCTGGCGATGAACGCCCGTCGCAACCAGTTGGATGCGGTGATCGTCGGCGGTGGCGTGGTGGGCGCCGCGTGTGCGCTGGCGTTGGCAAAACTCGGTCTCGATGCCGCCATCGTCGAGAGCCGCGAGCCGCCGCGCTGGTCACGCGAGCATCCCGATCTGCGCGTCTACGCGTTCGCGCCGGACAACGCCGCTTTGCTGGATGCGCTTGGCGCGTGGCAATCCGTGCGCGATGCGCGGGCGCAGCCGTATCGCGCGATGCGGGTGCGGGATGCGGCCGGTGGCGACGAATTGCGCTTCGATGCCGATGGCTTTGGCCGCGCGCAACTGGGCTGGATCGTCGAGAACAACCTGCTGGTCGAAAAGCTGTGGGCGGCGTTGCCGTCCGCCGGCGTGCGCGTGTCGTGCCCGGCGCGGTTGCAGGAATTCGAGCAGGACGAGGCCGGCGTGCGCCTGCGCCTCGACGACGGCAGCAGGCTCGACGCGCGCATCGCCATCGCCGCCGACGGCGCGCATTCGACCCTGCGCCGGTTGGCCGGCGTCGAAGCGTTTGCCAAGGATTACGGCCAAAGCGGCGTCGTGGGTTTCGTGGAAACCGAAAAACCGCACCAACAGACCGCATGGCAGCGCTTCCTGCCGACCGGCCCGCTGGCGTTCCTGCCGTTCGCCGAGGGCAGGAGTTCGATCGTGTGGACGCTGCCGGAAGGCGAAGCGCAACGCGTGCTGCACCTGGACGATGACGCGTTCGCGCGCGAGCTCACGAATACGGGCGGCGGCTTGCTCGGCGAAATCAGACCCGTATCGAAGCGCGCGGCGTTCCCGCTGTTGCGCCAGAACGCGGAAACCTATCTGCAAGACCGCGTGCTGCTGCTCGGCGATGCGGCGCACGTGGTGCATCCGCTGGCCGGGCAGGGCGTCAATCTCGGTCTGCGCGATGTCGCCGCATTGCGCGCGTCGATCATCGGCGCACAGGAAAAGCGTGCGGATTGGGCTTCGCCGCAGCGCCTGCAACGCTGGGCGCGTGCGCGGCGCAGCGAGGACAGCGTGTCCGCGCATGTGTTCGGCGGCATCAACGCGCTGTTCTCGAACGACGAGATGCACCTGACTTTGCTGCGCGGGCCACTGCTCGGCCTGGCCGGAAAAATCGCGCCGTTGACGCATGTCCTGGCGCGCAGGGCTGCGGGGATTTGATGTTTTTTGCGGGGCCGGGCAGGTCCGGCGCTACTACGGATTCGCAGGGGGTTGTTGCGTTCCGTCCTGCTGCTGTTGCAGCGTCGTCGCGCGCAGCAGCTGTTCGTCGGTCAGCGGCGGCGGATGCGGATGGCGCGGCTGGTTGACCTTGTAGCCCGGAATTTTCCTTGCCGCGTCGCTGGCCTTGTTCAACAGGTAGCCGACCGCATACGGAATGATGCCGCCGTTCTCGCCGATTTCCTGCATGCTCGGCGGCTCGTGGTAGTCCTTGGAGAAGGGCGTGGTTTTCGGATCGATCGGGTTCTTGAATTTGTACAGGTCGATTTCTTCCGGCCGTTGCGCGGTGACGGTGATCGTGTCGAGCGTGGCGGTGTTGTCTTTCGTCGCCTGATCGAGTGGCGTCGCCGCCGGCACGCCGGAGACTTGCGCGGCCGATGCCGATGCCGGCGCTGGCGGATTTGCGTCCTGGGCATGCGCGCAAGCGGCGGCGGCCAGCAATAGTGCGGCGAAAGCGAAACGCATCGTCATTCGCCCGCGTAATCTTTCAGCGGCTTGAGCGCGCCGTAGCGCTCTTTCTTGGGTTTGCCGCGCAGTTGCGGGAATTCCGGAGGCGGCTGCAGTTCCATTTCCGGCAGGCGGTCGAGCAGGTGGCGGATCAGGGTGAGCCGGCCGCGCTTCTGGTCGTTGAAATCCACCAGCGTCCACGGCGCGTGTTTGCTGTGCGTGGCCTCGAGCATCGCTTCGCGCGCCTGGGTGTATTCGGCGTATTTCTCCCGCGCCTGCAGGTCGATGGGCGAAAGCTTCCAGCCTTTCAGCGGGTCGTGCAGGCGCTCGGCGAAGCGTGCCTCCTGCTTGTCCTGGTCGCAGCACAGCCAGTACTTGAACAGCAGGATGCCGTCGTCGACCAACAGTTTCTCGAACACCGGTGCCTGCTTGATGAAGGCTTCGTACTGGGCGTCGGTGCAGAAGTCCATCACCTTCTCGACGCCGGCGCGGTTGTACCAGCTGCGGTCCATCAGCACGATTTCGCCGGCGGCCGGCAGGTGCGCGACGTAGCGCTGGAAATACCATTGCGTGGCTTCGCGGTCGTTCGGCTTCGGCAGCGCCACGACGCGGCATTGGCGCGGATTGACGTGCGCGGACACGGCGCTGATCGCGCCGCCCTTGCCGGCGGTGTCGCGGCCCTCGAAGATCACCACCACGCGCTGTCCGGTGCGGTGCACCCAGTTGGCCATTTCGGCCAGCTCCAGTTGCAGCGGCTGCAGCAGTTCCTCGTAGTCCTTGCGCTTGAGCTTGGCCATCGGCGTGTCCTTGGTCGCGTCGAACCGAAGATAGCAGAACGGGATTGAATCGCATCGGTGTGACAACGCGAACCGGCACAAGGTTCCGCGCGCGTCAGCCGTTCAAGCGCGCCAGTTCGTCGGCTTGGTATTCGCGGGTCAGGCGTTCGACCAGCGGGTCGAGGTCGCCATCGAGGATGTTCGGCAAGTCGTAGAGCGTGAGGCCTTCGACGCGGTGGTCGGTGACGCGGCCCTGCGGGAAATTCCAGGTGCGGATGCGCTGGCTGCGATCGCCGCTGCCGACTTGCAGCTTGCGCGTTTCCGCCTGCGCCGCCTGCTGCTTGCCGCGTTCGGCGTCGAGCAGCATCGCTTTCAGGCGCTTCATCGCCTTGTCGCGATTGGCGTGCTGGCTGCGCTCGGTCTGGTTCTCGACCACGAGGCCGCTGGGCACGTGGGTGATGCGGATCGCCGATTCGGTCTTGTTGACGTGCTGGCCGCCGGCGCCGGACGAGCGATACGTGTCGACGCGCAAGTCCGCCGGATTGACGACGACCTCATCGACTTCTTCCACGTCGGGAATGATCGCCACCGTCGCCGCCGAGGTATGGATGCGGCCCTGCGATTCGGTTTCCGGCACGCGCTGCACGCGGTGCGTGCCGCTCTCGAATTTCAGCCGCGCGAACGCACCGCGTCCGCTGAGCTTCGCCACGATCTCCTTGTAGCCGCCGTGCTCGCCGTCGTTCGCCGATTCGATTTCGACTTTCCAGCCCTTGCGCTCGGCGTAGCGCGCATACATGCGGAACAGGTCGCCGGCGAAGATTGCCGCCTCGTCACCGCCGGTGCCGGCGCGCACTTCGAGGAAGAGATTGCCGTCGTCGCGCGCGTCCTTTGGCACCAGCAGCAGCGAGAGTTCGTCGTCGAGTTCGCCCAGGCGCCGCTTCGCGGTGACGATTTCTTCCTCGGCCAGGTCGGCCAGCTCGGCATCGTTGCGCATCGCTTCGGCGGCGGCGAGGTCGGCTTGCGCCCGCGTTTCCTCGGCGAGCTTCAGCACGATCGGTTCGAGTTGGGAGAGTTCGCGCGAATGGTCGCGGAACTTCGCGTTGTCCGCAGCCACCGCCGGATCGGCGAGCAGGCGTTCCAGTTCTTCGTGGCGTTCGGCCAGCAGTTCGAGTTTGCGGCGCAGGTTGGGAGTCATGGCGAAGTCTTGGCGGCGAAAGAGGGCGAAGCGGCGCGGGTGCGGTCTTCGCTACTTGTCGCCGGCCTCGCTTTCGTCGTCGTGGCCGTCGCCGATGCGCCACATCTTCTCGGCGGCGCGCGCAAGTTCCGCGTCGCCGGTGAGCGCGGCTTCGCGCAGCGCGGCGGTCGGCGCGTGCAGCAGCTTGTTGGTCAGGCTGTTGGCGAGGAAGTCGAGCACTTCGCCCGCGTCGCGGCCGTTGGCCAGTTGCTGTTTCGCCTTGGCGAGGATTTCGTCGCGCGCCTCTTCGCCGTGCGTGCGCAGGCGCTTCAGTGGCGCGGTGCGGGTGCTGGCGCGCAGGGTTTCGGCGAAGCGCGCGACCTGCAGCTCGATGATCGCCTCGGCCGCGTCGGCGGCTTCGCGGCGACTGCGGCGGTTGTCGGCGACGGCGCGGTCGAGGTCGTCGAGCGAATAGACGAACGCGTCGGATACATTGCTCACCTCCGCTTCGATGTCGCGCGGCACCGCGAGGTCGAACAGCAGCATCGGCCTGCGCTTGCGCGCCTGCAGCGCGGCCCGCACGTGCACGGCCGCGATCACCGGTTCGCGCGAAGCGGTGGCCGAGAACACCACGTCGGCTTCGTGCAGATGTTGTTCCAGCGCGCTCAGCGGCAGGGCGAAGCCGCCGTGTTTTTCCGCCAGTTCCTGCGCGTGGGCGAGGGTGCGGTTGGCGATCAGCAGGCGCTTGACCTTGCCGTTGCTCAGATGCTTCGCGGCCAGTTCGATGGTTTCGCCAGCGCCGACCAGGAGCACGGTCGAATCCTCGAGCCGGGCGAAGGATTCCTGCGCCAGCCGCACCGCGGTCGAGGCGACCGAGACCGGATTGGCACCGACGCGGGTGTCGGTGCGTGCGCGCTTGGCCACGGCGAAGCTCTGCTGGAACAGGCGGTCGAGCGGGCCACCGAGCGCGCCGTGTTCGCGCGCCGTCGCCCATGCTTCCTTCACCTGGCCGAGGATTTGCGGTTCGCCCAGCACCATCGAATCGAGGCCGGTGGCGACGCGGAACAGATGGCGCACCGCGTCGGCATCGCGATGCAGGTAGAGATAGCCGTCGAGGCCGTCGGCGTGCGTGCCGAGCCAGCGTTGCAGCGCGGCTTCGTCCTCGGCTTCGGCATACAGCTCGGTGCGGTTGCAGGTCGACAGCAGCGCCGCTTCGCGCACTTGCGGCAGCGCACGCAGGCTCGACAGCGCATGCGGCAGCGCCTGCGCGTCGAAAGCCACCTTTTCGCGCAGGTTCACCGGCGCGGTCTGGTGATTGAGTCCCAAAACCCACAGCGTCATTGTTCAGGTGCTTGCGTTAAGCTGCTGGCCGCCATCGCGCCAGTTTACTCCCACGGTTCGCCCCATGCCCTTGTTACGCCGCAGCCTGTTGATTGGAATGCTGTTTTCCTGTGCTGTCGCGCAAGCTGCGACGCCGGTCACGGATGGCGACGGCCAGCCGCCACTGACCCCGGCGATGGCCGGCGAATTCGCGCTGCAGGCCGGCAAGCTCGGCGAGGCGGCCAGGTATTACCTGCAGGCGGCGCAGCAGCAGCCGGACGATGCCGGCCTGGCCGAGCACGCCGCGCGCATCGGCTTGCTGGCCAACGACGATGCCGGCACCGCCGCGGCGCTGAAGCTGTGGCGCAAGAGCGCGCCGAAATCGCAGGCGATGCAGGCCACCCAGGCGACGCTGGACCTGCGCCGGAACGATGCGCGTGCCGCCAAGCGCGAAATCTTCGCCCTGATGCGCGACAAGGACGACGGCTGGCGCTACGCGCTGGCCGCGCTGGGCAGCGGACGCAATCCGGCGCTTTCGGCGCAGTTGATGGACAAGTTGCTGGACGCCGATGCCCTGCCGTCCAGCCTGCCGGCATGGCTGGAATTCGGCCGCCTGGCGCAGCAACTGGACAAGCCGGAATTGTCCGCGCGCACCGTCGCTGCGCTGATCAAGCACTTCCCGGACGAACCACGCGTGGCCCTGCTGCGCGCGCGCCAGTCGCGCATGGACGGCAAGCCCGACGAGGCGCGCGGCGTGCTCGACGGCTTGCTCGAACCGTCGGCGAAGGACCCGGACCTGCGCCTGATGGTGGCGCGCGAATACGACGCGCTCGGCGATGCCGCCGCCGCCGAGCACGTGCTCGCGCAGGGTGCGCAGGATGACGACAACTACGGCCTGCGCGCGGCCCTGCTGGCCAGGGGCGAGGACAAGGCAGGGCTGTCGCTGCTGTATTCGGAGCTGGTTTCCGCCGGCGAGCCGAACGACGTGCGCAAGCTGTTGCTCGGCCGCATCGCCGAATCGCTTGGCAAGCCGCAGCAGGCGCTGGACTGGTACCGCAAGGTCGGCCCCGGCGAGCAGAGGAACGACGCGCGTCTGCGCGAAGCCGATGCGCTGCACGAATCCGGCGACAAGACCGGCGCCTACGCTGCGCTGCGCGCTCTGCAGAGCGATGCGGACATTGACGACGCGCGCGTCCAGGCTTTCCTGCTCGAAGCCGAACTGCACCAGAAGGACGCCGATGATGCCGCCGAAATGGACGCACTGGTGCGCGGCCTGGCCGCGTATCCCGACAATGCCGACCTGCTCTATGCGCGCGCGCTGGCATGGGAGCGCCGCGACGACATCGCCAAGGCCGAGGCGGATTTGCGCCACATCCTGGTCAGCGAGCCGGACAACGTCGCCACGCTCAATGCGCTGGGCTATACGCTTGCGGACCGCACCGCGCGCTATGACGAAGCCTTGCAACTGATCGACCGCGCGCGCGTTGCCGAGCCGGACAATCCGGCGATCATCGACAGCTATGGCTGGGTGCTGTTCCGCCTCGGCCGCAACGACGAGGCGCTGGTCGAATTGCGCCGCGCCTTCGCGCTGCAGAAGGATCCGGAAATCGGCGCGCACCTCGGCCAGGTGTTGTGGGCGCTGGGCCAGCACGACGAGGCGAAGAAGGTCTTCGACCAGGCACGCCAGCTCGACCCGCAGAACCAGAACCGCAGCCTGCAGCGTGCGTTGCAGGCGATTGGCTCGTGAATTCCCGCATGAGCGTCAAAATCGTTTTCGTCGCGGCGTTGGCGTTGTTGCTGGCGGCCTGCGCCACGCAAAGGCCGCGCGCGCTGCCGCAGGTTCCCGCCGCGCAAGCCGAACAGATGCAGGCGCAGCGCGAGCAGGTGCTGCGTGCGCAAAAGCAGTGGGGTTTCAGCGGCCGGGTCGCGGTCAGTAATGGCAAGGATGGCGGTAGCGGTCGCATCGACTGGCGGCAGGACGGCGCGGACTTCAGCGTGCAACTGGGCGCACCGGTGACGCGGCAAAGCTGGAGGCTGAGCGAAGCGCATGGCGTCGCGACCCTGGATGGCCTTGAAGGCGGCACGCGCCGCGGTCGCGATGCGAGCCTGCTGGTGCGGCAGGCGACCGGCTGGGAAATCCCGTTGGCGCAGTTGTCCGACTGGGTGCGCGGCCTGCGCGGCAAGCCGGTCGGGGGCGAGGGCGCGGCGCAGGTCGAATACGACGCGCAGGGACGTCTGGTGCACATGCAGCAGGCCGGTTGGAGCATCGACTACCAGTGGCCGCAGGCGGCCGGAGACGGCGCGCTGCCCCGGCGCGTCGATGCGGTGCGTGGCCAGGCCAAGGTCAAGCTGCTGGTCGACCAATGGCAGGCAGGCGCCGGGCAATGAGTGCGGCTCCAGGCCGCATTTTCCCGGTCGAGACCGGCTGGTCGGCGTGGCCGGCCCCGGCCAAGCTGAACCTGTTCCTGCGCATCACCGGTCGGCGTGTGGACGGTTACCACGAACTGCAGACCGTATTCCGTCTGCTCGACTGGGGCGATACGGTGCATCTGCGCGTTCGCGGGGATGGCCAAATCCATCGCGTCGGCGAATCCGTACCGGGTGTGGCCGAGGCCGATGACCTGCTGGTGCGTGCAGCGAAATTGCTGCAATCGGTGGGAAAAATACGGCTTGGTGCCGACATCGGCGTCGAAAAGCGCATTCCGGCGGGAGGCGGCTTTGGCGGTGGATCGTCCGACGCGGCGACCGTGCTGGTCGTGCTGAACCGGTTGTGGAAGGTGAATCTGGGGGTGGACGAATTGGCCGCGCTGGGCCTGGAACTGGGTGCGGACGTGCCGGTATTCGTGCGCGGCGACAATGCCTGGGCCGAGGGCGTGGGCGAAAAACTGGCCGTGATCGCGTTGCCGCCGCGCTGGTATCTGCTGGCCGACCCCGACGTGCACGTGCCGACCGCCGCACTTTTCCAGTCCGGGGATTTGACGCGGGACGCCGCACCCGCGAAAATGGCGGACTTCGTTTTGGGCCAGTTGCTCGACAATGCGTTCGAGCCGGTGCTGCGCCGCCGCGAACCGGCCATCAAGGCCGCGTTTGCTGCGCTGGCGCAGGTCGGCACGCCGCGTCTGACGGGTTCCGGCAGTGGCTGTTTCGTCGAGTTCGCCGATCGCGCTTCCGCTGAAGCCGCGCTGGCGGAAATGCCGGCGGGATTGCGTTGCTGGCTGGCCGAAGGCGCGGCGCGTTCGCCTTTGCGGGCTGCGCTGGAATGACGCTTACAGGGGCGTCGCCAAGTGGTTAAGGCACCGGGTTTTGATCCCGGCATTCGCAGGTTCGAATCCTGCCGCCCCTGCCAGTTTTTCCGCTGATTCCTCCACGCACCCCCACGAGCGCGGCACGCCATGACCCAGGAAGATCATCCGTTGCTGGTTTTTTCCGGCAACAGCAACAGGCCGCTGGCCGAAAGCATCTGCCGCGAACTGGGCGTGCGCCCGGGCAAGGCGCTGGTTTCGACCTTCTCCGACGGCGAAGTGCAGGTCGAGATCCAGGAAAACGTGCGTCGCCAGGAAGTGTTCGTGATCCAGCCGACCAGCGCGCCGACCGCCGAGCACCTGATGGAGCTGCTGGTGATCATCGATGCACTCAAGCGCGCGTCGGCGGCCAGCGTGACCGCGGTGGTGCCGTACTTCGGCTACTCGCGCCAGGATCGCCGCCTGCGTTCGATGCGCGTGCCGATCACGGCGAAGGTGGCGGCGAAGATGTTCAGTGCCGTGGGTGCCGATCGTGTGCTGACCGTCGACCTGCACGCGGATCAGATTCAGGGTTTCTTCGACATTCCGGTGGACAACGTGTATGCCTCGCCGCTGTTGCTGGCGGACATCTGGCGCACCTACGGCACCGAGAACCTGATCGTGGTGTCGCCGGACGTCGGCGGCGTGGTCCGCGCCCGCGCGCTGGCCAAGCGCCTCGACGACGCCGACCTGGC
>JAATFG010000015.1 GCA_015655355.1 Lysobacterales bacterium
AGCACGGCGAGGTCTACGTCACCGACGACGGCGCCGAGACCGACCTCGACCTCGGCCACTACGAACGCTTCGTGCGCACCCGCCTGTCGCGCAAGAACAGCGTGACCACCGGGCGCATCTACGAAAACGTGATCCGCAAGGAGCGCCGCGGCGATTACCTCGGCGCGACCGTGCAGGTGATCCCGCACATCACCGACGAAATCATCCGCAACATCGATGCGGCCACCGAAGGCTTCGACGTGGCCCTGGTCGAGATCGGCGGCACCGTCGGCGACATCGAATCGCTGCCGTTTCTGGAGGCGATCCGCCAGATCCGCACCGAGCGCGGCCCGGACAAGGCCTTGTTCATGCACCTCACCCTGGTGCCGTACATCGCCGCCGCCGGTGAACTCAAGACCAAGCCGACCCAGCACTCGGTGAAGGAACTGCGCTCGATCGGCATCCAGCCGGACGTGCTGTTGTGCCGCACCGAGCAGCCGCTGCCCGATGGCGAGCGGCGCAAGATTTCGCTGTTCACCAACGTGCCGGAACGCGCGGTGATTTCGGTGCGGGACGAAGCCGTGCTGTACCAGATTCCGTTCGGCCTGCACAAGCAAGGCCTCGACCAGTTCGTGGTCGAACGCCTGCGCTTGCCGGCCAAGCAGGAGGCCGATTTGAGCGAATGGGCCGCGGCGGTCGATGCCACGCTGCATCCGCTCGACGAAGTGACGATCGCCGTGGTCGGCAAGTACGTCGATCACCACGATGCCTACAAGTCGGTCGGCGAAGCGCTCAAGCACGGCGGCCTGCGCCAGAGAACCCGGGTCAACCTGAAGTGGATCGAGGCGCAGGACCTCGAAGGCACCGACCTGTCCGCGCTGCAGGACGTCGACGGCATCCTGGTGCCCGGCGGCTTCGGCGACCGCGGCTTCGAGGGCAAGGTGCTGACCAGCAAGTTCGCGCGCGAAACCGGCACGCCGTATTTCGGCATCTGCTACGGCATGCAGGCGGCGGTGGTCGATTTCGCCCGCAACGTGCTGCATCTGGAAGGCGCGAACAGCACCGAGAACGACAAGCTCTCGCCGCACCCGGTGATCGGCCTGATCACCGAGTGGCGCAACGCGACCGGCGAAGTCGAGAAGCGCGACGAGAAGTCCGATCTCGGCGGCACGATGCGTCTCGGCCTGCAGGAACAACGCTTGAAGCCGGGCACCTTGGCGCGCGAACTGTATGGCAAGGACGTGGTCGGCGAACGCCATCGCCACCGCTACGAATTCAACAACCGCTACCGCACCCAGCTCGAAGACGCCGGCCTGGTCTTCGCCGCCAAGTCGATGGACGACCTGCTGGTCGAGATGATCGAACTGCCGCGCGAGACGCACCCGTGGTTCCTCGCCTGCCAGGCGCACCCGGAGTTCCTGTCGACCCCGCGCGACGGCCATCCGCTGTTCGTCGGGTTCATCCGCGCCGCGCGCGAAAAGAAGGCCGGCGGCAAGCTGCTGAAGGAAGCGCGTGCATAATCGCCCGTCCCATTCCACCCACCCGACCCGACCGACGGCCCACATGACTGCCATTGCCAAGATCCACGCCCGCGAAATCCTCGATTCGCGCGGCAATCCCACCCTCGAAGCCGAAGTGACCCTCGCCGATGGTTCATTCGGCCGCGCCGCGGTGCCGTCCGGCGCCTCGACCGGCACCAAGGAAGCGGTAGAACTGCGCGATGGCGACAAGACCCGTTACCAGGGCAAGGGCGTACGCAAGGCGGTGGAGAACGTCAACACCACGATCGCAACGGCGCTGCACGGTTTCGACGCCAATGACCAGGAAGGCCTCGACCGCCGCCTGATCGACCTCGACGGCACCGAGAACAAGGGCCGCCTCGGCGCGAACGCGCTGCTCGGCGTGTCGCTGGCGAACGCGCATGCGGTCGCCGCGTCGAAGAAAGTCGCGTTGTGGCAGCACCTGAGCGACACCGCCGAATCGCGGGTCGAACTGCCGGTGCCGATGATGAACATCATCAACGGCGGCGCGCATGCCGACAACAACGTCGACTTCCAGGAGTTCATGGTGCTGCCGGTCGGCTTCGAGTCGTTCTCCGAAGCGCTGCGCGCCGGCACCGAGATTTTCCATTCGCTGAAGTCGGTGCTGAAGGGCCACGGCCTGAGCACCGCGGTCGGCGACGAAGGCGGTTTCGCCCCGGATTTCCGCAGCAATGTCGAAGCGCTGGACACCATCCTCGAAGCGATCGGCAAGGCCGGCTACACCGCAGGCGA
>JAATFG010000010.1 GCA_015655355.1 Lysobacterales bacterium
CGCGCACGATGGAAGTCGAAAGCGCCCGCGACAGCCTGCAGGTGCGCGCCAAGGTCCGCCGTCCCACGCCCTACGGTCGCGGCGTGCTGGGTGCGTTTAATCCGTCCAACTGGTTCGGCCACACGCGCAACCAGATCCTGGCCACCGTCACGCCGGGCGAAGGCAGCGGCAGCGTCACGCTGATCTGCGAACCGGAGAGCGGGGCGTGGAGCGACTGGTTCCGCGTCGACGACGGCACCAACCTGGAAAACGCCGAGGCCATCGCGCGCGCGATCACCCGCCGCGTCGCCGAACGCCGCCGCAACGAACAGAAGGCGAATGCGCAGACCGCCACCGAGAAGGAACTCACCGTCGCCAAGCTCAGCCTGCTGCACGCGCAGGTCGAGCCGCACTTCCTCTACAACACGCTGGCCAGCGCGCAATACCTCACACGCAGCAATCCGGTACAGGCCGACGAGATGCTCGGGCACCTGATCACCTACCTGCGCCGCTCGCTGCCTAGCGCTGAGGACACCTTGTCCACATTGGGCGACGAACTCGAGCGCGCTCGCGCCTACCTGGAAATCCTGAAGATACGCATGGGCACCCGGCTCGGCCTGCAGATCGACGTGCCCGAGGCGCTGCGCACCACCCCGCTGCCGCCGATGATGCTGCAGACCCTGGTGGAAAACGCGATCAAGCACGGGCTCGAACCCAAGCCCGCCGGCGGCACGGTGTGGATCTTCGCGCGCCGCGACGACGCCACCATCGCGATCACCGTGGCCGACGATGGCCAGGGCTTCAGCGATATGGGCGGCGGCACCGGCATCGGCCTGAAGAATGTGCGCGAACGGCTGCGCCTGATGTACGACGGCGAAGCCTCGCTGGCTGTGGTCGCCAACGTGCCGGCCGGCGTAGCCGCGACGATCACCGTGCCGGCCGCCGGAGCCGCCGCATGATCCGCGCCGTGGTCGCCGAAGACGAAGCGCTGCTGCGCAGCGCGCTAGGGCGGCTGCTCGCCGAAACCTGGCCCGAGCTCGATGTCATCGCCGAATGCGAGGACGGCGCGGCTGCGCTGGAGGCCATCGCCGAATACAAGCCCGAGGTGGCGTTTCTCGACATCCGCATGCCAGGCCTCACCGGCCTAGAAGTCGCCATGGCGGCGATCGAATCCAGCCCCGCCACGCAGATCGTGTTCACCACCGCCTACGACCAGTACGCCATCGATGCGTTCGAACGCGGCGCCGTCGACTACCTGCTCAAGCCGATCGCACCGGAGCGCCTTGCCGCCACCGTGCAACGGGTCAAGTCGCGCGCGGCCAGCGGCGGTATCCCGGCAGATATCGCACAGACATTGCGGCAACTCGCACAGGCCGCCACGCCCACCGGCAGCGCGACGCCGCTGACCTGGATCACCGCCAGCAGCGGGCGCGAAACTCGCTTGATCATGGTCGACGACATCGCTTACTTCCGCGCCGACAACAAGTACACCGTGGCGATGACCGCCGATGGCGAAGCGCTGCTGCGCAAGCCCATCCGCGAACTGCTCGACGTGCTCGACCCGGTCCATTTCAAGCAGATCCACCGCTCCACCATCGTCAATCTGAAGGCGATCGTCGCGGTGATCCGCGACGACAGCGGCAAGGGCACGCTGCGACTGAAGCAGCGGCCGGAGACCCTCACCGTCAGCCAGCCCTTCATGACGCTGTTCCGCAACATGTAGGTATCGCCGACCACGCCAACCACGAGGCACGTCATGCACAAGCTCATTGCGCTGTTCTACTTCATTCTCGCACTGGCTGGCTGCGATCACGCCGGCCGCACCATCATCATGCGCAGCACCACCAACGGCACCGACCGGATCTACAGCCGCGTCACCGTGCTCGGTCCCACCTCGACCTTCGAGTGCATCCACAGCCGTAGCGGCCAGTGCCACTACGGCGTGTTCGAGCGCGACTGCACAACGAACCCGTCATGCAGCGCGCCAATCCGGCAGTTTGCGATGGCCGCGGATACCGAACGCGGCATGGCCGACCTGCCGCTGGATTTCGAGCTCTGCGTAAGCGCCGATGCCACGCCAATGACCCGCGACTGCCTGAACCCCGCAGCGGCGAACAAGACATCGGTAGCCTCCGCATCAAGCTGACACAGCGAAGTCGACGGGGCATTCACTCCGGGCGGTGCAGGATCGGAAAACGGCGCCATTCGCGCGCCCTACCTCACTGTTCCGGAGCAAGTCATGGCGAAGAAACCCAGCCCATCAGCCAAAGCCGCCGCTCGCAAGACAGAACGGAAGGTTGATCGCGACAGCCGCGGCAACGGCGACGAATTGCAGCAACAGGCCGGCGGCAGGCATCCGCCGCTGACCACCAACCAGGGCACCCCGCTCGGCGACAACCAGAACTCGCTGCGCAGCACCGAGCGCGGCCCGACCTTGCTGGAGGATTTCATCCTCCGCGAAAAGATCACCCACTTCGACCACGAACGCATCCCCGAGCGCATCGTGCATGCGCGCGGTTCGGCCGCGCACGGCTACTTCGAACTCACGAAGTCACTGAAGAAATACACCACCGCGCGCGTGCTCACCGAAGTGGGCGAACGCACGCCGCTGTTCACGCGCTTCTCGACCGTGGCCGGTGGCGCCGGCTCCATCGACACGCCACG
This sequence comes from Lysobacterales bacterium, assembly GCA_015655355.1. Classification (GTDB taxonomy): domain Bacteria; phylum Pseudomonadota; class Gammaproteobacteria; order Xanthomonadales; family Xanthomonadaceae; genus Pseudoxanthomonas_A. Next base: position 2,644 of record JAATFG010000010.1, read on the forward strand.
CGACGTGCGCGGTTTCGCGGTGAAGCTGTACACCAAGGAAGGCAACTGGGACCTGGTCGGCAACAACATCCCGGTGTTCTTCATCCAGGA
>JAATFG010000057.1 GCA_015655355.1 Lysobacterales bacterium
AGATGGACGTGCTGCAGATCGAGAAGCGCATCCGCGGCCGCGTCAAGGCGCAGATGGAGAAGTCGCAGCGCGAGTACTACCTCAACGAGCAGATGAAGGCGATCCAGAAGGAACTCGGCGAGCTGGACGACGCGCCGAACGAGCTGGAAGAACTGGCGCGCAAGATCGCCGCCGCCGGCATGCCGAAGGCGGTCGAGACCAAGGCCAAGAGCGAGTTGAACAAGCTCAAGCAGATGTCGCCGATGTCGGCCGAAGCCTCCGTCGTGCGCAACTATCTCGACTGGATCGTCGGCGTGCCCTGGAACAAGCGCACCAAGGTTCGTCGCGACCTGAAAGCCGCGCAGGATTTGCTCGATTCCGATCACTACGGCCTGGAAAAGGTCAAGGAACGCATCCTCGAATACCTCGCGGTGCAATCGCGGGTGAGGCAGATGAAGGGGCCGATCCTGTGCCTGGTCGGCCCGCCGGGCGTGGGCAAGACTTCGCTCGGGCAGACCATCGCCAAGGCGACCAACCGCAAGTTCGTGCGCATGTCGCTCGGCGGCGTGCGCGACGAAGCGGAAATTCGCGGCCATCGCAAGACCTACGTCGGTTCGATGCCGGGCCGCATCGTGCAGAACCTCAACAAGGTCGGCACCAAGAATCCGCTGTTCGTGCTCGACGAAATCGACAAGATGAGCATGGATTTCCGCGGCGACCCGTCGTCGGCGCTGCTGGAAGTGCTCGATCCGGAGCAGAACCACAGCTTCAACGACCACTACCTCGAAGTCGATCTCGACCTGAGCGAAGTGATGTTCGTCGCCACCTCGAATTCGCTCAACATTCCCGGCCCGTTGCTCGACCGCATGGAAGTGATCCGCATCCCCGGCTACACCGAGGACGAGAAGCTCAACATCGCGCAGAAGTACCTGGTGTCGAAGCAGCTCAAGGCGAATGGACTGAAGGCCGACGAATTGAAGATCGAGGAAGGCGCGATCCACGACATCGTGCGTTATTACACGCGCGAATCCGGCGTGCGCAACCTCGAACGCGAGATCGCCAAGATATGCCGCAAGGTGGTCAAGGAAATCGCGCTCGCAGGTCCCCAAAAGGACAAGAAGGGCAACGTCAAGACCATCAAGGTCGATGCGAAGAATCTCGACAAGTATCTCGGCGTGCGCCGCTTCGATTTCGGCCGCGCCGAAGAGCAGAACGAAGTCGGCCTCGTCACCGGCTTGGCGTGGACCGAGGTTGGCGGCGATTTGCTGCAGATCGAAGTCGCCCTGGTCCCGGGCAAGGGCGGCGTCACCCTCACCGGCCAACTCGGCGACGTGATGAAGGAATCGGCGACGGCGGCGCTGTCGGTGGTGCGTTCGCGTGCCGTGCAGTTGGGCATCGACGCCGAATTCCTGCACAAGCACGACATCCACCTGCACGTGCCCGATGGCGCGACGCCGAAGGATGGCCCGAGCGCCGGCATCGCGATGGTCACCGCGCTGGTTTCGACACTGACCAAGAACCCGGTGAAGAAGGAAGTCGCGATGACCGGCGAAATCACCTTGCGCGGTCGCGTTTCGGCGATCGGCGGCTTGAAGGAGAAACTGCTGGCCGCGCTGCGTGGCGGCATCACCACCGTGCTGATTCCCGACGAGAACAAGAAGGACCTCGCCGACATCCCGGAGAACGTCACCCGGGGCATCAAGATCATTCCGGTGAAATGGATCGACGAAGTGCTCGATCTGGCGCTGGAGCAGCCATTGCGGCCGTTGCCGGCAGCCGATGCCTTGGCGACCAAAGTCGCGGGTGCGGAGCCGGTGCGTGAAGATGCGCAAGCCGGTGTGCAGGCCGATGTCAAGCATTGAATGGAATGATGGCGGCAAATCCGCGGCTTCGCGTCGGGAATGACGAAAAAGCCGCGGATTTCAGCGGTTTTCGCTTGCGTGGGGTGGAGCGCGCTGGTATATATTCACGCCCTCGCGCAACCCGCATTGCAAGCTCGCGGAGCGCCTCGCACCGAAGCCGTGTTCATGCGCGCATGCAGCGGTTTCGGTTACACATGATGCGGTCCAATACCGCCCAAGGAGTTCTCGATGAATAAAAATGAATTGATTGATGCCGTCGCCGAAGCTGCCGGCCTGACCAAGGCGGATGCCGGTCGCGCGCTGGATGCCGTCGTTGCCAGCGTCACTGGTGCGCTGAAGAAGGGCGATACCGTGACCCTCGTCGGCTTCGGTTCGTTCCAGGTGCGCGAGCCCGCCGCCCGCACCGGCCGCAACCCGAAGACCGGCGAAGACATCAAGATCGCCGCGTCGAAGAACCCGGCATTCAAGGCTGGCAAAGCCCTGAAGGATGCCGTAAACTAATCGGCTCCGCCGTCGGGTCGATAATGATTCGACGCGAAGCACCACGGGTGCTTAGCTCAGCGGTAGAGCGGCTCCCTTACAAGGAGCGGGTCGGGGGTTCGAAACCCTCAGCACCCACCATCTCGCGATGGTTCGCAACAGCATGCAAGTTCATGGAGCGGTAGTTCAGCTGGTTAGAATGCTGGCCTGTCACGCCGGAGGTCGCGGGTTC
>JAATFG010000106.1 GCA_015655355.1 Lysobacterales bacterium
CACCGCCGTGCTCGGACTTGTCAACATCGGTCCGCTGGCGAGCAAGCCGGTCATGGAAGGCAAGGGGTGCCTGTTCAAGAAGTTAGCGGGCATCGATGTGTTCGACATCGAACTCGCCGAGAACGACCCCGACAAGCTCGTCGACATCATCGCGGCGCTCGAACCCACGCTCGGCGGCATCAACCTCGAGGACATCAAGGCGCCCGAGTGCTTCTACATCGAGAAGAAGCTGCGCGAGCGCATGAACATCCCGGTGTTCCATGACGACCAGCACGGCACGGCGATCATCTCGGCCGCCGCGCTCATCAACGGCCTCGAACTCGTCGGCAAGAAGATCGAAGACGTGAAGATCGCCGTGTCGGGCGCCGGCGCCGCGGCCATCGCCTGCCTGGACGTGATGGTGGGCCTCGGCGCGAAGCCGGCCAACATCTTCGCCTGCGACTCCAAGGGCCTGATCTACATGGGCCGCCCGGGCGGCTTCGACGAGTCGAAGTCGCGCTACGCGCAGAAGGACACCGGCGCGCGCACCCTGGCCGACGTGGTGAAGGGCGCCGACGTGTTCCTCGGCTGCTCGGCGCCCGGCGTGCTCACGGTCGAGATGGTCAAGAGCATGGCCGCCAAGCCGATCATCCTCGCCCTGGCCAACCCGGAGCCGGAAATCCGCCCGGAACTGGCCAAGGCCGCGCGCCCGGACTGCATCATCGCCACCGGCCGTTCGGACTATCCGAACCAGGTCAACAACGTGCTGTGCTTTCCCTACATCTTCCGCGGCGCGCTGGATTGCGGCGCGACCCGGATCACCGAGGAAATGAAGCTGGCCTGCGTGCGCGAGATCGCCGCGCTGGCCAAGGCCGAGAGCAGCGACGAAGTGGCCATGGCCTACGTCGGCCAGGAGCTTTCGTTCGGCCCCGACTACATCATTCCCAAGCCGTTCGATTCGCGCCTGATCCTGCGGATCGCCCCGGCGGTCGCGCGCGCCGCCGAGCACTCCGGCGTGGCGACGCGTCCGATCGCGGATCTCGATGCCTACCGCAACCGCCTGACCGAATTCGTCTACCGCACAGGCACCTTCATGCAGCCGGTGTTCGCCACCGCGCGCACCGCGACGAACAAGCGCGTGGCCTATGCCGAAGGCCAGGACGAACGCGTGTTGCGCGCGGTGCAGGCGGCGCTCGACGAGCAACTGGTCCGGCCCATCCTGATCGGCAACCCCGTTGCCATCGAAGCCGCCATCCGCAAGGCCGGCCTGCGCTTGCGCCCCGGCACCGACGTCGCCATCGTCGATCCCGAAAACGATCCGCGCCTGCGCCGCTACAGCGAGGCTCACGGTGAAGTTGCACGTCCCAACACCCTGCTCGCCGCGCTGCTGGTGCAGCAGGGCGAAGCCGACGCGCTGCTGTGCGGACTGGACGGCGATTACGACGCGCATCTGCACCACGTGCGCGAGGTGATCGGCCTCAAGCCCGGCGTTTCCGAACCGGCCGCGCTCAATGCGCTGATGCTGGACAACCGCACCCTGTTCGTCGCCGACACCTACGTCGGCGAAGATCCCGACGCGCAGCAACTCGCCGACATCGCCAAGCTGGCGGCCGACGCAGTTCATGGCTTCGGCCTGCCGCCGCGCGTGGCGTTCCTGTCGCACTCCAGCCACGGCTCGTCCGCGCGCAAGTCGGCGCTGAAGATGCGCGAGGCGCATGCGCGTTTCGCCGAAATCGCGCCCGGCGTGGAAAGCGACGGCGAAGTGCAAGGCGATGCCGCGTTGTCGGAAACGATCCGCACCGGCCAGCCCGGCAGCAGCGGTTTGCAGGACAACGCCAACGTGCTGGTCTGCCCGAACCTGGATGCGGCCAACATCCTGTTCAACGTGCTCAAGGTCGCCAGCGGCCGCGGCGTGACCGTCGGCCCGATCCTGCTCGGCACCGCCGCTCCCGCGCACGTGCTGACGCCGTCGGCAACGGTGCGCCGCGTGCTCAACATGACCGCGCTGGCGGTGGCTGGCGCCAATGCTCCGGCACGCGTTTCCTGACGGCGCCGGTCTCGCCGACAGGCGTTTCTCTCAGAGCCTCGTCGCGGCCTGTGCGCCGTCATCGCGCGCACGAGCACCGTCCAAGCGCACGCTGACGATGCTCGACAGGCCCGGCCGCAATCGGTCTAGGCCTTTCTGGTCCGGTGCGAAACGGATGCGCACCGGCACGCGCTGCACGATCTTGGTGAAATTTCCGGTGCCCGGCTCGAACGGCAGCAGCGAGAATTGCGAACCGGAACCGGGCGCGAAACTGTCGACCACCCCGCGCAGCTTCGTGTGTGGCAGCGCATCGACTTCGATTTCCGCCGATTGCCCCGGCAACATCCGCGCGACCTGGGTTTCCTTGAAATTGGCCACGACGTACAACGCCTGCAGCGGCACCACGTCCATCAGCCGCGTGCCCGGCTGCACGTAATCGCCCGGCTCGACATGCCTGTCGCCGGCAACGCCCTCGATCGGCGAACGCACCAGCGTGTTGCGCTGGTCCTGCAGCGCCAGGTCGAGCGCCGCTTGTGATTGCGCGACGGCGGCCACCGCCTCGGCGAGCGCGGCGCGCAGGTTGTCGCGCTTGCTTTGCGTGAGCACGAGTTGGTCGCGTGCCACCTGCAAGGTCGCGCGCGATTGCTCCGCGCTGCCGGCGGCGCCGGTTTCGGCGGTGCGGTAATGCTCGACGTCCTGCCGCGACACCAGTTGCTGCGCACCGAGGTCTTCATAGCGCTTGCGATCCGATTGCGCCTGCGCGCGTTGCGCATCAACCGCGGCGATGGTGGTTTGCGCGCTGCGCACGCTGGAACGCGCTACCTGCTCGTCCGCATCCTGCGATGCCAGCGCCGCGCGCGCGGCCTGCGCCGCCGCCTGCGCATTGCGCAGATTGGCTTGCGCTGAAGCGACGCGCGCATCGAACTCCTCCGGGTCGATGCGCAACAGCGGCTGCCCGCGCACGACGCGCTGGTTGTGCTGCACCAGCACGTCCGCCACGAGGCCCGCGACCTTCGGCGCGACCTGCGAAACATCGGCTTGCAGGTACGCGTTGTCGGTGCTGACCGAACGCTTCGGCAGCGCGATCCACCATGCGCCGAGCGCGGCGGCGATCGCTGCCGCGGCCACCGCGACCAGCGCCTTGCGCGACGGCGCCCAGCGCGCGGGAACCTCGCTTGCCGCCGCGCTCATCTGTCCATCACCAGCAAGGTCGACGTCGCCGACGCATACAACTTGCCATCGGCGCCGACGAGCCTGGCTTCGGCGAACGCGGCGCGCCGGCCGATGCTCAGCACCACGCCTTCGGCGCGCAGCACGCCGCTGTCGCGGGTGATCGCCTTGTGGTACGCGACCTTCAATTCCAGCGTGGTGTACGCCTGCGTCGGCGAGAGTTTCGAGTGCGTCGCGCAGCCGCAAGCCGAATCCAGCAGCGTCGCCGCATAGCCGCCGTGCACGCTGCCGATCGGGTTGTAGGCGTGTTCGCCCGGCGTGCCGGCGAACACCGCGCGCCCGGCATCGACTTCGACGAAATCGAAATCCAGCGACTTCGCGATGCCCGGCTTGCGCCCGGACGCGAGCAGCATGCGCAACTGGGTCAAGCCATCCTGTCCTGCGGCGACTTCATCGGCCAAGCTCATCTTGGTGCTCCTTCCTTCGTGGCGTGATTCAATCCGGCGCGGTTCAGTGCAACGCGTCGATGCCGAGGCGGCGCTTGAGCGCCCGCTTCGATGCAGCGAGCACCTCGTCGGATTGCTTCGCGTCCGGCTCGATGCGCGCCAGCGCCAGCGCGCCGATCAACTCGGCCACCGCCGAACGCGCGAGGTTGTGCGCATCGGCATTGCCGTTGGCCCTCAGCAATCCGGCGATGCGCGCTGCCATCGTCTGCACGCCGCGCGCATGCGCGGCGCGGGCTTCGTCGTGCAGGCGCGGCGAATCCGAGGCCAGTGCCGCCACCGGGCAACCACTGGCGCGCGCGTCGCGGTATTTCTTCGACAGGTAGAAATCGATGTAGGCGCGCAAGGCCTCGGCCGGTTCGCGGCCCGCAGTCTCGTGCGCGAAACGCGACCTCGCCTGCACCAGCATGTGCTCGATCGCGGCCACGACCAGATCGTCCTTCGACTTGAAGTGCGCGTAGAAGCCGCCGTGGGTGAGGCCCGCGTCGGCCATCACCGCGGCCACGCCGACCTTGTCCGGGCCGCTCAACCGAATCGCCTTCGCCGCCGCGTCGAGCACGCGTTCGCGGGTCTGTAGCTTGTGTTCGCCGTCGTAGCGCATCGCGCCGCTCCGTTCGCCATTGGATGATGATCATCATATGATGATCGTAATTCCATTGCAATCCGGCCAGTCCCGCCATGATCGCAGCGCCGATTCCCCCCGCCCCGCTTGCACCCGATGCGCTGCCGAAGGCACGCAAGTTCCTGATCTTCGGGATCATGGCCTTTGGCCAGTTCATGGCCCTGCTCGACATCCAGATCGTCGCCGCCTCGCTCAACGACGTGCAGGCCGGCCTGTCCGCCGGCCCGGACGAAATCAGCTGGGTGCAGACCGGCTACCTGATGGCGGAACTGGTGATGATCCCGTTCTCCGCGTTCCTTGCGCAGGCATTGTCGACGCGCTGGCTGTTCGCGTTGTCGGCCGGTTTGTTCACCCTGTCCAGCGCGCTGTGCGGCATGGCCTGGGACATGAATTCGATGGTCGCGTTCCGCATCGTGCAGGGCTTCGTCGGCGGGGCGATGGTGCCGACCGTGTTCGCCACCGGCTTCACCCTGTTCACCGGCAAGGAGCGCGCGATGATCCCGGCGATCCTCGGCATGGTCTCGGTGCTCGCGCCGACGCTGGGACCGACGGTCGGCGGCTGGCTGACCAGCATCGCCAACTGGCGCTGGATCTTCTACGTCAACATCGTGCCGGGCATTGCCGTCACCGTGCTGTCGCTGGCGGTCATCCGCGTCGATGCGCCGAATCTTGCCTTGCTCAAGCGCATCGACTACGCGCACCTGATCGCGATGGCGGTGTTCCTCGGCGGCATGGAATACGTGCTCGAAGAAGGCCCGCGCCACGACTGGTTCGGTGACGCGGACATCGCCACCGCGGCGTGGCTGTCGCTGGTCGCGTTCGCCCTGTTCCTCGAACGCTCGCTGCGTTCGCGCGGGCCGATCGTCAAGCTCTCGCCGTTCCGCAAGCCGACGTTCGCGTTCGCCTGCCTGTTCAACCTCGTCATCGGCTTCGGCATCTACGCGGCGACGTACCTGCTGCCGGTGTTCCTCGGCCGCGTGCGCGGCTACGACAGCCTGCAGATCGGCCTGACCGTGTTCGTCACCGGCATCGCCCAGTTGTGCAGCACGCTGGTCGCCGCGAAGCTGTCGCAGCGCGTGGACATGCGCGCGATGATCGCGGTCGGCCTGGTCCTGTTCGCGACGAGCCTGTGGGCGACCTCGCAGCTGACGCCCGAGTGGGGTTTCGGCGCGTTCCTCTTGCCGCAACTGCTGCGCGGCTTCTCGATCATGCTGTGCATCGTGCCGAGCGTGACGATGGCGCTGGGCGGTTTCGCCGGCGCCGAACTGCGCTACGCGTCCGGCCTGTTCAACCTGATGCGCAACCTCGGCGGCGCGATCGGCATCGCCGTGGTCAACACCTGGATCGGCGACCTGACCCGCCTCCATTTCGAGCGCCTCGGCGAAGCGCTGGGCGAACCCGGCCGCGTCGTCAACCGGTACGCCGTCGAGCTGACCCGGTGGATTCTGCGCAGCACGCCCGATGCCGCGCACGCGCAACTGATGATGCAGGGCGAACTGGCGCGCGTGGCGATGCGCGAGGCGCTGACCCTGGCCTTCGACGACAGCTTCCGGCTGATGGCGTGGATGTTCCTCGCCGCGCTGGTGCTGGTGCCGCTGTGCCGGCCGCCGGCACAGGCCGCGGCGACGCCGGCGGACGCGCACTGAAGAAGGAGGCTTGTCCCCGCGCCCCGCATCGCGCAGACTGCGGAGCAGCTTTGTCACGGGGAAATCGCCATGCTTCGACCTCTGCTGTTCGCTACGGCCCTGCTCGCCCTTGCGCCCGCGGCCTTCGCGCGCGATGCCGCACAAACGCCGCAAGCCGCCCAAGCGCCTGCGCCCGCCGCGGAAAAACCGCTGGACATCGCCGACATCCCGTTCGTCGGCGCGCACGCCGCCGCGGTCGAAACGCCCAGCGCCGACGATGCCTGGGGCGGGCCGCGCAGCGGCAGCGAAGCGACGCTGTCCGACCGCGTGGTGCGCTACCAGATCAGCGCCGAACTCGACCCGGACAAGCACGTCGTCACCGCGCAGGAAAAACTCACCTGGCGCAACCGCAGCAACCAGCCGGTGCGCGCGGTGTTCCTGCACCTGTACCTCAACGCGTTCGAGGGCAACGACAGCACCTTCATGACCGAGCAGCGCAACAGCGGCTTCGGTTTCCGCAGCGACGTCAGCACCCGCGACGGCGAATGGGGCTACACGCGCCTGAAGTCGGTGACGCAGGACGGCGCGGAGGTGAAGTGGCATTACGTGCACCCGGACAACGGTCCGGCCAGCGACAAGACCGTGGTCGAATTCGACCTGCCGCAACCGGTCGCGCCGGGCGCGAGCACGACGCTGGACATCGGCTTCCTCGACCAGTTGCCGCGCGTGGTCGCGCGCACCGGTTACTGGGGCACGTTCCATCTCGTCGGCCAGTGGTTCCCGAAGATCGGCGTGCTCGAACTGCCGGGCGAACGCGGTGCCACGCAGACGCGCTGGAACGTGCACGAATTCCACGCGCACAGCGAGTTCTACGCCGACTACGGCGAATACGACGTGCGCCTCACCGTGCCCAGGGACTACGCCGTCGGCGCGGTCGGCGCGGAGCAAGGCGCGCCGCTCGAGAAGGACGGCAAGGCCACGCACCACTTCGTGCAGAACGACGTGCACGATTTCGCGTGGACCGCGGACAAGCGCTACGCCAAGCCGCTCGAGGGCAGCTGGCAAGGCCCGGGCAGCCCGAAGGTCGCGATCCGCGTGCTGTACACGCCGGAGAACGTCGCTTCCGCCGCTCCGGCGCTGAAGGCCACCCAGGATTCGCTGACCTGGTTCTCGAACACGCTCGGCCCGTATCCGTACGCAACGGTGACGGTGGTGATCCCGCCGTACAACGCCGAGGAGGCCGGCGGCATGGAATACCCGACCTTCTTCACCGCCGAAGGCTATTCGACCGTCGAAAAGGGCACGCTGGTCGGCGACCTGCTCGACTTCGTCACCATCCACGAATTCGGCCACGGCTATTTCTACGGCATCCTCGGCTCCAACGAATTCGAGGAACCAATGCTCGACGAAGGCCTCAACGAGTTCTGGGACATGCGCATGCTGGGCGCGCGCAAGCAGGACGTGCACCTGACCACGCCGGGCCTGAAGACGTGGCTCGGGCTTGCGCCGACCATCACCGGTTTCGATTACGAACGCATGGGCGCGATGGACGCCAACCCGTCCGATCCGATCGGCGCCAACTCGTGGGACCGCATGTCGGACATGGGCTACAACAGCGTGTATTCGCGCACCGCCACGACCATGCGCGACCTCGAAGCGCAGCTCGGCACGCCGGCGCTGGAAAAGGCCTTCAAGCTGTACTACGCGCGCTGGAAGTTCCGCCATCCTTCCGCCGCCGACTTCCGCCAGGCGCTGATCGACAGCAGCGGCCAGCGCGACGCGATCGAGAAAACCTTCGCCCAGCAGGTGTACGCGGTGCGCAAGATCGACGACTCCATCGCCGGCTTCGACAGCCACGAGGAACTGCCCGCGTCCGGCTACGTCGAACGCGACGGCCAGCCGGTCGAACTGACCGGCAAGGACATCGACGAGGAGATCGACAAGCAGCGCAAGGAATGGAAGGACAAACACCCGCACGCGAAACCCGCGGACGGTGGCCCGTATCCGTTCCGCACCACGGTGCTGGTGCAGCGCAAGGGCGCCGACGTGCCACAAACGCTGCTGGTCAGGTTCGCCGACGGCAGCAGCGAAACCATGCATTTCTCCGGGCCGCAAGCGTGGCAGCGCTACAGCTGGGTCAAGCCGGTGAAGGCGGTGTCGGCGGAACTCGACCCGCAAAACGCGCATTTCCTCGACGCCAACCTGCTCGACAACAGCCGCACGCTGGAAAGCAACGGTGCGCCGGCACGACGCTGGACCGCGGCGCTGGCCACGCTCTTCAAATCCTTCCTTGCCCTGCTGGTGAGCCTCGCATGAGCCGGAAAAATTCCCCGAACGGTTTCGCCGCGCTGTTTTCCGCGCTTTTCGCCGCACTGCAATGGCGCATCCTGCTGTGGTGGGCATTGGCGCTCGGCCTGCCGACGCTGCTGCTGGCGCTGCCGCTGTGGAGCGGCCTGAACGCGCAGTTCGCGCATTCCACGCATGCGGCCGACGTCGCCGCCGGCCACGACGCGGCAACGCTGATCCGCGGCTACATCGAAATGAACACCGGTTACGCGGCGGCCAACCACGCCGGCGCACTGGCGGCGTTCGCGCTGAGCCTGCTGCTGTCGCCGTGGTTGACCGGCATGGTGGTCGCGTCGATCCGCGCCGGGCACACGCTGAAACTCGGCGAACTCGCGCACGCCGGCCTCGCCGAATACTGGCGCATGTTCCGGCTGACGCTGTGGTCGCTGATTCCGCTGGGCATCGCCTTCGCCATCGGCGCGGTCGCCAGCGGCGTGGCCAAGAAGCTCACCGAACACGCGGTCCTCGAAAGCCAGGTGCAGCACGCGCATTACGTCGCCCTGGCGGTGTTCGCGCTGGCGTTCGTCTTCATGCACGCGACGCTGGAAGCCGCACGCGGCTGGCTGGGCGCGGAGACCTCGCTGCGTTCGGTGTTTCGCGCGTGGTGGCGCGGTTTCAAGCTGGTGCTCAGGCGCCCGCTGGCCAGCGCGATCGTGTGGATCGGCGCGGCGATCGCCGGCGCGATCGCGGTCGCGCTGTTCGGCTGGCTGCGCATCAAGCTCGATGGCGCCGGCTTCGGCAGCTTCGTCGTCGGCTGGCTGCTCACCCAGTTGATCGTGTTCGCAATCACATGGAGCCGCGTCGCCCGCGTGTACGCCTTCGCCAAGCTGGCGAAAGGATGAAACAAGCCCCGTAATTGCATCGGCAACCGCAACTATCCTTGCCGAAGGCCGCACCGGATAATCCGCGTTGCATGCACCCCACGACCCTCGCCCGCTGGCAAATCCATTTCTGCGTCCTGTTGTGGGGCATCACCGCGATCCTCGGCAAGCTGATCTCGCTTCCGGCGCTGCCGCTGGTATGGTGGCGCATGCTGTTCGTGGTGCTCGTGCTGCTGCTGTTCCCGCAGGTATGGAAAGGCCTGCGCACGCTGGGCGCGAACAACCTGCTCAAGTACGCCGGCATCGGCGCGATCGTCGCCCTGCACTGGCTCACCTTCTACGGCGCGATCAAATTGTCGAACGCCTCGGTCGGCGCGACCTGCATCGCGATGGCGCCGGCGTTCATCGCCTTCATCGAACCGTGGATCGCCAGGCGCGCGTTCTCGTGGCGCGAGCTGTTCTTCGGCGTCGCGGTGTTGCCGGGCATCGCGCTGGTGGTCGGCGGCGTGCCGCTGGGCTATCGCGCCGGCATCATCGCCGGCGCCCTGTCGGCGCTGGGCGTGGCCGTGTTCTCGTCGCTCAACAAGCGCATGAGCGGTCGCGGCGATGCGCTTACCGTCACCGCGATCGAGATGGGCGCCGGAGTGCTGACCCTGTCGCTCCTCGCGCCGCTGATGCACTGGATTTTCCCGCCGTTCGACGGCCCGCTGCTGCTCGTGCCGAGCGCGCACGACCTGTGGCTGCTGCTGGCGCTGTCGATCCTGTGCACGCTGGTGCCGTTCGCGCTTTCATTGGTCGCGCTGCACCGACTGAGCGCGTACACGGTGCAACTGGTGATCAACCTCGAACCGGTGTACGCGATCATCATCGCCGCGCTGTTCCTCGGCGAGACGCACGAGCTGACGCCGAAGTTCTATGCTGGCGTCGCCATCGTGATGGCCGCGGTGTTCCTGCAACCGGTGTTCGCGCACCGCAAGGATTGATTCACCAGTCTTTCTGATCGGGCAACAACCCGCGCAACTCCGCGTCGCTGAGGTTGCGCCACTGGCCGGGCTTGAGCACGCCGAGCTTGATGTTGTCGATGCGCACGCGGCGCAGTTGCTTGACCCGATAACCGAACTCGGCGCTCATCAGGCGGATTTGCCGGTTCAGGCCCTGCGTCAACGTGATCCGGAAACCGAACGGCGCGATGCGCGCGGTACGGCACGGCAACGTCATCTGCCCATGGATGCGCACGCCCTTGGCCATGCCGCTCAAGAACTGCGGCGTCACCGGCTTGTTCACGCCGACGAGATATTCCTTCTCGTGGCCGTTTTCCTTGCGCAGGATCCGGTTGACGATGTCGCCGTTGCTGGTCAGCAGGATCAGGCCTTCGGAATCCTTGTCGAGCCGACCGATCGGGAAGACGCGCTGCTCGTGGCCGACGAAATCGACGATGTTGCCCTTCACCGAGGTGTCGGTGGTGCAGGTGACGCCTTCCGGCTTGAACAGCGCGATGTAGACGTGGCGGCGCTTGCCGGCCTTGGCCTTGCGGATTTTCAGCGCTTCGCCGTCGATGCGCACGTCGTCGCCGGCCTCGACCAGGGTGCCGATGCCGGCGATTTCGCCATTGACGCTGACACGCTGCTGTTCGATCAGGTCATCGGCTTCGCGCCGCGAGCAGTGCCCGGAATCGGCGATGTACTTGTTGAGGCGGATGGCTTCCATCCGTGCATTATCGCGCAAAGCGGCAGTCAGGCCGCCGCTTCCGGTTTCTTGCGCGGCGGGCGGCGCTCGATGAATTCCTCCAGCGGCGTCGGCCGGTGGATGCCGTAGCCCTGCGCGTAATCGATGCCGATCCCGGCGAGCTGGCGCGCGACCAGTTCCGATTCGATGCCCTCGGCGATGGTGATCTTGCCCAGCGCGCGCGCGATCTGGCTCATCGAGCGCACCAGCACCAGGTCCGATTCGTTCTCGGCCAGGTCGGACACGAACACGCTGTCGATCTTGACGATGTCCACCGGCAGCGATTTCAGGTAGCCGAACGACGAAAGCCCGCTGCCGAAGTCGTCGAGCGCGACCTTGCAGCCGCGCTGGCGGATCGCGTCGATGAAACGGCGCGCATCGGCCAGGTTCGAGATCATCGCCGTCTCGGTGATCTCGAAGCACAGCTTGCGCGCGACGTTCGGCGCCGCATCGAGCTGGCCGGCCACGTACGCGCGGAACGCCGGGTCGGCGATCGATTGCGCGGACACGTTGATGTGGCACAGTTGCAGGCGGTTGAGGTGCGCCGGGTCGCTGCGCAATTCGTCGAGCACCGCATTGAACACGTAGCGGTCGACGACGGCCGCTTGCCCGAAACGCTCCATCGCGGCGAGGAACTTGCCCGGCGTGTGGATTTCGCCCTCGCGGTCGCGCAGGCGGGTCAGCACTTCGTAGCGCAGGCCGCCGTTGCCGCCGAGCGCGTCGATGCGCTGCGCGTACAGCAGCAGGCGGTTCTCGCCGATCGCGCTCTGCGCGCTGGCGACCCATTCCAGTTCGCTGCGCCGCCGCGCCAGGGTTTCGTCGGTGTCGCGATAGCTGCGGATGCGGTTGCGGCCTTCCTCCTTGGCCAGGTAGCAGGCCGCGTCGGCGGCATGCAGCACCCATTCGACGTCGGCGGAAGCCGCATCCACCTGCACCAGGCCGACGCTGCAATTGAGCGGGAAGGTGCGCCCGTCCCAGTGGAACACGCTGCGCCCGAGCGCGTCGTGCAGGCACCCCATCACCTGCTCGCCCTCCTCCAGCGCGGTGTTGCGCAACAGCACCGCGAATTCGTCGCCGCCGAGGCGCCCGACCCAGTCGCCTTCGCGCAGCCGCATCGCGATCATGTCGCCGAACTGGCACAGGAAGCGGTCGCCCGCCGCGTGCCCGCAGGTGTCGTTGATCAGCTTGAACTGGTCCAGGTCGAGGAAGCACAGGACGTGGGCCTGGCCACTGGCGGCGATGCCATCGAGCACCCGTTCGAGCCGGCGCACGATCTCGCGCCGGTTGATCAGGCCGGTGAGCTCGTCGTGGGCGGCCTGGTGGGCGATCTCGCGCTGCAGCTCGTGCGCGTCGGAAATGTCTTCCAGCATCACGAACAACTGGTCGCCGCCGTCGCCCGGCGCGCCGACCGTGGACGCGGTCCAGCGCACCCAGCGCGCGCCGCCGTCGCGGCTGAGCAGCCTGCGTTCGCCCGGTTTGGCGAGGCCGGCGAAGTCGAGGCTGCCGTCCGCACCGAGGTCGAGGTCGTCGGCGTGCATCACCTTCTGCAGCTTCAGGTGGCGCAGCGCGTGCAGCGGCAGGCCGAGGATGCGCGCGACCGCCTCGTTGGCCTGGGTGAAGCGGCCTTCCGCATCGATCTTGAGCATGCCGACCGCGGCCTGGTGGAAGGCGCGCTGGAACTCGACCTCGCTGTCGCGCACCTGGCGCAAGGTGCGGCGCATCGTCCACGTCGCATACCACGCCAGCAGGACGAAGACGAGCGTGGCGAAGCCGAGCAAGGCCGCGCGCAGCACGTCGCCGCCTTCGGCCAGTTGGCGCGAGAATTCGATTTCCAGCGGCTGCACCGCGGTGTCGATGCGGTTCAATTCGTCGATGTAGCGGCGCTTGTCGGCCGCGCCCAACTTCTTCTGCGCGCGCTGTTGCAGTTCGTCGGCCATCTGGCCGAGGCGCAACACCTGCGGCTCGGCGGTTTTCCACTGCATGATCGCGTCGCGGAAATACGGCAGCGCGCGGCCGAGGCGATAGGTGCGAAGCAGGCGATCGACGTCTTCGGCATAGTCGGCCATGCGCGCGCCTTCGCGTGCACGGGCCAGGTCCACCGGCGAGGCATCGAGCGCATCGCGCGCCTGCCTGTCGCCTTCG
The DNA here is from genome assembly GCA_015655355.1 of Lysobacterales bacterium. Classification (GTDB taxonomy): domain Bacteria; phylum Pseudomonadota; class Gammaproteobacteria; order Xanthomonadales; family Xanthomonadaceae; genus Pseudoxanthomonas_A. The sequence goes on from JAATFG010000106.1 coordinate 12,960, forward strand.
ATCACGCGCATCGCGTCGCGCACCTTCTGCAGCTCGGCCGGGTCGCCGTGATCGATGTACAGGTACAGCGACTTCACCGCCTGGCTTTGCGCGCGCGACCAGTTGCCTTCGGCACGCACGAACGCGGTGACGCCGGCCTGCACTTCGAGGATGCCGATGATCACCAACTCGCACAGCGCGACCAGCAACACCAGCAGGAACACGCGTTGCGGCAAGCGCCGCAACGTGCGCGCCGGGCGCGGCTTGCCGTGCTTTGTCTGCGCTGAATCCTGCGCTGCTGCCATCATGGCCCGTCCGTGCGATTCCCCCATCCGGGAGGATGGCTTGAATCTAGCAAGAATCGGACGAGGCCGCCGGCTCCGGCGCAGCGCCGGGCGCGCAAAAAGTGACGCGCCTCACGCTATCGGCGAGGCCGTCATCCGCCGCGCGGCGCACCCTTGCGTGGCGGGCGTGCGGTTTGCGGGCGGAAGTTTCCCTTCGCGCCCGATTTGCGCGGCGGCTCGTCGCCGCCTTCGTGCGCATCCTCGCCGACCTTGCGGATGCGCAGTTGCTGCCCGGCCACCCACACTTTCTTCAAGTGGGTCAGCGTCTCGCGCGGCATGCCCTCGGGCAAATCGATCACGCTGTAGTCGTCGAAGATGTCGATGCGGCCGATGTACTTGCTGTCCAGGCCGGCTTCGTTGGCGATCGCGCCGACGATGTTCGCCGGCTTCACTTGATGCTCGTGGCCGACCTCGATGCGGAAGCTTTCCATGCCCACTTCCGGTTCGCCGCGCGGCGCCACCGGCTTCTTGTCGCGACGCGGTTTGTCGGAAGGCTTGCCGTCGAAGAACACGTCGAGGTCGCCGCTCTTGCTGATGCGCGGGCCGCGTTAGTCCGGCTTGCGGTCGGCGAAGGGTGTTTCGCCGCGCGGCGCACGCTCGCTGCGCGCGGGACGCTCGCCGAACTTGTTTTCGCGCGCGAATCTTTCCTCGCGCGGCGCAGCCTTGTCGAACGCCGGACGTTTCTTTTCAGGCGACAGCAACAGCGGCGTGTCGCCCTGCACCAGCCTGGCCAGCGCCGCGGCGATCTCGATCGCCGGCACGTTGCGCTCGCGCTCGAAGTTTTCGATCAGCGGGCGGAACTCGTCATTGCCGCCGGCGGCCAGCGCATCGGCGATTTTTTCCAGGAAGCGCGCGACGCGGCGGTCGTTGACCGCTTCCACGCTCGGCAACTGCATTTCCTCGATCGGCTGGCGAGTGGCGCGCTCGATCGCGCGCAGCATGCCCTTCTCGCGCGGCGACACGAACAGGATCGCCTCGCCCTTGCGCCCGGCGCGGCCGGTGCGGCCGATGCGGTGCACGTAGCTTTCGGTGTCGTAGGGAATGTCGAAGTTCAGCACGTGGGTGATGCGCTCGACGTCGAGGCCGCGCGCGGCCACGTCGGTGGCGACCAGCACGTCGAGCTTGCCGTCCTTCAACTGCTGGATGGTCTTCTCGCGCTGCGCCTGCTGGATGTCGCCGTTGATCGCGGCGGCGGCGAGGCCACGCGCCTGCAATTTTTCCGCCAGTTCGTCGGTCGCCGCCTTGGTGCGGGCGAAGATGATCATCGCATCGAACGGCTCGGCCTCGATGATCCGGGTCAGCGCGTCGAGCTTGTGCATGCCGCTGACGTACCAGAAGCGCTGGCGGATGTTGGTCGCGGTGGTGGTCTTGGCGGCGATGTTCACTTCCACCGGCGCGTGCAGGTAGGTCTGCGCGATGCGCCGGATCTGCTGCGGCATCGTCGCCGAGAACAGCGCGACCTGGCGCGATTCCGGGGTCTTCTTCAGCACGCTTTCGACGTCGTCGATGAAGCCCATGCGCAGCATTTCGTCGGCTTCGTCGAGCACCAGCGTCTTCAGTTCGCTCAAGTCCAGCGAACCCTTGTCGAGATGGTCGATGACGCGGCCGGGCGTGCCGACCACGACGTGCACGCCGCGGCGCAAGGCGCTCAACTGCGGCTGGTAGCTCTGCCCGCCGTAGATCGGCAGCACGTGGAAGCCGGGGATTTTCGAGGCGTATTTCTGGAACGCCTCGGCGACCTGTATCGCAAGCTCGCGGGTCGGCGCCAGCACCAGCGCCTGCGGCTTGCGCGACGGCGAATCGAGGTCGAGCGTGGAAAGCACCGGCAGCGCGAACGCCGCGGTCTTGCCGGTGCCGGTCTGCGCGGTGCCGAGCAGGTCCTTGCCGGCCAGCAGCGCCGGAATGGTCGCGGCCTGGATCGGCGATGGCGATTCGTAGCCGACCTCGATCAACGCGGCCTGCACCGCGGGCGACAGGCCCAATTCCGAAAACAAGGGGGATTTGGGCGACGAATCGCTCTCGGGGGAGGTGGTCATGGCGGGCTGCCGGCGCAATAAGGCAGCGTATTGTGCGCCTTGTCGCAGGTTTTTGCCCGACAGGGTGGTTCAGCGCGTGATTTTTCGCCTGCCGCCGCGAATCACCCGACATGGACACAATGCACGACACCCGACCGGAGCACGCCGTGGATTCGCAGGCGCAATTCGCCGATTTGCTGCAACGGCACCGCGGCATCGTGCTGAAGGTCGCGCACGGCTACGCATGGCAGGCCGAAGACCGCGCCGACCTGGCCCAGGAAATCGCCGCGCAGGCGTGGCGTGCGTTCGCCCGCTACGACGCATCCAGGCCGTTTTCGACCTGGCTGTACCGCATCGCGTTGAACGTGGCGATTTCCTTCGTGCGTGAAAACAGCCAGCGCATCCGCCACGACGTGGCGCTGGACCCGGAGCTGCACGACGTCGCCGACCACACCGCCAGCCCCGAACGCGAACAACAAGTGCAAGTGCTGTACCGCTTCATCCAGCGCCAGGCGCCGCTGGAACGCGCCTTGTTGCTGCTGTACCTGGACGGGCACGCCAACCGCGACATCGCCGACGTGCTCGGCATCGGCGAAAGCAACGTGGGCACCAAGATCAACCGGCTGAAACAACGCTTGCGTGACGAACTTTGACAAGGCCACCGACATGGAAACCATTATGGACAACGACGCACTGAAATCCGCCTGGCAGGACTTGAGCCGGCGCATCGAACGCCAAGACACCATCAACCTGCAACTGCTGCGGGAGCGCAAGCTGGACAAGGTGCGCTCGAACATGCGACGGATGTACTGGGGCAAGATCGCGCAAATCATGTTTGGCGACGCGCTGATTTTTTTCGGCATCACGACCGGCATCCACCATCACGCCGAACCTCATCTGCTGGCCTGCAGCGCCTTCATGCTGGCCTACGGCGTGCTGACCGTGGTATTCGGCGGCGTGACTCTCGGAAAAATCTCCAATATCGACTACACCGCGCCCGTGCTGGACATCCAGAAGCGCGTCGTCGCCCTGCGGCGAATCCATCGCATCGCCAATCAGTGTCTGGGTCTGCCGTGGTGGTTTCTGTGGATCGCCATTTTCGTGCTGGAAATGAAGGCCAACATGGGCATCGATCTGTTCGCCGCCGCACCCGCTTTCCTTTGGGTCAGCGGCGCAATCGGCATTGTCGGATTCATCGCGACCCTTGGGTGCTTTCGCCGTCGCAATGCCCGCTTGGACGATGCGACGCACGACACGCCGCGCAGCCTGCGCGATGCAAAAAGCATGTTGGATGAACTGTGCGAATTCGAGCGCGAATGAGCGCTACGCCGCGGCCATTTCCGCGAGCCTGGCGATGGTGTTGAGGTTGCGCCCGGTGCCGGCTTTCGCCGCGGCGATCTGCAATTTCGACTGGCCCTGGCCACCGATGGCGCTGTAATCGACGTAGAGCTCGCGCTTGCCCAGGGCGATGCGCTCGCCGGCGTGATGCTTGAGGTTTCCCAGCGCATCGGCCGGCGGTGCGGCATCGAGGAAGAACACGATCACCCGGTTCGGCGCCGCGTCGGCGAAGGGATTGTCCGCCAGTACCTGCGCCAGCTCCGCGCCGCTGCGCAGCAACGCGCCAACCGGCTTGCCCGCATGTGCGTGCAGTGCGGCTTCAAGCTTGGCCTTGACCGCCTTCTCGCCGCCACCGCCGCGCAACAGCACGTTGCCACTGGCGATGTAGGTACGCACGTCGGCGAAGCCGGCGCGTTCGCACAGCGCGCGCAACTCGGCCATCGGCAAGGTAAAAACGCCGACGTTGACCGCGCGCAGCATGGCGACCCAGGTTTGCATGCGCGCATCCTACTGCATCGCCCCACTTCATCGCCCGCGGTCGAAAGTGCACAATGCGCGCATGCAGACCATCGACTTCGATCTTGACGGCGAATTCGTCGAACTCAACCAATTGCTCAAGCTCGCCGGCATCGCCACCAGCGGCGGCGAAGGCAAGCAGATCGTCGCCAGCGGCGCGGTGCGCGTGGACGGCGCGCCCGAACTGCGCAAGACCGCGAAGATCCGCGGCGGCCAGACCGTCGAACTCGACGGGATCAGGATTCGGGTGAAGTGACGCGTCACTCGTCCGGGTGGCTGAGGAACTGCACGCCGAGATAGAAGATCCACGGCTTCGCTTCGCCTTGCGGCGCGGCCAGTTGCTTGCCGAACGAGGCAAGCAGGATCCAGTGCGGCGCGATCGGATGCCGCGCGCCGAAGTTCACGATCGGCGCGCTGCCGCCGTCCCAGCTGTCGTTGAGCTCGCCGAGGCATTCCCAGCCTTGCGCGCAACCGGTCTTCGCATACACGCCGGCCTGCCAGTAATCGCCGCCGTCGACGTGGACGAGATGGCGCACCACTTCGCCGCCGAACGAAACCCCTTCGCCTTCATGCGCGACCTGCAACGGCAAGTCGAACTCGTCCTCCTGCGCGGCCAGTTCCTTGCGGCGCGCATACACCTCGGTCGAGAACGCCTGGATCGCCACCGACACCGGCGCGTGGTCCGCTTCCTGGTCGATGAAGCGCCAGCGCAGGCCGTACTCGACCTCGGCGATGCCGCTGCTCCAGCCTTCGCCGGCGCCGTTCAACTGCGCCCATGGCGATTCGATCGACAACTGGACGCGATCGCCGAGGCCGTAATTGACATCGAAATACGGCGCGTCCAGTTCCGGTTCGCCGCCACCGAGCGCACCGAGCGCGGCAACGTTGATTTCCCAATTGTTGTTGCCGGGGGTGCCCGGATCGTTGGCGATCATCGGCGGCCCGGCCTGGGCGGACGCCTGCACCGGCACGAGTGACCCCAGCGCCAGCACAAGCGCGACGATGCGCCGGAATCCCGGGGGAAATGCGACACGCGCGGATTCGACGGACACTTGCGGCATGCGCCGATCATCGCGGCAACGCCGTCGCAACGATGTCGGACAATCGTCGTCATGCAAGCGCAGCGAAGCTCTGCGAGAATCGGCTCGACCCACGGGAAACATTCTGATGCGCCTTCGACCGTTCGCCGCTTCGTCCCTTCACGCCTTTGCCCTGCTCGTCCTCGCCGCCTGCGCCACGGCGCCGCAAGCCCCCCAATCACCTTCCGCTTCGGCGGCGCATGCCGCGCACGCGGGCAATGCGCATGTCTCGAACGTGCCGGTCCTGCTGGTGTCGATCGACGGCCTGCGCGCACAGGACGTGTCCACGATGCCGGTACTGCGGACGATCGCCGCCAACGGCGTGCACGCGACCAGCATGCGCCCGTCGTTTCCCTCGCTGACCTTCCCCAACCACTACACCCTCGTCACCGGCCTGTACCCGGACCACCACGGCATCGTCAACAACACGATGCAGGACCCGCAGCTAGGCAAGTTCGCGCTGGACCTGCGTGACGCGGTCAGCGACGGCCGCTGGTGGGGCGGCGAGCCGATCTGGAACAGCGTGCAGAAAGCCGGCGGGCATAGCGCGACGATGTTCTGGCCCGGCAGCGAAGCGAACATCCAGGGCATGCACCCGACCTACTGGAAGCCGTTCGACGCCAGCGTCACGCCGGCGCAGCGCGTGCAGCAAGTGCTGGCGTGGCTCGATTTGCCGAAGGGCCAGCGCCCGCGACTGCTGACGTTGTATTTTGATCAAGTCGATCACTCCGAACACGAACACGGCCCGGACTCAGCCGAAGCCGATGCGGCGCGCGCGCAGATCGACGCGGCGCTGGGCCAGCTGCGCGACGGCCTGCACGCGCGCAAGCTCGACGACGCGCTGAACCTGGTGATCGTGTCCGACCACGGCATGGCCGCGGTGCCGCCCGACCACCTCGTCGCGCTGGAAGACATGGTGGCGACGGACAAGGTCGAGTTCGTCGGCACCGGCGAGATCGTCGGCATCAATCCGCGCAGCGATGTCGCCCTGCAGAACGAATTCGACCTGAAGATCGCCCCGAAGCTGCGCGGCCGCCATGACCACTACACCTGCTGGTACAAGGAAGAGCTGCCGCTGCAATGGCATTACGGCAGCAACCCGCGCGTGCCGCAGGTGGTGTGCGCGATGGACGATGGCTGGGACGCGCTGCCACGCAGCACAGTCGAGAAGCACAAGGCCGAAGGCACCATGCACGGCGCGCACGGCTACGACCCGGCACTGCAATCGATGCAGGCCACGTTCGTTGCCGCGGGCCCTGCATTCAAGCGCGGCGTGACCCTGCCGACCTTCGACAACGTCGACGTGTATCCGCTGCTCGCCCGCCTGCTCGGCATCGACCCGGCACCGAACGACGGCGACATCGCGCCGCTGCTGCCGGCGCTGGACGACAAGACGAAATGATCGACGCGCTGTGCGCGCAGCGGATGCCGAGCCCGGTCGGCGTGCTGACCCTGTTCGCCGACGACGCGCATCTGCGCGGCATCCGCTTCCCGCGCGAACGCCACCCGTCGAAACTCGCCGCGACCAGCGAAGGCGGCAACGCCGTGCTGCGCGAAGCGCGGGCGCAACTCGACGGCTATTTCGCCGGAAAACTGCGCCGATTCGATTTGCCGCTGGCGCCGCAAGGCACCGAATTCCAGCGCGAAACCTGGATTATGCTGTCGCACATTCCCTACGGCGAAACCTGGAGCTACGCGCAACTGGCCGCGCGACTCGGCAAGCCGAGCGCGCTGCGCGCGGTCGGCGCGGCGAACGGACGCAACCCGCTGCCGATCGTGCTGCCCTGCCATCGCGTGATCGGCGCCGATGGTTCGCTCACCGGCTTCGGCGGCGGCCTGGCGACCAAGCAATTCCTGTTGCAACTGGAAGGCGCGCTGCCGCGCGATCACGATTTGTTCGCCTGAAACTCAACCGCCGCGCTTGCCGAAATGCGTGGCGAGATACGCGCCGAGCAACAACCAGCCGGCGATGAAGGCGAACAAGCCGAAGTCCAGCGCGAACGCCAGCGGCGCGACGTGCAGCAGCACGACGCCGATGGCGAGGTTGAAGCTGCCCCACAGGAAGTTGACCCGCGCCGGGGAATCGCCGATGCCGCGCGGCTTGGCGAACGGCGTCGGGAACTTCTCCCCGCGCAGGCCGGCGGCCAGGTGCGGCAGCGCATTGCACAGGAACGCGCCGGCGAAGAAGGAGGCGATGGGGTTCATGCAGGAGCTCCAAATACGCGAGGATTCCCTCGCATGTTCACATCCTGCCACGATGCGCGCAACCCCGAACCGGCCGATCCATGCGGCAACGACGGGCACATGCGAAAATCCGCGCATGTCATCGCTGCAACGCCTCTTCGCCGCACTGCGCCCGCTATGGGCGCAGGACGTGTGGAAGCAGCGCCTCGCCCTGTGGAGCGGCGCCATCGCCGTCGCCCTTGCCGCACTGCTGTTCGCCAAGGCCGGCGATTTCGCCTTCGCGACGTTCTCGCGCATCGTGCATGCATCGAAGTGGTGGGCGCTGTTGCTGACCCCGGCGATGTTCGCGCTGCTGGCATGGTTGACCGAAGGCGCGCTCAGGCCCACGCGCGGCAGCGGCATCCCGCAGGTGATCGCCGCGCTGCACGTCGGCGACGAGGCGTTCAACCGGCACAACCTGTCGCTGAAGGTGTCGGCGGGCAAGCTGCTGCTGACCGTGCTGGCATTGTTCGGCGGCGCCTCGGTCGGACGCGAAGGGCCGACCGTGCACGTCGGCGCGAGCCTGATGTACCAGTTCGGGCGCTGGTTCGGCTTCCGCCAGCCGCGTGAGATGGCGCACTTCCTGCTCGCCGGCGGCGCGGCCGGCATCGCCGCGGCGTTCAACACGCCGCTGGCCGGCGTGGTGTTCGCGATCGAGGAATTGAGCGGGAAATTCGAGCACCACTTCTCCGGCACCCTGCTCACCTCGGTGATCATCGGCGGCGTGGTGTCGCTCGGCCTGGTCGGCAGCTACACCTACTTCGGTCGGGTGCAGGCCGGCTTCGGCCTCGGCTGGGGCTGGCTGGCGGTGTTGCTGTGCGGTGCCGTCGGCGGCCTGCTCGGCGGCGCGTTCGCGCGCATCGTGCTGCTCGGCACCGGCGGCCACCCACGCTGGCTGCAACCATGGCGCGCGCGGCATCCGGTGCTGTTCGCCGCGGCATGCGGAGTGGTGCTGGCGCTGCTCGGCATCACCTTCGGCAGCGGCGCGTTCGGCACCGGCTACGAGCAGGCGAAGAGCCTCGTGCAAGGCCATGCCGTGGTCGGCCACGAATTCGGCCTGATGAAATTCGCCGCCAACGTGGTCTCGTACCTGGCCGGCATCCCTGGTGGCCTGTTCTCGCCGGCGCTGGCGGTCGGCGCCGGCCTCGGCCACAACCTGTCGGTGCTGTTGCCGCAGGTCGATGCGCGCGTGTTCGTGCTGCTCGGCATGTGCGCCTACCTGACCGGCGTGACCCAGGCACCGCTGACCTCGGCGATCATCTGCCTGGAGCTGACCGACAACACCGCGATGCTGCTGCCGATCCTCGCCACCGCGCTGGTCGCGCGCGGCGCTTCGGCATTGGTGTGCCGCACGCCGATCTACAAGGCACTGGCACAGCGGTTGCTGCCGGCCACCGAGGCCTGAAAAGAAAGTGCGGCCATGGCCGCGAAAGCATTGCCCATGAAAAAACGCGGCCAAGGGCCGCGTTTTTCGTGCAACCGGAAACCGGCGAAAGCGCTTATTCGGCGGCCTTCGCGACGGTCTTCTTGGCCACGGCCTTCTTCGCCGGCGCCTTGGTCACGGCCTTCTTGGCCACCGGCGAAACAACGCCGACGGCCTTCGCGGCGTGCTTGCGCGCGTTGCCGTAGCTGCTGTTGTAGCGCTTGCCCTTGGCGGTCTTGACGTCACCCTTGCCCATTTTTGTCACTCCTCGATTCTGGTTGTGCGGAACTGCGCTGCGTTTCGCCAAAGCTGTCCAGCGCCGCGCAAGGGCGCGAATCCTACCACAAAGCCCCCGCCCGGCGCGGCGCACGCTTCAATGTGCGCACTGCGCCCCGTGCACGTGCAACTGGTTCAAGCGCAGGTTGAGCACGTGGGCGATGCCGACCAGGGTGCCGCCGAAGGTCATCAGCAATGCGTGCAGCCAGCGCGATTCGTGCCACGGCGGGTACAGCACCGCCGCCCAGAGAACGACCAGGCCGATGGCAAGGATGCGCAACGCGCGCAGTTCGCGGTGGCGGCGCCAGCCGGAAATCAGGCTGAAGGCGCCGACCAGCGTGGCGAACGCAAGGAACACCGCATCGAACGTGTGGCCCAGCCACTTGTCCAGGCCCAGTTCCGGCAGCACAGCGAGCAGCAGCGGCAACAGCGCGCAATGCACCGCGCACAGCAACGAGCCGGTCGCACCAGCCTTGTCCAGCAATGAACGAATCGGGAGACGCATGGTCAGAGCATGACTTTCGGGACGGGTGAATCCCCGTGATGGATATAATATAACATCCGAGGACTGTCCCTCTCAACCCCGCCCACACACGACAATGAATGCTCCGATTTCCCGCCTGACCCCGGTCGGCCCGGTTCCGCGCCTGCTGGCGCTGGCCGTTGCCGCCGCCCTCGCCGTTCCCGCGTTCGCGCAGCAAGCGGAGGCGCCGCAAGGCCCCGCGCCGGCCGATACCGACAGCCAGGACGGCAAGGTCAAGCAACTGAGCACGGTCGAAGTCACCGCGGCGCTGGACCAGGCGCGCAACAGCCTGTCGCCGGATACCGGCAGCAGCCAGTACGTGATCACCGCGCAGAACATCCAGGCGCTGCCGCAGGGCGAATCGACGCCGCTCAACCAGGTGATCCTGCAAGCCCCGGGCGTCGTGCAGGATTCGTTCGGCGGCGTGCACGTGCGCGGCGACCACGCCAACCTGCAATACCGCATCAACGGCGTGATCATCCCCGAATCGATCTCCGGCTTCGGCCAGACCCTGGATGCGCGCACGATCCAGAGCGTCAAGCTGCTCGACGGCGCGCTGCCGGCGCAGTACGGCCTGCGCACCGCGGCGGTCGTCGACATCACCACCAAGAGCGGCACCGACCTGGGCAACGGCGGCAGCGTCGGCCTCACCGGCGGCTCGTTCGGCACGCTCAACCCGAATGCCTCGCTCTGGGGCAGCAGCGGACGCTGGAGCTACTTCCTCACCGCGAACTATCTGGAAAGCGATGCCGGCGTCGAGAACCCGACCGACAGCCGCAAGCCGGTCCACGACAAGACCCACCAGATCAAGGCCTTCGGCGACGTGTCGTATCTGGTCAACGACGACACCCGCCTGAGCCTGATGTTCGGCGCCGACAACAACCGCTTCCAGATCCCGAACAATCCGGGGCAGGACCCGTCGTTCGGCTACCTCGACCAGACCGAATTCGATTCGGCCAACTTGAACGAGCGCCAGAACGAAAAGACCGATTTCGCCGTGCTCTCGCTGCAAGGCAAGATCGGCGATGGCACCAACTACCAGGTGTCGGTCGGCGAGCGCTACACCAGCCTCGACTTCATTCCCGACCTCGCCGGCGACCTGATGTTCAACGGCGTGGCCTCGGACATCTCGCGCAGCAACCACGCGACCACGCTGCAGGCGGATTTCGCCACCACCCTCGGCGACAACCACACCTTGCGCTACGGCATCTACGGCAGCCACGAGGAAGCGCCGAGCTACAACAATTCGTGGGTGTTCCCGACCGACGCCGACGGCAACGTCACCAGCACCACGCCGTTCGCCGTCCTCGACAACACCCGCGTCATGGCGAACACGTGGTCGGCCTACCTGCAGGACGAATGGCGGATCGGCGACGCGTTCACCCTGAACTACGGCCTGCGCGGCGACAGCTACGATGCCTTCAGCAAGCAGACCCAGCTCAGCCCGCGCATCGGCGCGGTGTGGCAGGCCAGCGACAGCACCACCGTGCACGCCGGCTATTCGCGCTACTTCACCCCGCCGGCGACCGAGGCGATCACCACCTCGAGCATCGAGAAGTTCGACAACACCACCAACGCCGTGCAGAACTACGGCAACAACACGCCGCTGGCCGAACGCGATGATCTGCTCGACGTCGGCGTGCAGCAGCAAGTCGGTTCCAACCTCACCCTCGGCCTCGACGCCTATTACCGCAAGGCGCACGACCTGCAGGACGAAGGCCAGTTCGGCGCGGCGCTGGTGTATTCGACCTTCAACTACGAAAAGGGCTTGATCCGCGGCGTCGAGATCACCGCCAACTACCAGAACGGCCCGCTTTCGGCGTACTTCAACCTCAGCGCCTCGAAAGCGCAGGGCAAGAACGTGGTCACCAGCCAGTACAACTTCGACCCGGACGATCTGGACTACGTCGCCGACCACTACATCAATTGCGACCACGACCAGTTGTGGACGTCGAGCGGCGGCATCAGCTACGCCTTCGCCGGCGGCACCAAGCTCGGCGCCGACTACCTGTTCGGCAGCGGCTTGCGCAAGGATGGCGCGGTGCCCAACGGCGACTCGATGCCGAGCTACTTCCAGCTCAACCTCGACGTCGCGCACGACTTCACCTTCGCCAGCACCGGCAAGCTGCACGCGCAATTGGCGCTGCTCAACGCGCTCGATCGCACCTACCAGTTGCGCGACGGCAGCGGCATCGGCGTCGGCGCGCCGCAGTTCGGCCCGCGCCGCGGCGTGTACGCGACCGTGCAGAAGGATTTCTGAGCACGGCGCGCTTCAACTCTTGGCGGTCTCTCTCCCCGCCGGCCGCATCTTCGGATGCGGCCATCCATTCCGAACAAAAAAGCCGCTGAAAGGCGGCTTTTCTTCGTGCATTCAAGCACCCGCCATCGCGCGCAGGCCGATGCCGACCAGATACGCCAGCGCGGTACCGGTCGCGTAACCAAGCGTACCGAGCAGTGCACCGACCGGCGCCAGCGCCGGATGGAACACGCTGGCCACCACCGGCGCCGACGCCGGCCCGCCGATGTGGCTCTGCGAACCGACCGCGAAGAAGAAGAACGGCACCTTCAGCACGCGGCCCAACGCATACAGCAGCACGATGTGCACGCCGATCCAGACCACGCCGATCAGCATCACCCACGGATTGCCCATCAAGGCCTTCAGGTCCATCTGCATGCCGATGCAGGCGATCAGGATGTAGAGCAAGAGCGTGCCGATCTTCGACGCGCCGGCGCCGTCGAGCGTGCGCACGCGGGTGAAGCTCAGGCCGATGCCGATCAAGGTGCACAGCACCACGACCCACACGAACGGCTCGCCCAGCGACATCGCCTTGGCCCACGCGAAATTCGCGCCGAACCACGCCGACAGCGGCGCCGCCAGCGCATGCGCCAGGCCGACCACGCCGAACGCCACGCCGATGATGACCATGTAATCGGCCAGCGTGGCGATGCGCTGGTGCGCTTGCTGGTAGCTCGACAGACGCTGCTTGATGTCTTCGACCGTGCGCGTGTCCGCGCCGCTGCGCGCATCGATCGCCGCGGCGCGGTTGGACAGGAAGATCAGGATCGCCATCCACACGTAGCCGACGCCGGCATCGACCACGACGAACTGGCCGAACGTAACCGGCGAAACGTGGAAGATCTCGCGCATCGCCACCATGTTCGCGCCACCGCCGATCCAGCTGCCGGCGAGCGCGGCCATGCCGCCCCAGGTGTCGCCTTCGACCGCGGCGTGATGAAGGACGCCGACCAGCCAGAACGACACGAACGCACCGAGCATCACCGACACCGAGGTGCCGAAATACATCGCGATCAGTTTCCAGCCGAGGTTCATCACCGCCTTGACGTCGACGGTGAGCGTGAGCAGCACCAGCGCCGCCGGCAGCAGCACCTTGCTCGCGATCGGGCTGTAGAGCTGGCTGTGTTCGCCATCGATCAGCCCGAGCGAGTTGTAGATGCCCGGGATGAAATAGCACAGCAGCAGCGGTGGCACGATGTCGTAGAACTTCGCCCACGCGCCGGTTTCGCGCGAGGACGTCCAGAACACCGCGCCGAGCGTGGCCGCGATCAGCCCGAACAGGACGATGTCGTCATGGATCACTTGGCGCTGCCTTCGCCGATGTGCTCACGCAGCCAATCGTTGACCGTGTCGTGCCACAGGAGCGAATTCTGCGGCTTCAACACCCAATGGTTCTCGTCGGGGAAATACAGGAACTTCGATTCGATGCCGCGGCGCTGCAACGCGGTGAACAGGCCGATGCCCTGCGACACCGGGATGCGGAAATCCTGCTCCGAATGGATCACCAGTTGCGGCACCTTGAAGTTGCCGACGAAGTTGGCCGGATTGAACTTCTGGTAGCCGTCCGGGTTTTCCCACGGCGTGCCGCCGTTTTCCCATTCGCCGAACCACAGCTCCTCGGTGGCGAAACCCATGTCGTGGTTCTCGAACACGCCGTCGTGGGTGACGAGGCACTTCCACGGTTGGTTCCAGTTGCCGGCGATCCAGTTGACCATGAAGCCGCCGTACGAGGCGCCGAGCGCGCAGGCCTTGTCGCCATCGAGGAAATCGTACTTCTGCAACGCGGCAGCCCAGCCCTTCTGCAAATCCTCCAGCGGGCGGTCGCCCCAGTGCTGGCTGATCGCGTCGGTGAAGGCCTGGCCGTAGCCGGTGCTGCCGTGGAAGTCGATCATCACCACCGCATAGCCCTGGCCGGCGTAGGTCTGCGGATTCCAGCGGTAGCTCCAGTCGTTGCCGAAGCTGCCCTGCGGGCCGCCGTGGATCAGGAACGCGACCGGATACTTCCTGCCCTTCACGTAATTCCACGGCTTGACGATGTAGCCGTGCACGGTGTCGTCGTTCCAGCCCTTGAAGGTGAACTGCTCGTAGTCGCCGAACTTCACCTGCGGCAGCATTTCGCCGGCGCTGGGCGTGATCGCGCGCGGAGATTTCCCGTCGATCCGGCTGGTGAAAATCTGGTCGCCGGACTTCAGCGAATTGATCGAATAAACCAGCGTGTCGCCGGCAATCGCGAATGAGGTGATCGAACCTTGCTCGCCGGCAATCGTGCCGACCTTGCCGCTGGCGACATCGACCGCGAACAACGGCACCTGGCCGACGGATTGCACGGTGGTGTAGATCGTGCTGTCGTCCGGCGACAGCACGATGGCGTTGGCCGACGCATCCCACTCCGGCGCGATTTCGCGCGTCGCGCCGGTCGCCAGGTCCATCGCCATCAGGCCGAAGCGGTCGGCCTCGAAGCCGGGGCGCTTCATCGCGCGGTAGAACAGGGTCTTGCCGTCGTGCGCGAACACCGGGCCGGCATCCCAGGCCTTGTTCGCGGCGGTGAGGTTCTTCGGCGCGGCCTTGCCTGCGGCGTCGAGCAGATACAGGTCGAAATTGGTGCTCCACGGCTCGCTCTTGCCGGCGATGCGGATGCTCGCGACCAGCGACTTGCCGTCCGGCGCCCACGCGTAATCGTTCTCGTCGCCGAAAGGCTTGTTCGGCACGTCACCGTCGAGCGCGTCGGTCAACGACACCACGCTCGTTGCCTTCGTGCCGGTGGCCGGCACATCGGCAACGAACAGGCGGCTCTGGGTGCCGTTGCTCCACGTATCCCAGTGGCGGATGAAGACGCGGTCGAACACCTTGCCCGTGGTCTTGCTGGCGGCCGCTTCGTCGAGCTTCTTCTTCGTGCACGCAAGATCGGCCTTGCATCCGGCGAAGGTGTCGAAGCTCAACGCGAGCTTCCTGCCGTCCGGCGAAAACCGATATGTGCCGACGTCGAGCGGAAAATCGGTCACCTGCGCCGGTTCGCCGCCGGCGAGCGCGATCGCGTACAACTGCTGCGTGCCGCTCTTCGCGCTCAGGAAATACACGGTCTTGCCGTCGCTGGAGAACGTCGGCGAATTGACGTTCCAGCCGTCCGGCGTGAGCTGCTTCGGCGGCGCGAGGTCGCGCGTGCGCAGGTTGCGCACGAACAGCGCGGTCGATGCCTTGGTCAGTTCGGCATTGATGCTGCGCTTGGCGAACACCAGCGTGCCGCCATCGGGCGACAGCGCCGGCGAGGAGTAGCGGTCGAGGGCGACCATGTCGCGCACGGTGAAGCCGTGCACTGCGGGCGTGGCGGCATCGACGCTCATCGGCAGCACCATCAGCAGGGAAAGGAAGAACGCAGGAGCATGCAGTTTCATCGGGGAATCCTCGGGAAAGATCACGCGGCGCGGCGCGCGAGGCGCTCGATCCAGCGATACAGCACGAACACCACGGCGACGAAGGCGATGCCGCCGATCCACTTCGAAGCGCCGGCGAAATTCGCACCCACCAGCGCGAGCGGCGCATCCTTGCCGGTGGCGCCGACGACGAAGGCGAGCAGCACGCCCATAAGACCTTCGCCGACGATCATGCCCGACGCGAGCAGTACGCCGAGCTGTTTTTGCGATTCCGGTTTCGTGCCGCGCGCTGCGCGCTTGTCGAACCACGCGCCGACCAGCGCGCCGAGCACGACCATCAACGTCGCCGAGGTCGGCAAGTAGATGCCCAGGCCCACCGCCAGCGGCGACAGGTGCGCCTTGTTGCCGCTGAACTTGCGCAGCAATGCGTCGAGCACGATCAGCACCACGCCGATGCCGGCGCCGATTTCGATCAAACTCCAATCGATGTTGTGCTGGATCACGCCTTGCGCCAGCGCGGAAATCAAACCGGCTTGCGGCGCGGCCAGCGCTTTCGCCGGATCGACGCCGGGCGCGCCGGCGAAACCGTAGGCGTGGTTGAGCAGGCCGAGGATCGGCGGAATCACCGCGGCGCCGGCGATCACGCCGATCAGCAAGGCCCACTGCTGCTTGGACGGCGTCGAATCGACCAACTGGCCGGTCTTCAAGTCCTGCAAATTGTCGTTGGCCACCGTCGCCACCGAGAACACCGTGGCGGTAATCAGCAATGCGAACGCGACCAGGCCTTGTTCGTGGCCCGGCGCGAGCAACGGCTTGATCGCGAACACCAGCAACAACGCCGCGCCGATCACCGCAAGGATGCCGATGCCGGACACCGGCGAATTCGACGAACCGATCAGGCCGGCCATGTAGCCGCACACGGTGGCGATGATCGCGCCGGTCACGATGATGTAGGCCAGCCCGCCGCCGACGAGCAGCGCGGCGTGGTCGCCGAGGCCGGTGGTCGCGGCGAAGTGGTTGAGCAACAGCGCGGCGGGAACCAGGGTGAACACGAAGATCAGGCCGACGATGCCGATCGGGATGTCCTGCTCGGTGCGCGCCAGGTCCGCCGCATTGCCGGCATTGCGCGCGCGCGAAGCGGCCAGCGCCGAGCGCAGGCCATCGGCGACCGGCTTGAGCAATTTCAGCAGCGTCCAGATCGCGGCCACGCCGATCGTGCCGGCGCCGAGGAAACGCACCTTGTGGCTCCACGTGCCCTGCGCGATGTCGGCGATGTCGCCGCTGCCGATGCCGGCCAGCGCGGAGAAATGCGGCACGCCCCAGCCCCAGCCTATGACCGCGCCGAGCAGCATCGCGATGCCGACCCACAAACCGACCAGATGTCCGACCGCGAACAGCGCCATCGACAGGTTGAAATCGAAGCCGCTGACCCCGCCGCGGTCGTTGACCTTGAAATAAGCGGTCACGTCGCTGGCGAAAATCTTGGTGGCAACGATCACCGCGAACCCGGCGGACACCAACGATCCCCACAGCACCGCGCGCAGTCCGGCGCGGTTTTCCCGCACGCTTTGCGCGTCGCCGGCGCTGCCGACCTTGAGCACTTCGGCGCAGGCCACGCCTTCTGGGTACGGCAAATCGCTGCCGGTCACGAGTGCGCGGCGCAGCGGGATCGAATAGCACACGCCGAGCACGCCGCCGATGGCGCAGATGAAGAACGATTCCCAGAACGGGAAGCCCTGCCACCAGCCGATCATCACCAGTCCCGGCAGGACGAAGATGATCGACGACAAGGTGCCCGCCGCCGAAGCGACCGTCTGCACGATGTTGTTCTCCTGCACCGTCGAATTCTTGAACGCGCGCAGCAGCGCCATCGAGATCACCGCCGCCGGGATCGACGTGGCGAAAGTCAGGCCGGCCTTGAGGCCGAAGAACACGTTGGCCGCGGTGAAGGCGACGGTAATGACCACGCCGAGGATGACGCCGCGCACGGTCAGTTCGGTGCGCGGCGGCGCGGCGGGAATTGGCTGACTCATTGGAAACCCGGGTTGTGCAGGGAAACGGCAAAGCTACCGGATGCAGCGTGCGCCGTGAAGTGGCCACGGGCAGGCACGCCGCACGCCGGCTTCACTGCGCCTGCGCCGTGGCCTTGCCCGGGCCGATGTTGCGATCAAGGAAATCGAGCAACTGGGTGTAGAACGCGTGGCGATGTTCCAGGGTGTAGAAGCCGTGGCCTTCGGTGCGCTCGTACAGCGTTTCCACTGGCACGCCGGCGGCCTTCAACGCCGTTTCCATCTTCTCGCTGTGCTTGATCGGCGCGGTGTGGTCTTCGCCGCCGCCGGCGAGGAACACCGGCACCTTGATCCGCGCGGCGTTCAAGTCCGGCGAAGCGGCGGCCAGCTTGTCCGTGTCGGTGCCGATCCAATCACCCGTCCAGTTCTGCAAGCGCGTGCTCTTGTCCGCCTCGTCCGCCACCAGCGTCGGCAAGTCGTACACGCCGACGTAGCCGACCGCGCACTTGTACAAGTTCGGTTCCTTGGCCGCGCCTTCCA
Organism: Lysobacterales bacterium; assembly: GCA_015655355.1. Lineage (GTDB taxonomy): Bacteria > Pseudomonadota > Gammaproteobacteria > Xanthomonadales > Xanthomonadaceae > Pseudoxanthomonas_A. The sequence continues at coordinate 30,892 of JAATFG010000106.1, forward strand.
GCGCCGCATATGCGCCGTAGCTGGCGCCATAGATGCACATGCGCGACGGATCGACGATACCTTGCGCCACCGTCCAGCGCGTCGCGTCGGTCAAATCGTCCTGCATCTCGCCGCCCCATTCGCGCTTGCCGATGCTGAGGAAATGGCGGCCGTAATTGCCCGAGCCGCGGTAATTCACCTGCAACACCGCATAGCCGGCGGCGGCCAGCAATTGCACGTCGGGATCGAAACCCCATTCGTCGAAGATGGTGAACGGCCCGCCATGCGGAAACACCACCAGCGGCAGGTTCTTCGCTTCGTGGCCCGGCGGCACGGTCAGGTAAGCGCGCAGCAACAGCCCGTCGCGCGCCTTGATTTGCAACGACTGGGTCTGCGCCATCGTTTTCGGATCGACCCAGTTGCGCCGGCCCAACAGGTAAGTGGCCTGATGGCCTTGCGTATCGAACAGGAAGAACTTGCCCGGATCGCGATCCGAGTAGGTGTAGACCAACGCCAGCTTGCCGTCGCGCGTGGTCGAAGTGACCACCACCGCGTTGCCGGGGAACGCCGCTTGCAGCAATCCGTACAGGCGCGCTTCGCGACTTTGCGGATCGAAAAACGCGGAATGCGGAATGCCGTCGTTGTAGATCGCGCCGACCGGCACGTTCTTGTCGTCGAACGTGTGCACGAACAGATCCGGGTCGGCCCACGCATCGCGCAACAACTCCTTGCGTTCGCCGCTGACGGTGTCGTAGGCGACGATCGCGTCCGGACCGCTGGCCTGGTCGACTTCCAGATAGGCGATGCGGTTGTCGGCAGAGAAGCCCACTGGCGATTCGACGTGGTGGCTGCTGTTCTCGTCGTTGATCAGGGTCCAGTCCGCGTCGTTGTTCGGGCGATACCAGAGCTTGCTGGCGTTGTCCTTCTGCGACGCGGCGGCAAAACGCACCACGCCGGCGTTGTCGGGATAAAACTGCGCAGACTTGATCGGCGAATGTGCCAACGTGGTGCGGCGGCCGGTGTACACGTCGAGCAATTCCGCGGTGTTGAAGCGCTCGCTGTTGCCGTAGGGGTACGCGGTGATGATCACGTGGCGTTCGTCGCCGGGGATCGCGTTCACGGTCAACGCGGCCACGCGCTCCTTCATGTTGTTGTCCGCGATCATCGTGCCCAGATGCGCGCCGACGGTATCCCAGCCGGTCAGCAAATCCGGGTTCTTCTCGTTGAAGTCCAAGCCGTACAACTGACCGGTGTCCTGCGGCTGTTCGAGCATGCCGATTTTTTCCGCGACACGGATCAGCAAGCGCTTGTCGTTGACCCACGAAACCTTGCTGATGTATTCGTTCTTGCCCAGCGTGAACGACGTGGTGATGGCTTCGTCGGAGCGGCGCATCACGATCAGGCCGGTGCGGTCATCCTGCGGCATCGTCGCGGCCAGGTATTGGCCGTCCGGCGAAATCTGGATGTCGTTGAACTGGTTGTGCTTGAGCATCGGGTCGACGTCGACCCCGGCAACGGCTTGTGCGCAAACGACCACGCCAATCGCGGCCAACAGGATGGATACCGCTCGCTTCATGTTTTTCCCCTCGTGCAATTGCGGCGTGGCCATGCGCAATGCAGGGCCCGCCTCCTTTTGTCTGGCGAAGATATGCCATGAACCCGCCGGATTTTCAATCCGCGAAACTCGACAGCCACCCGGATTCACCAAACAAATTTCGATCAAAGCCCCCCACGCCGAGACGTCGACCGCGGAAACGCTGGCCAGCGACCTATGCAAACAAACCTGCCCGAGCGATTTCACCTATGCGCCGGAATCTGTATTACTGCGATGGCGCAGCCACGGTATCGCCACTGACACGCCCCGAAAATGTGCGACTGCAATCGATGCACATCACGGTCACCGAACTGAAGCGCTAGGTGCCATTACCGATGTTTCCGCCTGACAAATCCGGCGAATCACCCTGCACGTCGATCCGCGCCGTCCCGGATGCGGTCAGTTGAGCCGCTTGGGCTGGCCGTCGTCGCCGTACCAGTAGACGGTGCTGCCGGTGACGTTGACGGTGACCGCGCGCGGCTCGGTGAACTGGTCGAAGGACTCGACTCCAGTCTCGCGGCCGACACCGCTGTTCTTGAAACCGCCCCACGGCGACGCCGGATCGAGGCGATGGTGGTCGTTGACCCAGACCATGCCGAAGATCAGCTTGCCGGCCACGCGATGCGCGCGGGCCACGTCGTTGGTCCACACCGAGGCGGCCAGGCCGAACTCGGTGCCGTTGGCGATGCGCAGGGCATCGGCTTCGTCCTCGAACGGCATCACCACCGTGACCGGGCCGAACACTTCCTGCTGGCCGATTTCCGATTGCGGATCGACGTCGTACAGCGCCGTCGGTTGCAGGAAGAATCCTTCGCCTGGCACGGCCTTACCGCCGGCCAGCAACTTGGCGCCCGCCTGTTGCGCGCGGTCGAGCATGCCGAGGATGCGGTCGCGCGAGCGCGCCGAAATCACCGGCCCCAGTTGCGTGCGCGGATCGGTCGGGTCGCCGACGCGGATGCCTTCGATCTTGGCGCGGAAGCGCTCGAGGAATTGCGGGTAAATCGACTTCTGCACCAGGATGCGCGCACCGCACACGCAGGTCTGCCCGGCGCCGATGAACGCGGCGAACGCGGCGCCGTTGACCGCGCGCTCGATGTCCATGTCGTCGAACACGAGCACCGCGCCCTTGCCTCCCAATTCCAGCGTGGTCAGGGCAAAACTGCGCGCGGCCGCCTCGCCGATGCTGCGGCCGACGTCGGTGCCGCCGGTGAACACGATCTTGTCCACGTTCGGGTGTTGCGCCAGCGCCGCTCCGGCGATGCGGCCTTCGCCGTTGACCAGGTTGACCACGCCTTCCGGCACGCCGGCCGCGTGCAGCAATTCCACCAGGCGCAGCGTGGTGATCGGCGTCTGTTCCGACGGCTTGATCACCACGCTGTTGCCGCTGGCCAATGCCGGCGCCAGGCTCTTTGACAAGATCATCAGCGGATGGTTGAACGAGGTCATCAACGCGCACACGCCCAACGGCACGCGCTGTGTGTAGACCAGATACGGGCCTTCGACCGGAATCACGTCGCTGCGGCGGGTCAGCGCCAGCGCGGCGAAATAACGATAGAACTGCGGCAAGCGCGAGATTTGCGCACGCGTTTCGTTGACCGGGCGGCCGTTGTTGAGGGTTTCCAGCCGATAGAACTGTTCGATGTCGGCCTCGAACAGATCCGCGAACTTGTTGAGGATGCACGCGCGCTGGTGCACCGGCATGTCGCGCCACGCTCCGTTGTCGAAGGCACGCTGCGCCGCCTGCACCGCACGATCGACGTCGGCCGCCGAAGCCGCCGCCAGGGTGCCGATCGCACGGCCACTGGCGGGGTTGACGATGTCCAGGGTCGCACCACCTTCGGCGGCGCTCGGGCGACCGTCGATGATCAGGGGAATGTCGTGGATTTCAGGGATTTCCGGTTTCATGGCTGGCTCTTTGGCTTTCAGTGGTGCGCGCCGGCGTCATGCACCGTCGCAGGAGGGGAAGGAGAAGGCGCGTCCGCACCGGCCACGACTTCCAGACTGCGGCCCTTCGGTTCGATGCCCCATATCGCGACCGCAACTATCTGCAACAGCAACAGGCCGATCATCAACGCCAGCACGCCGACGATGCCGTAACGGCCAAACAGCGCAACCACGACAAACGGACTGACGATGGTCGCGCCGCGGCCAAAGGTGTTGCAGATGCCGGCGGCGCGCAGCCGGATTTCGGTCGGGAACAACTCCGGCACGTAGATGCCGAACAACAGCGCGACCAGCACGTAGACCGGGATCACCAGCAGCAAACCCGCGGCCATCAGCAACAGCGGCTGGTGCACGAACGGATAGACCGCGCCGAACGCCACCGCCATCAGCGACGCGCCGATGATGACCTTCTTGCGACCCCAATGGTCGGCGGTCAATGCGCCGATCGCCGAACCCACCGGCGCGCCCAGCGACATCACGAACGCGAACCCGAACGACTTGGCGATGCCCATACCCTGGCTGACGAAGAACGTCGGCAACCAGGTGACGAAGCCGTACAGCAACGTGTTGATCACGATCAGCACCAGGCAACCGACCAGCAACCGCGGTAACACTTCCGACGTGAACAACGAAGCCAGCGCACGCGACGGGGCCACCACGACCAGCGTGGACGGCGCCGGCAGCGGACCTTTTTCCGCAACCACTTGCGCCTCGATCCCGCGCAACAACGCTTCGGCTTCGGCATCGCGCCCGACCGACTCCAACCAGCGCGGCGATTCCGGCAACGACTTGCGCGCGTACCACACCGCCAGCGCGCCCAGGCCGCCGATCACGAACATCACCCGCCAGCCGACCAGCGGCACCAGCAACAAGCCCATCAGGGCGCTGACCGGCAAACCGGTGACCACGAACACCGCCATCAAACCCTGCTGGCGCCCGCGCACCTGCGGCGGGACGAACTCGGTCAAGGTCGAATAACCGACGACGTTCTCCGCGCCGAGGCCGACGCCCATCAGGAAACGGCACGCGATCAGGAACGCCATGCCCGGCGCGAACGCGGCTGCCAGCGAGGCGCCGCCGAAGATCAACAGGTTCGCCTGATACGTGAAGCGGCGACCGTAGCGATCCCCGAGAAACCCGGTGACCAGCGCGCCGAGGGTCATGCCCAGAAAGGTCATCGACACGAACAGGGCGTTCTGGCCCAGCGTGGAAAAGCCGCTTTTCAGCGTGGCGCCCAACACGGTCGAGGCCACGTAGATGTCGAAACCGTCGAAGAACATGCCGATGCCGATCAGCCACATGATGCGGCGGTGGAACCTCGACATCGGCAAGCGATCCAGCCGCGGGCCTGCATGGACAGTCATGGTGATTTCCCTCCCGGGGAATGTGGGTGCGCCGCCCTGTCCACTCAGCCCTGACGGGCTTGCAGGCGCAGGGCTTCGTGCGTGAGGAAATCGCAGGCGCGCTGGAAATTGGCGTCCACCGTGGACTCCTGCGCGCTGCGGAAGAACGATTTGCACTGACGCAAACTGATCGGGTCCTGGGCCAAGAGCATGGCCACAAGCGCGTCGGCGCGGGCAGCCAGTTCGCCGGGCTCGTGGACGGCACTCGCCAGCCCGGCCGCCAGTGCCTGTACCGGCGTGAAGTCCTGCGCCAGCAGCAGCAGCGGCAATATCTGTTTCGGCAGTCCGTAGTCGCCCAGATAGGCCATGATCGCCGCCGGCGGCAGGCCCTTGCGCATTTCGGGGAACGACAGCGTCGCCGACGCCGCGACCAAGGTGAAATCGCACAATACCGCGATGCCGAAGCCAAACCCGGCGGCATTGCCCTGCACCTCGGCCACCGAAACCAGCGGGCTGCAACGGATGGCCCGCTTCAACGCCAGCAACCGACCGACCTCGGCGCGAATCGATGGCTCGTCCCGGCCCTTGCGCTCGCGCCCGAGGCAGAACACGGAACCCTCGGCACGCAAGCGCAGCACGCTCGCCGCCTCCGCGTCTGGGCAGTGCAGCGCCGCCAGCATCGCGTCGAACATGGCGCCGTCGATCTCGTTGCCGGTCTCGGGTCGGGTCAGGGTGAAGCTCAGAACCCGATCCTCGCGCTCGATCTGCACGCCGTCATTCGTCAAGATATGCTTCATGGATGTATACGTTGAATTTGTTGTATACAGTGTATTCAACAATTCAGGGAACCCCATTCGACTTTAGACAAAGCACCCCATGACCGATCCACTGACCGCCATCGCCGAACGCCTCCACGCCACTCCGCAAACCTCCCGCGCCACCGATGCCCTGTGCGATCAGGTGGTGGTGCCCGCATTGCGCGAAGCGATCGTCGGCAACCTGCTCCCGCCCGGCCATCGGCTGACCGAAATCGGGCTGTCGCAGCGCTTGAAAGTCAGTCGCACGCCACTGCGCGAAGCGTTCGCACAACTGGAACGGGAAGGCTTGGTGACGGTGGTGCCGCGCGTCGGCGTGTTCGTCCGCGAAGTCAGCCTGCGCGATGTCGAGGAGATCTATGAAGTGCGCGCCGCGCTGGAATCGCTGGCGGTCGAGCTGGCCACCAAGCGCATGACGGCCATCGGCCACGCACAACTGGATGCGCTGGTGGACACCATGCACGGGCGCGTGGCCGCCGGCGATCCGGAGGGTTACACCGAAGCGCTGGATGGTTTCTATGCCGCGGTCATGTCACTGGCCGACAATTCGGCCCTGTACCAGACGCACACCGGCCTGCTGGGGCCGGTGCGTCGTCTGCGCAGGATCGCGATGTCGCTGCCCGGCCGCATGCAGGCGTCCCACGACCAGGCCGTGCGGATCAAGGAAGCCATGCAGCGCGGCGATCCTGCCGGCCCACAACTGATGCGCGAACAACTCGACAACGCATGCCAAGCGGCAAAGACCGTGCTCGAACAACACGCCTGAAATCCGGCCACGTTGCACCGCACCACAGCACGGCCCCGGCAACTCTGCCACCATGACCGACGGCTTGGCACCATACCCTTGCATTCGCAGTCCATGAGCGCACCACCCAGCACGCCCCGTCTGTTGCTTGTCGAAGACCACGTTGAACCAACTGCACAAGAAGGCACAGGAAGGCAGCAGCGAACGCCTGCCACTGTGGACGACGCGCCGCGCCGGCTACATCCTCGAGCCGTTGCCGGCCTGATGCGGCGGCATTGGCTGCCGCTTGCGCTGTGCGCGTTGTGCAGCCTGCACGTCGCAACCGCCGGCGCGAAGGAAATCGCGGCAAAGATCGAGCCGCAATACATTCCCTCGCTGCGCAACTACGGCCCGGAACAGGGCCTGCCGCAAGCCAGCGTCAACGCCATCCGGCAGACCCGCGACGGCTATCTGTGGATCGCCACTTTCGGCGGGCTGGTGCGCTTCGATGGCCTGAACTTCACCGCCTACCAAGCCACGCCCGGCGGGCTGACCAGCAACCGCATCACCGATCTGTACCAGGACCCTCGCGGGCGATTGTGGATCGCGACCCAGGATGGCGGCATCGTGGTGTACGCGAACGGTCATTTCCAGCCACTCGCATTCTGCCGCCGCAGCTGTCACATCCAGAGCCTGCGCCCTTCGGCGGACGGCAGGACGCTGTGGCTGGAAGGCCCGACAGGCATCTTCGAATTCGATCTGGAAACGCTCAAGTACCGGCAACGCTCCACCCAACTCAACGCCTTCACCCGCATTGCACCGATGGCGGACGGCGATCTCTATGCATCCGGGCGCCAGGGTCTCGTGCGCATCGGTGCCGATGACGTCACCTCCATTCCATTGCCCGCCAACAGTGCCGCCGGCATCCGCGCGATGGCCTCGTCGGGGCATTTTCTGTGGCTGATCAGCGATACCGACCGGCTGTATCGCTACGACACCCGCGACGGCAGTTGGCTGCAACCGCGCACGCACATCCCGCAACTCATGGACTTCCCTCGTTCCAACACGGACGATGTCTATCTGTCGATGGAAAACGGTCAGGGAACCTGGCGATTGCAGATCGATGGCACGATGACGCCGCTGCTGCCGCACACGCCCACCGTCCTGTATGCGCGGGTGATGTACGCCGACAACGAGGGCAATACGTGGATCGGCAGCGACACCCAGGGGCTGTGGCGGATGCGTGCCGCACAAGTCGGCTTGATGGCCAGCGCCGGCATGAACCTGCCAGCCCGCGCCCTGACCGAAGACGGCACGGGCGGCATGTGGTTCGGCATGAATTGCGGCCTGTTCCATTGGACCCGGCAAGGCGACATCCAGCAGGTCGATTTGCATGCGCTGGGCGGCAACTGCGTGCAAAGCCTGTTGCTGGACAAGCAATCGCGGCTGTGGATAAGCACCCCATCGGACACGCTCGGATGGCTGCAGGACGGCAAGGTGGTGAAGGTCGGCGCCTGGCCGCAATACGGCCAAGCAGTGAACATCTGGCAAGACCCCGACAATGGCCAGTACTGGTTCAATTCCTCCCGTCGCAATTGGCGACTGGACGTGGATGCACGCGGCAGGATGACCGGCGCGCACGCGCTGCCGGAACTGGACAACATGCAGATTGCGCAGATGACCCCATCGCGGCGCGGCGGCGTGTGGTTCGTCGGCAACCTCGGCGCGTATCGCATCGATCACGGCAAACTGGTCGAACAATTGAGCGGCAGGGACAACCCGGACTTGCGTTCGCTGCGCTGGCTGCACGAAACCGCCGACGGCAGCCTGTGGATCGGCAGTTACGGCAACGGCCTGCTGTACGTGCACAACGGCCAAGTGCAGCGCTGGGACAAGCACAACGGCCTGTTCGACGATGCGATTTCCTGCGTGCTCGAAGACACCCAAGGGCGCCTGTGGCTGGGCAGCAACAACGGCATCGCCCTGCTCCGACGCGCGAACGACCCGGCGCGCGTACCGGAACTGCGCGTGCTCGCCGCCAGCGATGGCCTGGTGCCGGCGGAAATGAACGGCGGCACGGCGTCCTCGTGCCTGCGCGACAGCCGCGGGCGCTTGTGGTTCGCGCTGATTTCCGGCTTCGCCGTGGTCGATCCGGCGCGCTTCGGCGATGCCGACCTGCCACCTCCGCCCGCGCACATCGACCAGCTCGGCTTGGCCGGGAAAACCCTCGACATCGCCGCACCGGGCAAGCTCGGCGTGGACGCGCACAATTTGGAAATCAACTACGACGCAACCAGCCTCGCGTATCCGGAACGCCTGCGTTTCCGTTACCGGATCACGCCCGGCGCGGGCGAATGGGTGGATGCCGGCGAACACCGCAACCTGCTGCTGCCGAACCTGCCGTGGGGCAAGTTCCGCTTCGAGGTGCAGGCGCGATTGCCGGACAGTGCGTGGTCGACGTCGGCCGCGATCGAACTGGAGCGGCCGACGCCGTGGTATCGCTGGAAGCTGCTGTGGCTGCTGGTCAGCTTCGGCAGTCTGGTCGTGCTGCTGTGGGCCACGGGTGATTCGCCGCAGGAGGAACGCTATCGGCGCATCCTCGAAGAAGTGCGCGCCACGATGTCCACCCAAAACAACGAAGAACGCAAGCGCTGAAAGTTCACGGCGCCAGCGACGGACCCGTGTGCGCGGACGATGCCAGCGGCAAGGTCAAGGTAAAGCACGCGCCGTCGCCGGCCACGGTATTCAACCGGATATTGCCGCCGGCTTCGGTGATGACGCGGTCGGCCGCGGCCAGGCCGATGCCCGAGCCTTGCCCTTGCGGCTTGGTGCTGAAGAACGGCTCGAACGCGCGCGCCGCGACATCTGGCGCCATGCCGTGGCCGTTGTCCTCGGCGACGATTTCCACCGCCTCGATGCTTACCGTCGAATACAACCGGAACACGCCGCCGGGCCGCCCATGCAGCGAATCGCTGGCGTTCTTGGCCAGGTTCAACAACACCGCCTCGAATCCGGCACGATCCAGTTGCACCATGGCCGCCTGCACCCCCGGCTCGAACAGCAAGGCCACGTCCGGCGCGAACATCGGCTTCACCAATGGCCACAACGCGCGCATGGCTTCGTTGATGTCGAACACCTCGATCAGGTACTCGTTGCTGCGCGCGAGCGTGAGCAACTTGGAAGTAAGTTGCTGGCCGCGCCGCGTGGCTGCGTCTATGCGATTCAGCAGTTCGCCCACGTCGTCGCCGGCCACCGTGCCGGCACGGTACACGTAGCCGCGGATGATGCCGAGCACGTTGTTGAAATCGTGCGCCACGTTGCTGGCCAGGCGGCCCAGCGCCTCCACCCGCTGCGAATGCACCAGCTGCTGATAGGCCAGTTCGCGCTCACGGATTTCCTGTTCCAGGCGCACGCAGACCAGCGCCAGATCGCGGGTCAGGTGCTGTGCCTTCCTGACCCGGCCAATCAGGCGATCGAGGATCAACGCGACGATCAGCGTGCCCAGCATCGTCGGCAACGCATCCGACGAGGCTTCGCCCCAATCGACGCCGCCGCTGCGCGCATCGACCCACGTGCCGTGCACGAACATCGGCAGGCAACACGCCAGCATCATCCACAGGCCCATGCGCCCCAGCATCACCCCAGCGAACAGCAGCAGCACCGTGACGATCACGACGATGATGTCCGCCTGCGCTGCCAATCCGTACACGTGGAAGCTCAACAGCAACCCCGCCAGACTGGACAGCATCAGCGTCCACCCCACCCATACGCGCTTTCCCATTCGCCGCATCGCCTGCACCTCACGCCCACCGCATGGCCGGTACTCTACAAGCGCAGGCAGGAAAAAGGCACGTGATTTGCGCCAGGCGCCTTTTGCATCCGATGGCCGATGGCCATCAATGTTGCAACAGCCATATCGAGAGTATTCGCGGTCGGTTCGCTGTGGAAAACGCATGCCGCAGGGAAGTCGGCTATTCCGCGGTCAATGCATCACGCAGCAGTTCGATGACCTTTTCGCCTTGTCCGAGAAGGACAAGCTCAATCGCGGTTCGATCACCGAGCCGCGGAATGGGCACCGTGTGCAGCCATTCCACGACCGACGGAACGTGCGGTTCCAGGTGCAGCGCCAGCGCGACGATGCGATCGAAGTCATTGTCGTCCCTGCCGTCAGCCGCTCGGATCTCGACACGTTGGGCGAAAGTGGTAGGCGCTGCCATGCCGCCGCCAATCACACGAAATCCATCAAACGCTCTGCCAGCCTTTTGCGCAGCAGTTGTCGCGCCAGCGCCAATGCCTCGTCCCGCGTGGCCACCATGTGCATGGGATAGCCCCAGAACTTTTCGTACACCACCGCAAACGCCCGGGTTGCCAGTCGCAAAGCCGCACTGGGCTCGATGTAGATCGCGGCCAGGACGCAACTCCGCAACGCGTGCTTGTGCCGCTTCATCCACAGCGAAGCTTGCTTCATGTCTTCCGGCGAATGTTCGTGCCCGGAACGATCAAGCCCCTCGTCGTTGAGCAGAACGAACGCCTCTTCGCGTGCAAGCAATTCCTCGAATTCGGCGAATGGCGAAGCTTCCGCATCCGGATTCGGGGTTTTCAGTCGTATCCAGACCACGGGAAATCGAGTGGCATCGATGCGCATGCCAAGGCTCCTTCGGAAAACCGGGGAAATGACGGCCACTTCCAACCGGCCATGAAACGTTTCATCGCTACAGGCAGCAAGGGCGTCCTGGCGGGCGAAGGCTGGCTTGGACGACGCCACGATACCGGCGGGCGATATAGGCGTCATTGAAAAATCAGGACATGTTATTTTTCAATTCGGCCAAATCCCATCTTCCCGAGAGAAACCACGCCATGGCAAGCATCGTCACGGACAAGTTCAACGCCGCGCACGAGGTGGACCACTTCCCTCGTCCGGTCGTCGCCCTGCACGCCACCCACGTGGCCACCAAGGACTGGGAATCCTCGAAGCACCAGCATCGCAGGGCTCAATTGCTCTACGCCGTTCGCGGCATCGTCAATTGCGAGATAGACGACGGGGTCTGGATCGTCCCGCCGCAATGCGCGGTATGGATACCGGCTGACCTGCCACATTCGGCGCGAGGCTCGGGAACTGCGGAGTGCTACTGCCTGTTCGTGGACGCCGATGCGGTGCCCGGGCTTCCCGAAACCTGCTGCACCATTTCGGTATCGCCGCTGTTGCGGGAGTTGCTGTTGAAGGCGGTCGGGTTCCCGGAGCTGTACGCATTCGGCGGCCGCGAGGAACGGCTGATTGCCGCCTTGCTCGACGAATTGATAGCTGCGCCCATAGAAGACCTGCACCTGCCGATGCCGCGCGATCCACGCCTGCGCCGGCTGGCGGAAATGTTGTTGGCCAATCCCACCGAAAGGATCTCGAAGGGCGATTGGGCTGCCCGCATCGGCATGAGCGAACGGAACATGAGCCGGTTGCTGTTGCAGGAAATCGGGATGAGCTTCGGACGCTGGCGCCGGCAACTGCACGTCATCCTCGCCCTGCAACGACTGACCAAGGGCGAAAGCGTGCAGACCGTTGCCCTGGAGTTGGGCTACGAGGATGCCAGCGGCTTCGTCACGATGTTCCGCAAGGCGGTGGGCAAGCCGCCGGCGCGCTATCTGGCCGATCGCAATGCCGGCATGGGGTCCGCTGCCGTGCCCGGCATCAAGCTTCCCGATCAGGCGGCATGACGGTTCGGGCGCTTCAGTCAGTCCTGGCAACCCTTTTCCACTTCTCAGTGCACTGCTCAACAGCGCGACAACCTTTTCGCCTTGGCCACGACGAACAAGCTCGATGGCCGTTCTGTCATCGAGCCGTGAAATGGGCACGGTGTGCAGCCATTCGATGACCGTCGGAAAGTGGAGCTCCAGATGCAGCGCAAGCGCGACGATTAGCGCGATTCTTCAAGCAACAACCGATCGAGATTTCCATTCAGGCGGCGCAGCAGGTCAACCAAGGTCGAAATTTCCACGTCGCTGAAACCCTCAAGCTCTTTCCCGTTGTCGGCTTGCAGGGCTTCGCGCACCAGCGCCAGCCTCGACAAGGCCTTTTTGGTCAACGAGATGAGACTGCGACGGCCATCTTCCGGGTCCGGTGAACGCTTGATCAGTCCGTCGCGCTCCATTCGCGCGAGCGTCTGCGCCATCGAGGGCTGCTCCACCTTCGCATGCCGTGCCAATTCCTTCTGCGACATCGCGCCACCCTCCCGCAGGAGATAGAGCACCGGCATCTGGCTGATGCCGAGCCCCAGCGGTCTCACCCGACGGTCTCCGAGCCGCATGAGCGACCGCGAGGCCATGTTGACCAACGGTGCAGGGTCGTCGAACAAATTCCAGTCCATTGTCGTCGGCATTTTACATAGGCTCCTATGTTATTATTGATAGGTACCTATGTTAGTTGACTGAAGGAGTTTGTCCATGGCCTCTCATCCGCATATCGCCATCATCGGCGCCGGCCCCGGCGGGCTGGCGCTGGCCCGGACTCTTCACCTCGGCGGAATTCCCGTGACCGTGTTTGAACGCGAACCGCATGCACATTTCCGGCCACAAGGCGGCACCCTGGACATTCATCCCGACTCCGGCCAGCTTGCGCTTCGCCATGCCGGACTGGAAATCGAATTCCGGCAGATCGCCCGTTACGAGGATCAAGGCAACCGGCTCTACGACAAGACCGGCCGACTGGTGTTCGCCGATGACGACACGGCCAATCGCGACCGGCCTGAAGTGGATCGAACCGCGCTGCGCAACCTCCTGCTCGCCTCCTTGCCGGCCAACACGATTCGATGGGACCACGCCTTGCAGGAGATACGCGCCAATGCCGATGGCACGCACGAACTCGTGTTCGAGCAACGCACGGCGGGTCCTTTCGATCTCGTCGTCGGGGCTGATGGCACGTGGTCGAAGGTGCGTCCTCTGGTCTCGCGTTATGTGCCGCAATACACCGGCATCACCTTCATCGAATTCGGAATTGACGACGTGGATGTGCGCCATCCCGCGCTCTCCACGCTCGTAGGGCGTGGAATGCTCCAGGCAGAGGGGGATGGCCGTGCCCTGATCGTGCAACGCAACGGCAATGCCCACTTGCGCGGCTATGCCATCTTCCGTGTTCCGGTCGAATGGGCGGAGAAAACATTCGAATTCTCCTTGCCCTCAGCGGCGCGGGCGCGCCTTGCTGGAGAATTCGAGGGCTGGGCGCCTGCACTCGTCAATCTGATCCATGCCTGCAACGACCAGATCGTTCCCCGTCCGATTTACGCCTTGCCCGTAGGCCATCACTGGCTCAACCGCACGGGCGTCACCTTGATCGGCGATGCCGCCCACGTGATGTCCCCGTTTGGAGGCGAAGGCGTGAATGCAGCGCTGCTAGATGCCGCAGAACTGGGACGGCATCTGATCGAAACCCCGGCCTGGCGCCAGGCCGTTCAAGCGCACGAGGAAGCGATGTTCGCCCGTATCCTGGACACCGCACAGGGTTCGGCCGATGCGATTGCGACCGAGCTCTCGCATGTCGGCTTGCAACTCAGCATGGAAACAATGCAGCAGCATGCCCGGGCGCACGCCAATCAGTTCCGATCCGCGGAGAACGCGATCTCGCGCTGACTGCGGATCACCCCCAGCCGTTCCCCGAGCGTTTCACTGATCGATCAGGCGCTTCCTAGAACGGAATGTCGTCGTCGAAGCTGTCGTCGAAACCGCCGCTTTGCGGCGTGCTTTGCGCCGGCGCTGGCGCCGGACGGCTGGAACCACCACGCGCACCAGCACCACCACCGCCTTCGCTGCGCGGCGCGCGCGGCGCGGAAGAACGCTCGCTGCGCTCGAAATTGCCGCCACCACCACCCTCGCCGCGGCCGCCGAGCATCTGCATCTCGTCGGCGATGATGTCGGTCGAATACTTCTCGACGCCGTCGTTGCCGGTGTACTTGTCGTAGCGCAGGCTGCCCTCGACGTACACCGAGGAGCCCTTGCGCAGGTATTCGCCGGCGATCTCGCCGAGCTTGCCGAAGAACACCACGCGGTGCCATTCGGTGCGCTCCTGGTTGTTGCCGTCCTTGTCCTTGCGCACGCTGGTGGTCGCCAGCGAAATGCGGGTGATGGCCATGCCGCCCTGGGTGTAGCGGGTTTCCGGGTCATTGCCGAGGTTGCCGACCAGGATGACTTTGTTGATGCCGCGTGCCATTGCTTTTGTTTCATCCGATTCGTCGCCGCCAATGCGGCCTTCCGGGCAAGTATAGCGAACGGCCTGCCGGCCGCCGCCGTCGGCGCCCGCCCGTGGCCAATGTAGGGAAAAGCCGCGGTGTCCTTTACAATTCACCGACTTTCCCACTTTCTCCGCCATGTCCGCCGTCGAATCCCTCCGGCCCGTGCTGTCCCTGCCGCAAATCCAGGCCCTTGCCGCGCCGGACATGGCCGCGATCGACGCGCTGATCCGCACCCGCCTGGCCTCGGACGTGGTGCTGATCAACCAGATCGCGGAGCACATCGTCTCCGCCGGCGGCAAGCGCCTGCGGCCGATGCTGGTCGCCCTCGCCGGCCGCGCCTGCGGCAGGGACGCGAAGCCCGAACACCACCAGCTCGCCGCGATCATCGAATTCATCCACACCTCGACCCTGCTGCACGACGACGTGGTCGACGAATCCGACCTGCGCCGCGGCCGCAGCACCGCGAATGCCATCTGGGGCAACGCGGCCAGCGTGCTGGTCGGCGACTTCCTGTATTCGCGCAGCTTCCAGTTGATGGTCGAACTGGATTCGATGCAGGTGATGCAGATCCTCGCCGACACCACCAACCGCATCGCCGAGGGCGAAGTGCTGCAACTGCTGCACGTGCGCAACCCGGACACCGACGAAGCCGCATACCTGCGCGTGATCGAGCGCAAGACCGCGATCCTGTTCGCCGCGGCGACCCAACTCGGCGCGCTGGCCGCCGGCGCGGATGCGGCGACACAGCACCGGCTGTTCGATTTCGGCATGCATCTGGGCTACGCGTTCCAGATCGCCGACGATGTGCTCGACTACACCGCCGACGCCACCGACCTTGGCAAGAATCTCGGCGACGACCTCGCCGAAGGCAAGGCCACCCTGCCGCTGATCCACGCGATGGCGCATTCGGACGCAAGCGTGCGGGTGCGCCTGCGCGGCATCGTCGAGAACGGCGACGCCGACGCGATGCCGGAAGTGCTGGCCGCGATTCGCGCCGCCGGCAGCATCGAATACAGCGGACGCCGCGCCAGCGAATATGCGCAGGCCGCCGAGGATGCCCTCGACGGCCTGGCCGAAAACGAAGCGCTCGCAGCGCTGCGCGGCCTGGCGCGCTACGCGGTGTCGCGCAAGAACTGAAGGGCCGTCATTCCGGCAAAAGCCGGAATGACGAGTGGAGTCACTCCGCGGCGAAGCGTCCCTTGAAGAACGCGTGCATCATCATGTACGCACGCCGCGCGGCGCGCTCGTTGTAGACGCAGCCCGGCGGCGAATTCGCGGTTTCCAGCGCAAAACAATGCACCGCGCCGCTGAAGTTGACGAACTGCCAGTCGGCACCGGCATTGTCCATCTCGTCCCAGAACTTGGCGATGTCGGCATGGCTGATGTTAGGGTCGGCGGCGCCGTTGAGCACCAGCAGCGGCGTCTTGATCGCATCCTTTTCCGCCGGCCTGGCGGTCGTCAGCCCGCCATGGAAGGTGACGATGCCCGCCAGTTGCACGCCGCTGCGCGCCAGCTCCAGCACCGAACTGCCGCCGAAGCAGTAACCGAATGCGCCGAGCTTGTCCGCATCGACGTTCGCCTGCGCCTTCAGCACGCCCAGCGCCTTGAGCATGCGCACACGCATGACGTCGGGATTCGGGTACAGCTTCTGCACCTGCGCCAGCGCTTCGTCGCCGTTCTGCGGGCGGATGCCCTTGCCGTACATGTCGACGACCAGCACCACGTAATCGCTGCCGGCCTGCTGCTTGGCCTTGTCCACCGTCGCATTGGTGACGCCGTACCAGTCCGGCACCATCAGCAGGCCGGGGCGCTTCGCGCTCGTCGCATCGTCGTAGACGACGTAGCCGCTGAACACCTGCTTGTCGATCCTCCATTCCACCGGCTTGGCCTGCATCGCCGCGAGAGCCGGCAACGAGAATGTCGCGGCCAGTGCCGCGAACAACAACACGAACCACTTGCGCATGACACTTCTCCGCGTTGGACTGGGTTGAACAGCGTTTGCCCGAAAGCCGGCGCCGAGTGTAACTCCGTCCGATGACGCCGAATCGCTATGATTCGCACGTTTCCATCATGCGGATTCTCGCCCATGTCGCCGTTCATCGCCCGCGCCCTTCCCGTCCTGCTGCTGTTCGGCTCGAATGTTTTCATGACGTTCGCCTGGTACGGGCATTTGAAGCACAAGTCCGCGCCCTTGTTCCTGACCATCCTCGCCAGCTGGGGCATCGCCTTCTTCGAGTACCTGCTGCAAGTGCCGGCCAACCGCATCGGCAGCGACACGTATTCGGTGGTGCAACTGAAGACGATCCAGGAAATCGTCAGCCTGACCGTGTTCGCCGGCTTCTCCGCGTGGTTCCTCGACCAGCCGCTGAAATGGAACCACTACGCCGCGTTCGCGCTGATCGTCGGCGCGGCCGCGTTGATGTTCTATCAACCGGCGAAAACCTGAGCCTCGCTGCCCGTCGCTGATTGGCAGGCTCGCGTCGTGCTGGATCACCACGGTCTCGCGGATGACGACGAAGGACGAGCACCGCATGTCCATCAAGCGATGCTCATCCGGCCGCACTTTGGTCAAGTAGTGCGGGTATCGCTCCAGTCGATGATGAGCTTGCGATGGACGAAAAACCACCGGTCGCCGACCCGTGCGAAATCATCGTGATAGCGGATCGACAACAGCTGCAGCTTGCGCTCGCCGTTCTCCTCGAAAATCTGGTGCGCAAGGCAATACGATTCACCGACCGCGCGATCGCCCTGGATCACCACTGCGCTTTGGCCGTTGAAATGCGTGGTGTGCGTGTACTTGTCGAGCACCGCCAGCGCCTTCACGATTTCGGCCCGGCCGCGCCGGCCATCGATGGGCGCGCTCGTCGCCGGATCGGCGGTGTAGACATCGTAGCCGCCATCTTCGGTGAACAACCCCGCCTGCCGCTCCGCCAATCTGCGGTCGGCGCAATGCGCCCAAGCGTCGATCAACTCGCGGATGGCGATGCGATCCGCGGCCTCTCCGGCCAATGTCGTCGCCGACAGTGACGTCGTGTAGAGCGAATCCTGCGAAAGTGGCGTCATGTCCGTCCTCGAATTGCGGGGTGAATATTCGTCGGCAAACAATCTTGCGGAAAACATCCATGCGACCGCCGCGACAGCGGTCGCAAGCAAGCCGCGGCGCCTGATGTCGGCCGTCATGGCGGCGCGCCTCAATGCCCCAGGGTTTCCATCATGGCCGCCGAATAACGCTCGCCCGTCGCCGCACCGAACGGCGCGGCCGCGTCGAGCATGCGCAGTTCGTCATCGCTCAGGACGACGTCGGCAGCCGCGATGTTTTCCTCGAGATACTTCACCCGTCGCGTGCCGGGAATCGGCACCGTGCCGACGTGCATCGCCCACGCGATCGCCAGTTGCGAAGGCGTGACCCCCTTGGCTTCCGCGATTTCGCTGACGCGTTCGACCAAGCGCAGATTGGCCCGGAGGTTCTCGCCCTGAAAGCGCGGATCGAAGCGGCGGAAATCGGTCGGCGCGAGTTGGTCGAAGTCCCTCAGTCCGCCGGACAGGAAACCGCGCCCCAGCGGCGAATATGAAACGAAGCCGATGCCGAGTTCGCGCACCGTGGCGAGCACGCCGTCGTGCTCGACGCCGCGCTCGAACAACGAGCATTCGCCCTGCACCGCCGTCAGCGGATGCGCCGCGTGCGCACTGCGGATCGTCGCCGCCGACGCCTCGGACACGCCGATGCCGCGCAGCTTGCCCTGCCGCACCAGCTCGGACAGCACGCCGACGGTGTCCTCGATCGGCGTGGCCGGGTCGATGCGATGCAGGTACAGCAGATCGATGCAGTCCGTGCGCAGGCGTCGCAGCGAGCCTTCCACCGCCGCGCGCACGTGCGCCGGATCGCCGGTGACCACCGGCTTGCCATCGATCATCGCCAGCTTGCCGTCGGCGTCGTACCCGAACCCGACCTTGGTGGCGAGGACGACCTTGTCGCGCTTTCCCGCGAAAGCCTTGCCCAGCAGTTCCTCGTTCGTGCGCGGCCCGTAGACCTCCGCCGTATCGAAGAACGTCACGCCCAGCTCCAGCGCCCGCGCCAGCGTGGCAAGGTTTTCGCGCTCGTCGCTGGGCCCGTAGGTCGCGCTCATGCCCATGCAGCCCAGTCCTTGGGCGCTGACGACCAGGCCTTGGCCACCAAGTTCCATGCGTTTCATGTTCGCGCTCCCGAAAAGAATGAGGCGTGCATGTTGGAATCGCGCAGCCACCAAGCGGTAGAACGAAGCTGGCAAGCTCTTGCACGATCCTGCCGCCGGGGATATTTCCGTGCGCGGATGGCTTAGCATCGCGGCAATCCATCGAAGATGCCCGCCATGTCCGACCTGCAGGAACTGCGCACGCTGGTCGCCCGCCACACCGGAACGAAGCGCTCGGCCACCGTGCAAACCCGAATCCCGGGGCTGGTCGTGTCGGCGGCGCATTCGCCGACCGAACCCATCCACCACGTGTTCGAGCCGTTTTTCGTGCTTGTCGCCCAGGGCGGCAAGCACCTGATTCTTGGCGACAAGACCTACCGATACGGTTCCGGCGAATACCTGGTCGTCTCGGTGGACCTGCCGACCTCCACCCACGTCGAGTCCGCGACCGCGACCGATCCCTGCCTGTCCGTCGGCCTGATGCTGAAACCCGCCGCGGTGGCCGGCTTGCTGCTGGAAATCGCGGGCAACGTGCCGCCCGTCGCCACATTGGATCGCCCAGGTCTTGGCATCAGCAAGGCACCGCCCGAATTGCTGGATGCCGTGTTGCGCCTGTTGCGCTTGCTCGATCATGCCGACGACGCGCCCGTGCTGGCGCCGCTGATCGAACGCGAAATCCTGTGGCGGTTATTGAACGGCCCGCAGGGTGGCATGCTGCGCCAGATCGGCCTGGCGGACAGCCGCCTGGCGCAGATCGGCCGCACGATTCGCTGGTTGCGCGCGCATTACGCGGAAACGCCGCACATCGAGGCGCTGGCGACGATGGCGAGCATGAGCGTCTCGGCATTCCACCGACATTTCCGCGCGATCACCACGATGACGCCGGTGCAGTACCAAAAGCAGGTGCGGCTGCAGGAAGCGCGCGTGCGCCTGCTTGCGCGGCAGGACGACGTCGCCAGCGTCGGCTTCGCGGTCGGTTACAACAGCCCTTCGCAATTCAGCCGCGAATACCTGCGCTTCTATGGCGTGCCGCCCGGCAAGGACGCGACGCACTTGCGCGGCGTGGCTAGAACCTGATCTTGCCGACGAGGATGTCCTTGAACATCACCCAGTCGCCGGCCAGCGAATAGAACGGGAACTTGAACGTCGCCGGCCGGTTGCGCTCGAAGAAGAAGTGCCCGACCCAGGCAAAACCGTAGCCGCACGCCAGCATGCCGGCGATGCCCCAAGGATTCCCGCTCCAGAGCGTCAGCGCGAGGATCAGCAACACGCCGCAACTGCCGATGAAATGCAGCCGGCGCGACGTGTGGTTGGAGTGTTCGCTCAGGTAGAACGGATAGAACTCGGCGAAACTGGCGAAGCTGCGGTCGGCGGTGTTCATGGCGAGGCCTCGAAGGCGCGAACGACATGCAGGATTCTAAGCCCGTTGCGGCGCTGCAAAACCCTGGCGCGTGTTCAAGCGTCGCGCAGGCACCGCTTGGCTTGCACCCACAGCGCTTCCTGCTCGGCCAGCGATTTGTCCTGCAAGCGCGAACCGTGTTCGGCGGCGATGGCTTCCATCGTGCGGAAGCGCCGCTCGAACTTGGCGTTGGCGTGGCGCAGCGCAGCGCCGGCATCCACTCTCGCATGATGGGCGAGGCGAATGGCGACGAACAGCAGGTCGCCGATTTCGTCTTCCAGCTTCGCCGTGTCGCCCGCCGCGAACTCGGCGCGCACTTCCTCGATTTCCTCGTGCAGTTTGTCCAGCACCGGATTCGGGTCGGTCCAGTCGAAGCCGGTTTTCGCCGCGCGCGATTGCAGCTTCTGCGCGCGCAGCCATTCGGGCATGCCACGCGAGACGCCAGCCAGAGCGGAATCGTCGGTGTCGCCCTTCGCCGCGCGTTCGGCCTTCTTGATCTCGTTCCAGTTGGCGACGACGTTCTCCGCGCCATCGACTTGCGCCTCGCCGAACACGTGCGGATGCCGGCGCAGCATCTTGTCGGAAATAGCGCGCGCCACGTCCTCGAAGCCGAACGCGCCCTGCTCGCTCGCCATCTGCGCATGGAACACGACCTGCAGCAGCAAGTCGCCAAGTTCGTCCTTCAAGTCGTGCAAATCGTTGCGCGCGATCGCGTCGGCGACTTCGTAGGCTTCCTCGATCGTGTACGGCGCGATGCTCGAGAAATCCTGTTGCAGATCCCACGGGCAGCCGCCGTCGGGATTGCGCAGCGTGGCCATGATCGACAGCAGTTCGTCGATCGGCTTTTCGCCGCTCACAGCCAGTCCTGCCATGGCAGGCCGGCGTCGCCGAGGGCGATGAAATCGCCGTTGAGCAGCGAATCGTGCAGGTTGTAGCGGAACGGCTTGCCACTCGGCGCGAACAGCGCGCCGCCAGCGGCTTCGAGCACGCATTGGCCGGCAGCGGTGTCCCATTCGCTGGTCGGGCCGAAGCGCGGGTACACGTCGAGCGTGCCTTCGGCGATGCGGCAGAACTTCAGCGAGGAACCGAGCGCGACGATGGCGATGTCGCCCATCTTTTCCAGCATCGCCTGGGTGCGCGGGTCGCGATGCGAGCGGCTCGCGGCCACGTGCAGCGGACGCTCCGGCGCATGCCGCGTGCGCAGCGGGCGATTGACGTCGCCGCAATGCGCGCGCTTGAACGCGCCTTCGCCCTTCGCGCCGAACCACAATTCGCCGGTGGTCGGTTGCTGCACGACGCCGACCACGGATTCGTGTTCGTGGATCAGCGCGATGTTGACGCTGAACTCGTCGTTGCGCTTGACGAATTCGCGGGTGCCGTCGAGTGGATCGACCAGCCAGTAGGTGTTCCATTTCTGCCGGGTCAGCCACGGGATGTCCGCCGCCTCTTCCGACAGCACCGGCCACTGCGGCGTGAGCTTCTGCAAGCCATCGACGATGATGCGGTGCGAGGCGAGGTCGGCACGCGTCAGCGGCGAGGCGTCGGCCTTGTGTTCGACCGTGAAATCCTCGGCGTACACGTCGAGGATGGCCGCTGCCGCCAGTTCGGCCAACGCGATCACCGCTTCGCGCTGTTCGACGGTCAGCTTCATCGCCGCGCCTGCAGCCACTCGCGGGCGATGAACAGCGCGGCCAGCGAACGGCCTTCGCTGAAATCCTCGCGCAACATCAGCGCATCGAGCTTGTCCAGCTTCCACGGCAGCACTTCGAGTTCTTCCGGTTCGTCGCCGGCGAGTTTTTCCGGATACAGGTCGCGCGCCAGCACGAGGAAGGTTTGATGCGACATGTAGGTCGGCGCGAGGCTCAATGCGCGCAGCACTTCGACGCGGCGCGCGCCGTAGCCGGCTTCTTCCTTCAATTCGCGGTCGGCGGCCTGCTCGGGCGTCTCGCCGTCGTCGATGCGGCCCTTGACCAAGCCCAGTTCGTAGCGGTGCACGCCAGCGGCGTATTCGCGCACCAGCAACACGGTGTCGTCGTCGAGCATCGGCACCACCACCACCGCACCGCTTCCGCGCGACACCTGGCGGTGATAGAGCCGACGCTCGCCGTTGGCGAATTCGAGGTCGATCTGCTCCATGTGCACGGGGCCGACATCCTGGCCGGTAATGCCGTGGATCACGGGCAAGGGGCGGGTCATGCGCTTGGCTTCCCTTATCATGTGCGCTTCATCGGATTGCCATGTTAGCAGAGGCCGCCATGCGCCTGACCCGCTGTTTCGTCGACGCGCCGCTCAAGCCCGGCAGCGACCTCGCCTTGCCGCCGGATGTCGCCAATCATCTGGTCCGCGTGCTGCGTCTCGAAGCCGGCGACGAAGCCGTGCTGTTCAACGGCGACGGCAACGATTATGCGGCGCGGATCGCCGAAACATCCAAGCGCGAAGTGCGCGTCGACGTGCTCGCGGCGCGCGAAGTGCGCAACGAGTCGCCGCTGCGCATCACCTTGCTGCAAGGCATCGCCCGCGGCGAGAAGATGGATTTGATCCTGCAAAAAGCCACCGAACTCGGCGTGCACGCGATCGTGCCGGTGAATTCGCAGCGCAGCGAAGTGAAACTCGACGCGCAGCGCGCGGCCAAGCGCCTCGAACATTGGCGCAGCGTGATCGTTTCCGCCTGCGAACAAAGCGGGCGCACGTTGGTGCCGGGGATTTCCGCGCCGGCGAACCTGGCGCAGGCCGCGCAAGCCAACGATTGCGCGCTGAAACTCACGCTCGATCCGGAAGGCGGATGCAAGCTGGTTTCGCTGCGCGCGCCGGAAAAGCTTTCGGTCTGCATCGCCATCGGCCCGGAAGGCGGCTGGTCGCCGCACGACCGCGATGCGTTGCAAAACGCGGGTTTCAGCGGCCTGCAACTCGGCCCGCGCATCCTGCGCACCGAGACTGCGGGGCTTGCCGCAATCGCGGCCTTGCAGGCGAAACTCGGCGATCTATGAAGCAGCGCCAAGACGCCGCCTGGGGGATTCGTAGGCGCTGGCGTCAGACCGTCTGCGCCAGCGCTTCCTCGACCATCGTCTCGATCTTGTCGAGGTCCGGCAGCAACGCGGTTTCGCTGCCGACCAGCACGCGCATCAGCACGCCCGACGGCAGCGCGTCCTCGGACGCGTCGGCGAGCAGGCCGTCGCGCGGCACCGTGGCCAGGCGCGGGAACGACGGCGTCAACAGCGCGATGTAGGGCAGGTCCTTGCGCCCGCCGAGCGCTTTCAGCACCACGATCTTGCTGTTGCCGGCGACGCCTTCGTTGGCCAGCCCGGAAAGGCGCGCCAGCGAAACCAGCGGCACGTACCAGCCATGCCAGTCGATCGCGCCGACCAGCCACAGCGGCGCGTTCGGGATCGGGTCGACCGGCACCCGCGCCAACACTTCGGCAACGGTCGCGTTCGGCAGCAACACGCGTTCGTCGGCGACCTGCACCAGTACGCCACGCAGTTCGTCATTGGCGGCCATGCGCGCCCTCCTTCATCGGCAGCAACTCGATCACCACAATGCGGCCAGTTTCGCCGCCAGTTCGTTCGGCGCGGCGCTTTCGCAACCGCGTTCGGCCAGCGCTTTCGCCGCAGCCGGGTCGTAGCAGTTCTGCGCCGACTGGCCGGCGACGAAGGCACCGTTGGCCGACAGCGCATGCGCCGGTTCGACCAGCGCCTTGTCCGCGCCGCTGAGCAGCAGCACCGCACTGTCGTGCGGCGGCAGTGCCGGCAGCAACGCGGCGAAATCGCTCGCACCGGCGCCGAAACTCACGCCGCCGAACTGGAACTGCACCGCGACGTCGCCCGGCACCACGTACACCGTGGCGGCGCTCGGCGCGCCGCCGGCGACGGCCAGCGCCACCGGCATCTTCGCCACGCGTTCGAGCTGGCGCACGAGATTGGCGTAGCTGCCGCCATCCAGATGCTGGTGGACCAGCACCGGGCGCGGGAAATTCCGCGGCAATTCGGCGAGCACGCGACGCACCGCATCCGGGCCGCCCATGCCGGCGAACAACAGCACCGCGCCTGGCGCACCGGGCGTTGCCGGGCTTCCTGCCGGTGGCGCGGACGGGTCCGGCGCGCCGGCAACGGGTGGCGAAGGTTCATCGTCGACGATGCTGAAGCTGGCGCGGCCGAATGCGGCCTCGGTCGGTACCGGCGGCGGTTCGGGCGCGGCAAACGGCGCCGGGGGCGGCAGGTTCGCGGCCTCGCCTGGCGGGGTCCAGCCTTCCGGCGGTTCGTCGCCGAAGATCAGCCGGCCCTTCGGCTTGTCGTCGACCGGCGCTTCGATCGCTTCCAGCGACAGATTGCTCAAGTCGAAGGTCTTGGCCGGCGCGTCCTTCAGCATCGGCGGCGGCGCCAGCGGCACATCGTCGCCGCCCAGCGACAGCTCGCCGAAATCGATGCCGCCGGAAGCCGCGTCGGTCGCCGGCGCCGCTTGCGCATCGCCGTCATCCAGCGACGGCAGCGACACTTCCTCGGCCTTGAAATCCAGGTCGGAAAAATCCAGCCCCGCGTGTGGCGCGGCCGGCGGCGCGACATCATGCGTATCGAAGTTGATTTCGCTGAAATCGAAACCGGCGAATTCGTCGTCATGCCCGGTCGGCTCCGCCGCCGCGGCATCAAGGCCGGACGCGGCATCGTCGGCGAACGCCAGCGTACCGAAGCCGATGGCCTGTTCCGATTGCGGCGCCGCGCTTTCCGGCGCGGGCGCGTCGAACGCGGACAGGCCGAAATCCAGCGGCGCATCGACAGCCGGCGTGGACGCCGCACCGCTGGCCGCGTCGGCGTCGAATTGCAGCGAGAAGTCGCCGAAATCGATCGCGGCCGCTTCCTGCTGCGACGCTGCTGGCGCGGCATCGAAACCCGTGGTTGCCGCGCGCGGCGCCGGCGCGACGAAACCCGCGTCCAGCGATGGCATGCCATCGCTATCCTCGCGACCCGGCGGCAGCACGTCGGCGTGGCCATGCAGTTTCGCGGCGAGATGGCGCGACCAGCGCTGCGCGTCCCAGCCGTCGCGCTGCGCGGCAACGTCGGCATCGTCGAAGATCACCGCGTAGCCGCCACCGTTGATCGTGGCGTCGAGCTTGTCCAGCGCGTTCTCGACCGCCGGCTCCAGCGCGATCAGCAACGCCTGCGGATGCACCGATTGCAACGCCGCCGCATCGACCGCGTTCGGATCGGCTTCGAGCACCAGCTCGGCGCCGATCTGCACCAGGGTCTGCCGCAGCTTGTCGCGCGCCTTGCCTTCGCGCGCGAGCAGCGCCACGCGTTTGGTTTCAGTCGCGGCCACGTGCGATCCCCAGCAAGTCGTAGACGTTGCGCATCAAATCCAGTTCCTGGTACGGCTTGCCCATGTAGCGCTGCACGCCGATGTCGAATGCGCGCTGGCGGTGTTTGTCGCCGGTGCGCGAAGTGATCATGATGATCGGCACCTGGCGGAAACGCAGGTCGGCACGCATCGCGGTCGCCAGTTCGTAGCCGTCCATGCGCGGCATTTCGACGTCGAGCAGCATCAGGTCGGGCACGCGTTCGTCGAGGATTTCCAGCGCCTCGACGCCGTCGCGCGCCTGCGCGACCTCGAAGTTGTGGCGTTCGAGCACGCGGCTGGTGACCTTGCGCATCGTCAGCGAGTCGTCGACCACCATCACCAGCGGCACGTGGCGCTGTTCCTGCGGCTCGGCCACGCGCGCCAGATGCGGCTGGTCCTGATGGCGGCGCACCAGCGGCGCGGCGTCGAGGATGACCACGACGCGGCCGTCGCCGGTGATCGTCGCGCCGTAGATGCCGGGAATCGAGGTGACCTGCGGACCGACCGGCTTGACCACGATTTCGCGGTTGCCGAGCACCTGGTCGACCGCCACCGCCGCGCGCAATTCGCCGGCGCGGATCAGCAGCAGCGGGACTTGCGGCTGGCCTTCGGCCTTGGTCGGGTTCTGCCCGACCAGCAGGCCGAGGTCGTACAGCGAATATTCCTCGCCGGCGTAGACGTAATGGCCTTCGCCGCTCTCGAAACGCTTGCGCGCGATGCGGCCGACGCCGCTGACCGCCGCCACCGGCACCGCGTATTGCGCATCGCCTATCTGCACGAACACCGCCTGCGACACCGCCAGCGTCTGCGGCAGGCGCAGCACGAAACTGGTGCCCTTGCCTTCCGCGCTGCGGATGTCGAGGGTGCCGCCGAGCTGGCGCACCTCGTTGTGGACCACGTCCATGCCGACGCCGCGGCCGGCGAGCTGGCTGACGCTTTCGGCGGTGCTGAAGCCCGGCTCGAGGATCATGCGTTCGAGCTGGCCGATCGTGACCGGCGCGCCGGATTGCACCAGGCCGCGCTGTTCGGCGCGGCGCCGGATCGCGTCGTGGTTGAGGCCGGCACCGTCGTCGCCGACTTCCAGCACCATTTCCGAACCTTCGCGGCGCAACGCGATGCGGATCACGCCTTCCGCGTTCTTGCCGGCAGCACCGCGCTGGTCCGGCGCTTCGATGCCATGCGCCAGCGAGTTGCGCAGCAGGTGTTCGAGCGGGCCGGTCATCCGTTCGAGCACGGTGCGGTCCATTTCGCCGTGGGCGCCATCGACCTGCAAGCGCGCCTGCTTGGCGGTTTCGCCGGCCGCCGCGCGCACCACGCGGCGCAAACGCGGCACGATGCCGTCGAACGGCACCATGCGCGCGCGCATCAGGCCGTCCTGCAATTCCGCCGACACGCGCGACTGCTGTTGCAGCAGCAGGTCCTGCTGGCGCGACAGTTCTTCCAGCGTGCCCTGCATGCCGCTGATGTCCGCCGCCGATTCGGCCAGCGCGCGGCTGAGCTGCTGCATCGTGGTGAAGCGGTCCATTTCCAGCGGATCGAAGTTGCCGCTGCGGTCCTCGGTTTCGCGCTGGTAACGGGCGACGATCTGCGCTTCGGTTTCCAGGTCGAGGCGGCGCAACTGATCGTGCAGGCGCGCATTGGTGCGCTCCATTTCCGCCATCGTGGTGCGGAACGCGCCGAGCTGCTGTTCCAGTCGCGCGCGGTAGATCGCCACTTCGCCGGCGTTGTTGACCAGGCGGTCGAGCAGTTCGGCGCGCACGCGCACCATGTCCTGGCCGGCCTGGAGGTTGGCCGGCGCGTCGGCGACATCGCCGGTCCCGGCCGCCGCCGCCGCGACCAGGCGCGCGGGCGCGGCCGGCGCGTCGGCCAGGGTTGCGGACAACGACGCCTGCACCGGCACTGGCGCGGCGTCTTCGAGCGCATCGATCGGCGCATTGGGCGAGCCGGAAATCGGCGCCGGAATCGCCTCGTCGAAATCGATCGGCGCGGACAGCGCCGGCATGTCCTTCGGCAGCGCGGGTTTCTCCGCCACGGCGACCGGCGCGATTTGCTGGCCACGCACGCGCGCATTGAACCCGGCGATCAAGTCGTTCGGGATGCGCACCGCGCGGTGCTTGCTGACCCTGCCGAGCATCGCGTGCATCTTGTCGAAGCCCTGCTCCAGCAGGCGCACGTCGTCGGCGGCCAGGGTGGCGCGCTTTTCGGCGACCTGTTCGAGCAGCGATTCGATCGCGTGGCCGAGGTCGCCGATGGCGTAGATGCCGGCCATGCGCGCGCCGCCCTTGAGCGTGTGCAGGTTGCGCTGCAAGGCCACGACCAGCGCCGCATCGTTCGGGTTGTCGCGCAACTGGGCGAGCAGGCCGTCGCCTTCGTCGAGCAACTGCGCGCCTTCCTCGGCAAAGATGTCGACCAGTTCGGCATCGAGGTCGCTGAAATCCAGCGCCTCGTCCGGGCCGTCCTCGTCGTCGATCGGCAGGGCCGGCGGCGCGTCGAAGGAAATCGGCGCCGACAGCGGCGGCAATTGCGGATGCGACGGCAGCACCGGCGCCGGTTCGGGCGGCGGCAGGTCGAACGACACTTCCTCGATGCCCGCCGGCGCGTCCTCGGCGTGTTCGCTCGCCGGCGGCGCTTCGAAGCTGGCGATGAACGCCTCCTGCTCCTCGGTCAGCGGCGCCGGAGTGAACTCGATGGATTCTTCCGGCACCGGTTCCGGTTCCGGCAGCCTGATGTCCTCGAAGCTGAAGACGCGCATCGGCGGTTCGGCTTCCTCGGGCGCGGGTTCGGCGACGTCGAGCTTGAAATCCAGTGCCGAGGCGTCGAAGCCCAGCGCGCCGAAGTCGATCGATTCGCTCGGCGGCGGCGGCACGATGGCCGGCGCGTCGAGGCTGGTACTGTCGAGCATCGACGCGAAATCGATGTCGCCGAACGGATTGGCGGGATCGGTCGCTGCCGGCTCGGGCGCCGGCAACGCGGTCGGCGCGGGCGTTTCGGCCTGCGGCGCCGGCGCATCGTGCGGCACGATCGGGGCCGTGGCCTGCGGCGGCGGCAGGCGGTCGCGCATCATCGCCAGGCGCTGCGACAGTTCCTCGAACGCGGGGATGTGCTGCGCCGGCTGGCTCAACGCGTGCAGCGCGGCTTCAATCGCGTCGGCCGCGTCGGCCAGCGCAGTGACGCCGGACAGCGGCACCAGCGCGCCGATCAGCAGCAGGCGCTTGACGTAGCCTTCGGCAGGCCCCGTGACATCGGTGATTTCCGGCACTTCGGCCATGCCGAAGGCGCCGTTCATCGTGTGCATCGCGCGCAGCAGCGCATCATCGACCCGGCTCGGCGAGGACTTGGCCTTGTCGATCCATTCGCGCACCGTCTGCAGGTGCTGGGTGACCTCGGTATCGAGGATCTCGCGCATCGCGTTGTCGACATTAGCCGGCGTGCCTTCGCCGGTCGCCACGACAGCCGGTTCCGCGCCCAGCGCAGGCGTCGCCTTCTCGACGTGGAACGCCTCTTCGCCGGCGGCCACCTTGTCGGCGACTTCCTTCACGCCTTCGACGTCGATCTGGATCGGCGCGACGCCGCGCAACGCGGCACTGAACTGCGGCAGCGCGCCCTCGGCGACGCCGAGCAGCGCGATCACCGCATCGCTGGCCGGACGCGTGCCGTCGAGCACGCGGTTGAGCATGTTCTCGATCTTCCAGCTGAACTCGCCGAGCGCGTTGGCACCGACGAGGCGGCCGCTGCCCTTGAGCGTGTGGAAGACGCGACGGATCGGACGCAGTTTCTCGGTCTCGTTCGGCGCGGCGCGCCACGGCGGCAGCAGCACGCCGAGATTCTGGATTTCCTCGTCGAACTCTTCGAGGAACACCTCGCGGATGTCGTTGTCGATGTCGCCGCTGCTGGTGTCGAAACCGCCTTCGGCGATGCCGATCGGACCACCCGCAGGTGCCACCGGGGCGGCAGGCGCCGCCTCCGCCGCTTGCGCAATGGCGGAGGAGGAATCCGGCGCGGGCACCGCGGCGGGCGGCGCCTCGCCGAGAAAACTGCTGAAATCGGCACGGTCGCCGGCCGGCTCCACCGGCGTAGCCACCTTCGGCGCTTGCAGCGAACCGGGCACCAGCGGCGCGGCGTAGCTGAACCCGGCCGGCAAGTCCGGCAGCGGCCAGTACTTCAACGCTTCGAGGCTGGAACGGGTGATGGCGAGGATGCTGTCGCCGTCGCCGCGTTGTTCGCGCAGCGCTTCGAGGTAGTACTCCAGGCTGGCCATCGCGTCGGCAAGGGTGTCGAGCTGCTGGCCGCCGGGCACGCGCTGCTTGCCGATCAGTTCGATCGCGACGTAGCGGCGCGTACCTTCGACCAGTTGCGCCGCGTCCGCCAATTCGAGGATGCGCAGCGCACCGGCGACTTCGGCCAGCAATTGCGGCACGCGCGACAATTCGACGTGCTGCCAGTTGGTTTCGATGAAGGCAACGAAGCCCTCGCGCGCGGCGGCGAAATTGTTGATCGCCTCCTGCGCCAGCACGTCGACCATGCCGCCCTTGCTGTCGCCGGCGTTGGTGCCGGAACTGAGCTTGGCCTGGTTGGCGGCCTGGTCGTCCAGCGCGTTGTCCACGTACAGCAGGGCGCCGGCGATGTCGAGCAGCGCGCCTTCGTCCGCTGGCTGCGCGCCGCTGACCAGTTGCTCGAGCTCGTCGCGCTGCCTGCGCACCACGTCGCGCGCTTCGTCGAGGCCGAGCATGCCGAGGGTTTCGGCGATCTTGCCGAGGCCGTCGACCTGGTCGCGCATCTGGCCGATGTCGCCGCCGGTGCGCAGATGCAGGTCGAGCGCATCCTTCAGCCGCAGCAGTTCTTCCTTGACCACGCCGCCGACGGTGTCGAGCAAGGCGCGGTTGCGCCCGGTCAGCGAGCTTTGCGCGTGTTCGAGTTCGGCCTGCGAGGGCTTGGCTTCGTCGAGGCGGAAGGCATTGCGCAGGCGCTCGTTGGCGGCGAGCTGGGTTTCGTTGAGCGTGCCCTGCCCGCGCGCGCCGCGGATTTCGTTGAGCAGCGGCAACAGCACGATCGGGATGTCGCGGTGGCCGCCCTGCAGGCGTTCGAGGTAGTCCGGCAGCAGCACGGTGCCGCGCATCAGGGTCGCGCAGGCCTCGTCGTGGTCGTGCGCCTGGCCGGCGGAAACGGCCTTGGCCAGTTGTTCGAGCTCCTCGGCGACCATCGCCGGCGCGTACAGCTCGACCATCTGCAAGGTGCCGCGCACCTGGTGCAGGAAGTCGGCGTACTGGCGCAGCGGCGCAGCGTCTTCCGGCGCTTCGGCGTAGGCCTCCACTTCGGCCTGCGCCTGACGCAGGGTCTCGTCCAGCTCCGGCTTGACCCAGCCCAGCGCCGCATGGCTCATGGCGTCGCGCAGCGCGTTCATCCGCGCTCTCCGCCCTGATCGTCAAACTGGATTGGAAGCCGCCCCATCATCGTCCCCATGCGTCCCCTCAACCCGGCAGCTTGAAGTCGGCGACCGAGCGGCGCAATTCGTTCGCCAATCCGGTCAGCTGGCCGATCGATTCGGCGGTCTGGTTCGCGCCCAGCGCCGATTGCGAAGTGATCTGGCGAATCACGCCCATCGTCTTGGTGATGTCGGCTGCCGCCTTCGCCTGTTCCTGCGCGTTCGATGCGATGGATTGAATCAACGTATTGAGTTCGCCGGACACCGATTCGATTTCGCGCAGCGCGCTGCCGGCGTCTTCGGCCAGGCGCGCGCCGGAGACCACTTCCGAGGTGGTGGTCTCCATCGATGCGACCGCTTCGTTGGTGTCGGCCTGGATCGCCTGCACCAGCGCTTCGATGCGGTGGGTCGCGTTCGCGGTGCGTTCGGCGAGGCGCTGCACTTCGTCGGCGACGACCGCGAAGCCGTGGCCCGCCTCACCGGCCGAGGCCGCCTGCACCGCCGCGTTGAGCGCCAGGATGTTCGTCTGCTCGGAAATGTCGGTGATCAGTTCCACCACCGAGCCGATTTCCTGCGAGGATTCGCCGAGGCGCTTGATGCGCTTGGAGGTTTCCTGGATCTGGTCGCGGATCTGGTCCATGCCGCGGATCGTTTCGCGGACCACGCCGGCGCCTTGCGTCGCCAGCTGCAGCGAGCGCTGCGCGGTGTCCGCCGATTCGGTCGAGTTCTGCGAGACGAATTCGGCGTTGCGCGCGATTTCCACCACGCGCTCGGTCGCGCTGTTGATCTGGTCGGCCTGGTGGCCCGAGGCCTCGGCCAGTTGCAGCGCGGTGGCCTGGGTTTCCTGCGCGGAAGCAGCAACCTGCACCGAGGTGTCGTTGATCGTCGCCACCAGCGTGCGCAGTTCGTCGATCGCGTAGTTGATGGCGTCCGCGATCGCGCCGGTCATGTCTTCGGTCACCGAAGCCTTGACGGTCAGATCGCCTTCGCCGAAGGACGAGATTTCGTCGAGCAGGCGCATGATCGCCTGCTGGTTGCGGTTGTTGAATTCCACCTGCGCCTGGTAGCGCTGTTCCTGCTCGCGGCGCGCGCTGCGCTGGTTGCTGATCAACAGGCCGAACACCGCGACCACCAGCAGCGCGCCGAACACGATCGTCCACCACAGGTTCGGGAAGATGCGCTTGTCCTGGGTGGTGCCGAACGCGGTCAGGCGATCGAAAAGGCTCTGGATCGAACCGAGCACGTCCTGGGTGCGCACCGCCAGCGTGCTGACCGCGGTCTGCGCGTCGCCGGCGGCCTTGGCGTTGGCGACGACGGTGTCGACGTCGCGCTTCATCTCGTTCCACTGCTGCTGCGCGGCGCTGAGCGAGGCCAGCGCCGACTGCGGCACCGCCCTGACGTTGAGTTCGTCGTTGCCGTTGCGGAAGCCGTCGAGCATCGCCGAGAACAGGATCGCGTCGCGGTTGAGCGAATCGGCGGCCATGCTGCTGTTGCTGAGGGCGGCGTTGCCGCCGAACGCGTTGGCCGAACCGGAACGGATTTCGGTGATGCGGCGGTCCATGTTGCCGACCGCGATGACCTGGTGCATCGCGTTGAGCACCTGGTCCGGCGAGGCGCCGGCGGTGGACATGGTGCGCACCACTTCGTCCAACTGCGCCTGCAGGAACGCGACCTTGGCGTGGAAGCGGTTGGACGCGTCGAACACCGCCAGCAGCGGCTTTTCACCAGCCGACACCTGCTTGGAGACCGCCACCAGCGGCTCGCTCTTCTTGCGCATGTCGTTCAGCGCGCCCTGCACGGTCGGCTCGTCCTTGAACAGGTCGGTCAGCACGCCGGTCTGCTTGAGCACCCCGGCCTGCGCGGCGTCGAAGTTCTTGAACATCGCCGGATCGCCGCTGGTCACCGCGGCGCCGGCGGTCGAGGCCATCTGCACCGACAACACGCGCAAGTCCGATGCAGCGGACACGCCCTGGGACAGGCGCCCGCCAAGATAGGTCGAATAGCCCACGTTCGCGGCGATCACCAGGATCGACACGAAGATCAATGCCAACCACAACAAGGCATACCGGTTGCCGGTTTTGCCGTTGTCGTTGGCAGCCTTGACCGAATCGGACAGCGCGCTCATTTCCCAGACCCCTGCTTGTTCTTGTCTTGCATCAGTTCCACCCACGGGCGCCGCAGTCGCACGGCGCACCCCCGAAAATCATGTCAGCGCAGCGTGGCGGAATTCCGGCGTGCGCGCCAGCGTCGACAGCGAGAACACCCCCCAGGTGATCTCGTCGCCGCCGTAGGCCTTGTGCACGAAATTCGCATAGCGGCCCGTCGCCAACTCCCCGACCGGCACCGCCTGCTGCTCGTTGAAACCGCGCTGACCGTACAGCTCGTCGATGGTCAGCGCCACGTCGCCGCCGTTCTGGCGCATCACCAGCACGCGCATGCCTTCGTGGAACACGGTGCGCTCGCCCTGCAGGAACTGCTTCAGGTCGATCACCGGGAACAGGTTGCCGCGCAGGTTGCCGATGCCCAGCAGCCACGGCTGCGCGCCCGGCACCGGGGTCACCGGCGGCAGCGGCACGATTTCCACCACTTCCTCGAAATTGGCCACGTAGCGCTTGTCGCCGATGCGGAAACCGACCCCGCGCCACTGCGCCTGCTCGGCCTGGCGCGCGGCCGGCATCGCGCTGCTGTGCGCAAGGCTGCGGCGCTCGAAGTCTTCGAGGATCTCGAACGGCGTGCGCAGGGTGGCGGCGGCCATCGTCGGCATGCTCCGTCAGTGGCTCACGTGGGCGCGGATCGCGTCCAGCAGCTCTTCGCGGGTGAACGGCTTGGTCAGGTATTGCTCCGAGCCGACGATGCGCCCGCGCGCCTTGTCGAACAGGCCGTCCTTGGACGACAGCATGATCACCGGCGTGCTCTTGAACACCTGGTTGTTCTTGATCAGCGCGCAGGTCTGGTAGCCATCCAGGCGCGGCATCATGATGTCGACGAAGATGATCTGCGGTTGCTGGTCGGCGATCTTGGCCAGCGCCTCGAAGCCGTCGGTCGCGGTGACGACCTGGCAGCCTTCGCGCTGCAACAGCGTTTCCGCCGTGCGCCGGATGGTCTTGGAATCATCGATGACCATCACCCTCAGGCCATTGAGAAAATTGTCGCTCATCAGTGCTTGTCCCCATGCGCGGTGTTCTGATTCTGAGACGCCCGACACCGCTGCCTCGCCCTTTATACCCCAGCCCGTCCACACGTTGTCAAGCAAACCAATCACTTGTGGGTTGCAGTGGGAGCGTCGTCTCACTTGCGGCCCTGTTAACATCGACGCCCTCCCAAAGGCCGATTCCCCATGCCTCCCGCTGCAAAAACCGCCCAATCCCTCGACGTGGTCGTGGTCATGGACCCGATCGAGAAGGTCAAGATCGCCAAGGACACCAGCTTCGCGATGCTGCTGGAAGCGCAGCGCCGCGGCCACCGCCTGCATTACGTGCGCCCCGGCGCGCTAGCGGTGAAAGCCGGCAAGGCCGTGGCCACGGTCGCCCCGCTCGCGGTGCGCGACGACAAGCACGACTGGTTCACCCTGGGCGAGTTCGCCGAACTCGCATTCGGCCCCGACCAGGTCGTGCTGATGCGCCCGGACCCGCCGGTCGACGAGAACTACCTGCACGACACCCAGATCCTCGGCCTTGCCCAACAACAGGGCGCGCTGATCGCCAACGATCCGCAAGGCCTGCGCGACTACAACGAAAAACTCGCCGCCCTGCTGTTCCCGCAATGCTGCCCGCCGACGCTGGTGTCGCGCGACGCATCGGCGCTCAAGGCCTTCGTCGCCGAGCACCAGCAAGCCGTGCTCAAGCCGCTCGACGGCATGGGCGGGCGCTCGATCTTCCGCGCCGACGCCGGAGAAGCGAATCTCAACGTGATCCTCGAAACCCTCACCGATGGCGGCAAGTCGCTCGCCATCGCACAAAAATACCTGCCGGAGATCAAGGATGGCGACAAGCGCATCCTTCTCGTCGATGGCGAGCCGGTCGATTACTGCCTCGCGCGCATTCCGCAAGGCGACGAATTCCGCGGCAATCTCGCCGCCGGCGGCCGCGGCGAAGGCCGTCCGCTGAGCGAACGCGACCGCTGGATCGCCGCGCAGGTCGGCCCGGAGATGAAGCGCCGCGGGATGCTGTTCGTCGGCCTCGACGTGATCGGCGACTACCTCACCGAAGTCAACGTCACCAGCCCGACCTGCGCACGTGAACTGGACGCACAGTTCGGCCTGAACATTTGCGGCAAACTGTTCGACGCCATCGAAGCCAAGTTCGCCTGAATCTTCCCTTCCCCCGCCCGCGGGGGAAGATGGAAGGTGCCCACAGGGCGGATGGGAGCCGTTTCCGCAACGATATCCACGACATGACCGCAACCGAAGTCCGCCTGCCGCCACCGAAGATCAGCGAGAACGAGCGCCTCACCGCCACGCTCGCGCTGTCGCTGGTCGTGCACGGCCTGCTGGTGCTCGGCGTCGGCTTCGCGGTGACCGGACCGGCGCCGGTGTTGCCGACGCTCGACGTGATCATGTCGCAGACCAGCATGCCGCTGACGCCGAAGCAGGCCGACTTCCTCGCCGCGGCCAACCAGCAAGGCGGCGGCGACAGCGACAAGGCGCAGCGCCCGCGCGACGACCAGGTCGGCTGGGTGCCGCAGCAGGAAACCGGTTCGGCGCCGCAACCGCTGCGCGCGCAATCGCCCGATGCGGCCACGCCGCAGGAACGCACGCTGTCCACCCGCGACAGCGACTGGAACACGCCCACTCCGGACCCGCATCCGCAACCGGACGACACCACGCTGCCGAAGGGCGACCTGAAGGTGCGGCACGACGCGGAAATGGCGCGCCTCGCCGCGGAGATTTACCTGCGCTCCGAGCAATACGCCAAGCGCCCGCTGCACAAGTTCGTCTCCGCCAGCACCCAGGAATACGCCTACGCCAACTACCTGCGCGCATGGGTCGATCGCGCCGAGCGCGTCGGCAACCTCAACTATCCCGACGACGCGCGGCGCAAGCACCTGAGCGGCCAGTTGGTCATCATGGTCGGCGTGCGCCCGGACGGTTCGGTCGCGGAGACGAAGATCATCCAGTCCAGCGGCGTGCCGCT
Source organism: Lysobacterales bacterium (assembly GCA_015655355.1). Taxonomy (GTDB): domain Bacteria; phylum Pseudomonadota; class Gammaproteobacteria; order Xanthomonadales; family Xanthomonadaceae; genus Pseudoxanthomonas_A. The sequence continues at coordinate 66,960 of JAATFG010000106.1, forward strand.
GCTCGACGACAGCGCACTGCGCATCGTCAAGCTCGCCGCCCCGTTCCCGCCGCTGCCGAAGACCGATGAACGCGTCGACGTGCTCGACGTGGTCCGCACGTGGCAATTCTTGCCGGGCGGCGAAGTACGGGATCAATAACCAGCGCCAATGGAGAAGCATGCCAGCGCGTCGGCAATGCACATTATCTATTCCCGACTTCGCAACCTCAGAGCGCTTGGACTTGCGTTGAACCAACGCCGGCACGCTCTCGCCAATGCAGACGAGTGCGTCAGTCCGACCAATGACGCAATTTGTGTCAAGGGAAGGTCGGTACTACTCAAGTAGCGCAGCGCTTCCTCGCGGCAGACGGAATCATGAAGTGACGCGAACGTTGTTTCCTCGTCGGACAAGCGTCTCTGCAGCGCTCTTGGATGCATCGATAGAAGGCGCGAAATGTCCTCTCGATTGGATTTGCCAGACCCAAGGCGTCGACGGATCGCCATCCTTACCTGCGGCGCCAGATTCTGGCCCGAATCCGGATAGTGGGCATTGATGTAACTGATTGCCATGCGCTGCAAATCCTTGTTCGCCGAAAGAAGCCGCCTGCTTAATATGTCCCGGCGGACAAGAAGGGCTGCACGTGGCTGCGCCACACGAATTTTTGCTCCAAAGAAATTCTTGTAGACGGAGACAGCCGCGATAGGCGAGTGAGGCAGAAAAATGCTTATCGGACGGTAGCTGTCTTGCGCCAACAGCTGCAAAACCCGATGCATGAAGCCAAGCGCCATGTCCGTCCACTGCCGCGCGAGTGATGGCGGCCGTTGCACCAAATCAAAGCGCATCTCCGCACCCATGCCATTCTCTTCAACGGACTCTTCCAGCGAAAGCACGATGCCGGTGCCGTGGACGAACAAATAGCGCGAAGCATTGAATGCCGCCTCGGCTACCGTCGATGCACTTTGCATCACAATGGCCAGCGGACCCAGGACATCTATGGACTGGGTTTTGGCCATCCTCAAGCCAAAATCGGCGCAATCCAGCGCTTTTGCAGCGGCCTCGAACAATTGGACTTGGGCAGCCAGCGGAATCAGGGCGTCGTCCGTCGCCAGAGACGGCATGGCCAGGCCCTGACGACGCAACAATGGACGTGGGTCGCCGCCCAGACCGCGAACGACATCCACAAATCCGTGCAAGACCGCGGCTCTCACCATAGACGTCATGGCGCGAAACATGAAAGGCCACCATCGCCTTGTCAAGCATCCGAAATTCAAACCCTAGACTGTCTTGCAAAGGTAAATTTTCGTCCCACAAAGATAAGCGCCGGGAGCGGAGTTCGTGCATCGTGGCAGATACCACAGGTCATGACTGGAACTTCCATGGATGTTGATACCACGCCCCTCAAAGTACGCGGCACCGGGATATTTGCTCTCGGTTTTGTCTTTCTATGGTTTTTCATCGGCGGTATAGGGCACTTCGTCCTGACGGAATCCCTAATGAAGATCATTCCGCCATGGCTGCCAGATCATCGGGCCCTAGTGATAATCAGTGGCGTCTTCGAACTGGCCGGAGCGATGGGCTTGCTGATTCCACGCCATAGACGCGCGGCTGGCTTTGGCTTGATGTTGTTAACCATGGCCGTGACGCCTGCCAATATTTACATGTGGCAAAACCCGGAATTGTTCCCTCAATTTCCATATGTGGTGCTGACTCTCCGCCTGCCATTTCAATTGCTCCTGCTAGCGGTTATTTGGTATGCAATCCGCAGCCCCACTCGCGGTTCGAAAGTCGAAGTTAGGCACCTGTCGGGCAAATAAGCCTGCAACCACTCGATTTGTACACGCGGCAATGAAGACCCGCCTGGAAGGCCGTCATTGGGTCGATGGTTTGCCAAGAGACCGGGTATCCCCGCAATTTCAAGATCAACGCCAAGCCTTACATCCGAAAACAATCAGCCATGACTTCCGGCCTTGCGCCGCAACCGTCACAGCACTGACACTTGGCATCGCCATCCACCGGGGACGCCCATGAACGCCAAGCACGCTTTCGCCCTCTCGCTGCTCGCCGTCGCGCTGTCCGGCGCGACTTCGCTCTCGTTCGCGCAGCAAGCGGCGGTCACGCCGATGACGCCGGACATGTACCCGGCGTACAAGAAAACCGAACAGGCCAACGACTACGTGCGCCGGGTCGAGATGATCCCGATGCGCGACGGCGCCAAGCTCTACACCGTCATCGTGTTCCGCAAGGGCACGCGGAACGGCCCGATCCTGCTCTCGCGCACGCCGTACAACGCCGCGAAATCCACGATGCGCACGCCGGGCAGCACGCGCATCGTCGACATCCTGCCGATCATGGACGAACCCTTCGTCGACGACGGCTACATCCGCGTCTACCAGGACATCCGCGGCCGCAACGGCAGCGAAGGCGAGTACGTGATGAACCGCCCGCTCGTCGGCCCGCTCAACGACACCAAGGTCGATGACGCCACCGACGCCTACGACACCATCGACTGGCTGGTGAAAAACGTGCCGGAAAGCAACGGCAAGGTCGGCATCACCGGTTCCAGCTATCTCGGCTTCACCTCGCTGATGGCGGAAATCAACCCGCATCCGGCGCTGAAGGCCGCGGTGCCGCAAAGCCCGATGGTCGATGGCTGGATGGGCGACGACTGGTTCCACAACGGCGCGTTCCGCCAGCCCAACCTCGACTACATCACCGGCCAGACCACCGACGGCGGCGACAACGGCGCGGTGCCGAGCGGCGGCAGCGACGACTACATCAAGTTCCTGCAAGCCGGCTCGGTCGGCGACTACGCGCGTCATTGGGGCGTGGACAAATTCCCGTTCTACCAGAAGCTCGCGCAGAACCCGGCGTACACCCGTTTCTGGAGCGGGCAGGCCGTGGACAAGTGGCTGGGCGCGCGCCCGCTGACGGTGCCGACGATGCTCGTGGTCGGCCAGTGGGACCAGGAAGATTCGTACGGCGCGCCGGCGGTCTATCACGCGCTGGAAAACAAGCCCGGCGCGAAGGACAACCTGCACCTGGTGATCGGCCCGTGGCGCCATTCCGGCGTGAACTACCAAGGCGACCACCTCGGCGATTTGCAGTTCAGCGGCGACACCGCGCTGGATTTCCGCCTGCATTACATGAAGCCCTTTCTCGATCATTACCTGAAGGGCGCGCCCGACCCGAAGATTCCGTCGGCGCTCACTTACGCCACCGGCGTGAATCACTGGGATTTCTCGGCGCAATGGCCGTCCGCGAAAACTTCGACGATTTATCTTGGCGCCAATTCGGCGCTGTCGTTCAACGCAGCGAACGCGAGCGGCCATGACGACTACGTTTCCGATCCGGCCAAGCCGGTGCCGTTCGTGCCGCGCCCGGTGAAGATGAGCGATCGAGCGGTTTGGACGACGTGGCTGGTGCACGATCAGCGCTTCGTCAGCGGTCGCCCGGACGTGCTCGAATACGAAACCCCGGTGCTCGACAAATCCGTGCACATCATGGGTGCGCCGCAAGTCGATCTGTACGCGGCCACCACCGGCAGCGACAGCGATTGGGTGGTGAAGCTGATCGACGTGTACCCGGACGACAACGGCTACACGCCGACGATGAGCGGCTACGAATTGCCGCTGGGCATCGAGATTTTCCGCGGCCGTTACGTGCACGGTTTCGACAAACCGCAAGCGCTGACGCCGGGCAAGGTCGAGCACTACCACTGGGCGCTGCCGAACATCGACCACGTGGTGCTGCCCGGCCATCACCTCATGGTGCAGGTGCAATCCACGCTGTTTCCGCTGTACGACCGCAACCCGCAAACCTACGTGCCGAACATCTTCGATGCGAAGGGGGCGGATTACGTCAAAGCGACGCAGAGCGTGTATTTTGGCGCGAGCACGCCGAGCGGCATCACGATTCCGGTGTCCGCCGACAAGTGACGCAAACGCACGCTGCGCGCTTCACTTCGAGGCGCGCAGCGTTGCTGCATCAATCCGCGATCACGCCAATGGTATGCAGCCACTTCTCGACAAGCTGCGGCCATTCCGAGATCGGCAGTTTGCTCGGACGCAAACCGAACGCATGCCCGCCTTGCGCATACAGATGCATCTCGGTCGGCACGCCCGCATTCTTCAACGCGACGTAATACGACAGCGCCTGCTCGACGCCATCGACGTGGTCGTCCTCGGCCATCAGCAGGAAGGTCGGTGGCGTGTTCGCCGGCACCCGGATGTCCGGCTCGGTCGAAAACGTGGTGTTCTGCTTTTCGCTCAAGTGCTCGTTGTGGATGTGCCCCGGATAGATGCCGATGGCGAAATCCGGGCGGCAGCTCTGCTTGTCCGCGGCGTCGACCGGCGCATAGCTGCGCTTGGCGAAACGCATGCTGGTGCTGGCGACGATGTGCCCGCCAGCCGAAAACCCTATCACGCCGATCTTGCGCGGGTCGATGTGCCATTCGGCGGCATGGAAGCGCACCAGGCTGATCGTGCGCTGCGCATCCTCCAGCGCGGTGAAATGCGGGGGATGCACGCGGCCGAGTTTTTCGTCCCAATACGGCCCGGCATGCGGCACGCGGTATTTCGACAGCACGCAGGTGATGCCGCGCGACACCAGCCAGTCGCAGATTTCGGTGCCTTCCAGATCCATCGCGAGGATCTCGTAACCGCCGCCGGGAAACACCACGACCGCCGCGCCCGTGTTCTTTCCTTTCGGCGAATACACCGTCAGCGTCGGCGTGCTGACGTTGACGACTTTCGCCCAGTCCGCGGCGCCCAGCGATTCCGGCTGCGGGTTCGGCACCGCGTCGGGAATCTTCTTTTCCGGCCAGATCGGGATTTGCGTGTGTCCCGGCGAGGGTTGCCACACCGCGGCCTGTGCCGACGCGCAAGCAACGAAAACGGCGAACGCGAACAGCGCAAAATTTTTCATTTCGTTTCTCCACGCAAGGCTTTCTGTTCCGCAATCGTCAATGCGACGTTGTTGCGCAAATACGCCGGTTCGATCAGTTCCGGCGCGAGCGCCTTGCCTGCGGCGTAATCGAGCGCGGCAAAACGCGCCAAGTCGGCGGCATGCGGCAACGCGTTCGCATCAATGCTGGCGAAACGCGATGCGAACTTCGATTGCAATGCGCCGTTCTCGGCGGCAAGGCCGGTGCCGGTGCCAATCCAGTCGTCGCCTTCGGGCAATTCGTAGTCGTTCGGCGCGATGACGATTTCATCGCTGGTTGCGATCACGTCATCGCCTTCGCGCTTGAACGTGGCCACGTAGATTTCGCCCATGCGCGCGTCGATGGCGGCAAGGATTGCGCCCCCGTCCCGGCCTTCCCCCGCATGCGGGGGAAGGAGCAACCCCCGGGCAGCGAGCACGCGCAGCGTCGAAACCGCGACGACGGGCTTGTCCAGCGCCAGCGCGATGCCTTGCGCCAACGCGATCGCCAGGCGCACGCCGGTGAACGCGCCGGGGCCACGACCGACCGCGATGGCGTCGAGCTGCGATTTCTTCAAGCCCGCTTCGGCAAGCAATTGTTCGGCCCACGGCAGCGTGTATTCGGCGTGCTTGCGCGGCGCGATTTCGTGGCGCGCGTGGATTTCGCCATCGACGTACACGGCAACGGAACAGGCTTCGGTGGCGGTTTCGAGGGCGAGGAGTTTCATGCGGCGATTTTAGCCCGCCGTTCCGGCGAAAGCCGGAATCCAGTGACTTCTGCGCAAGAAATGCAAAGACGCTGGATCCCGGCCTGCGCCGGGATGACGGGCAAAATCAAAAGCGCGCGGCGGCGAACCAATCATCGTCATTGGTTTGCGCCGCTGGCTTCGGTGCTTCGACGACTTCATCGCTGCCAAAGAACTTGAGCACGTCGTTCAAATTCGTCGTGCGCGAAAACGGCGGCAACGAATCCAGGAAGATTTTTCCGTAAGGCTTGTTGGTCAGGCGCGGGTCGCACAGCACCAGCACGCCGCGGTCGGTTTCGCTGCGGATCAGGCGGCCGACGCCCTGCTTCAGCGCGATCACCGCCTGCGGCAACTGCTCGTCGCGGAACGGATTGCCGCCGCTGCGGCGCACCGCTTCCAGCCGCGCCTCGAACACCGGGTCGTCCGGCGCGGCGAACGGCAACTTGTCGATGACGACCACGCTCAATGCATCGCCGACCACGTCGACGCCTTCGCGGAAACTCGCGGTGCCGAGCAGCACGCCGTTTCCGGACGCGCGGAATTTCTCCAGCAACGCCGCCTTCGGCATCTGCCCCTGCACGAACAGCGGCCACGGCGCATCCTTCAGCGCATCGGCCGCTTCGCGCAGCGCGCGGTGCGAGGCGAACAGCACGAAGGCGCGGCCATTGCTCGCGCGCAGCACCGGCAACAGCGTGTCGATCAGCGCGCGCGCGAAGCCGACGTGGTTCGGGTCGGGCAGGTTCTGCGGCAAGTAGCAAAGCGCCTGCCGTGGCCAATCGAACGGCGATGGCTGCAACAAGGTTTCCGGCTCGAACAAGCCGAGGCGCTTGCTGACGTGGATGAAGTTGCCGTTCACCGCGAGCGTGGCCGAAGTGAAAATCCACGCGGCTTTGGATTGTTCGCGATGCGCGCGCAGCGGCCCGCTGACGTCCAGCGGCGTGCGCTGGCAGCGGAAACCGCGCGGCGAAAGTTCGTACCAGAACACGTCGTCGCCCTCGCCTGCCAGCCAGTTGCCGAGCTTGGCGATCGTGTCGCCGTTGCGCGCGGCGCAGGACTCGAAACCCGGCGTCGGCGCGCCAAGTTGCGCCAGCGCTTCGCCCAGCGTTTTCAGCGCGGCGAGCGCCTCGTCGAAGGCGTCCTCGATTTCGACTTTTTCCAACGCCTTGCCACGCGTCCCCTTCAACGGCAGGCCTTCCATCGCCTCGCGCAGCTTGCGCAACGCGTTTTCCGCTTCGCGCACAGATGGTTGCAGCGCGGCGAGCGCGCCGGTGGTGTCCTTGCATTCGGCGAGGCAGTCGCGCAGCAGTTCCTGCAACTGGCGCATGCCGAAGCCTTCGCCGAAGAAGTTCGCGGCCAACTCGGGCAACTGATGCGCTTCGTCGATCACGAAAGCCTGCGCGCCGGGCAGGATTTCGCCGAAGCCTTCCTGCTTCAGCGCCAGGTCGGCGAGCAGCAAGTGATGGTTGACGACCACCACGTCCGCGGTCTGCGCGCGCTGCCGCGCCTGCACCACGAAGCATTCGTCGAAGAACGGGCATTCGCTGCCGAGGCAGTTGTCGATGGTCGAGGTGACCATCGGCAGCAGCGGCGAATCGTCGGCGAGGTTTTCCAGCTCGGCGACGTCGCCGAATTTGGTGCGGCCGCTCCAGGCGACGATGCGCTGGAATTGCGCGATCTGTTCCTTCGCGGTGAAGCGCGGCTCGCCCTTCGCCATCTGCAGGCGGTACTTGCACAGGTAGTTCGCGCGGCCCTTGAGCAACGCGGACTTGTGGCCGACGCCGAGCGCCTCGCGCACGCGCGGCAGATCGCGGTTGTAGAGCTGGTCCTGCAAGGCGCGCGTGCCGGTGCTGACGATGGTTTTCAGGCCCGACAGCAGCGTCGGCACCAGGTACGCGAAGGTCTTGCCGGTGCCGGTGCCGGCTTCGGCCAGCAGCACTTCGCGCGAATCGAAGGCATCGGCAATCGCTTCGGTCAGGCGCAGTTGCGCTTCGCGTGGGGAAAAACCGTCGAGACGGTCGGCAAGCATGCCGCCCGCGTCGAGTGCTTCGCGGGAGGCTGCGGCAAGACGTGACATGTCGCGATTTTAACAAGTTCGACTCGACCGGTTCCGTTCCATCCACCGGATTCGGGGCTTTCCTACCCGACCACGCAGCCGTGGCCGATGGCAAGCGACAACCCGCGCCGCGAATCTGCGCGCATGGCCGTCGCCGCGACACACGTGACGCCGGCACTTGCCATCCTGTAGCCACAAGGATACATTGGGCATGAAAGTCAAGCGGACCGTGGACTTCAAGGCATGGATCGACAGCCTGCGCGACCTCGCGGGACGTGCGCGCATCCAGGCTCGGATCGAGCGTCTGGCTGGCGGCAATGCCGGCGATCACCGCCACCTTGGCGACGGTATCAGCGAGTTGCGCGTGAATGCCGGTCCCGGCTATCGCGTGTATTACCACCTGCATGGCGACGTGCTGATCCTGTTGTTGAGCGGCGGCAACAAATCCACGCAGCAGGCGGATATCGCCAAGGCCAAGCGCTTGCTGCGCACTTTCCTGGAGCAGGATTCATGAGCAAGAAAATCGTGCTGGAAGACTACGACGTCGCCGAGCACCTGCGCACGCCGCAGGAAATGGCGGCGTACCTGGACGCTTGCATCGAGGAAAGCGATGGCGACGCGGCATTCATCGCCAAGGCGCTGGGCGACATCGCGCGCGCGCAAGGCATGAGCAAGGTCGCGCGCGATGCGGGCCTGTCGCGCGAAAGCCTGTACAAGGCGCTGTCCGGCGAACGCAGCCCGGACTTCGCCACCATCCTCAAAGTCACCCGCGCACTCGGCGTGAAGCTGCACGCCACGATGATGTAAGCGATAGCCTCAAGGATTTTGTGGTGCCGGCGCAGGCTGCGGCGGCGGCGTTTCCGGTTTCTTGGTCGAACCGCCGAACAGGCGATGCCAGAAACCGCCGGTGGCATCCGCGTTCTGCGGGTCCTGCGCGGGCGCATCGGACACGGTCCCGGCGACGTTCTGCGCTTCGGTCGGAATCGCGCACGGCTGGTACGGCGGCGCGAAGCCGGCGACGAAGGGCAACTGGCGCGCGCCGGGGCACGTGGGGTCGGTGCCGTGGTCGTCGAGCACCCACTGGTAATCGAGGCCCTTGCCCGGCACGTTGAGCGCGCTGGTCGGCAGGTGCTGGAAGATGCTCGACCACACGCGCATGCCGCCGGTGGCGCCGAACAGGCCGGTTTCCGCGTTCTGGTCGTTGCCCATCCACACCACGGCCAGGTGATCGCCGGTGAAGCCGGCGAACCACGAATCGCGACCGTCGTTGCTGGTGCCGGTCTTGCCGGCCGGCGACAAGCGCCCCAAGCCGTCGCTCAGCAACGCGCGGCCGGTACCTTCGGTGATGACGTGCTGCATCGCCACCGAAATCAGGTGCGCGGCGACCTGGTCGCCTTCCTGCGCCGGCGCCGGTTTTTCGTCGTAGCGGTGCAGCACGTTGTTGTTGGCGTCGAGCACCCCGCGCACCGCGTGCAGCGGCTGGATCTGCCCGCCGCTGGCGAGGAACTGGTACAGCTGCGCGATCGCGTACGGGCTCTGCCCGGTCGCGCCGAGGATCAGCGAGGGATTCGGTTCGGCGTCGATCCCGGCCAGCGCGTGCAGCAATTGCGCGATGCGCTTCGGGTCGTCCTGCATGCCGATGCGCACGGCGACGTGGTTGTACGACTTGGCCAGCGCATCGACGATGCGGACCATGCCATGGCTCAGGCCGTCGTCGTTGTCCGGCGTCCACGTGCGGTCGCGGCCGAGCTGTACCGTCACCGGCGAATCGTCGATGTAACTCGCCAGCGAATACTGGTCAGGCCGCGCCAGCGCGAGCAGGTAGATGAAGGGCTTGAGCAGCGAACCGACCTGGCGCTGCGCCTCGACCGCGCGATTGAAGCCGCCGACCTCGGTCACGTCGCGACCGCCGACCACGGCGAGCACGTCGCCGTCGTGCACGTCGGTGACGACGACGCCGGCCTGCAGCGGCGGACGCTTGCCCTTCTGCAAGGTGTTGATGGTCTTGACCACCGCGCCTTCGGCATAGGCCTGCGCGGCCGGCGACATGCCGGTCATCACGCTCAGGCCCGCGCCTTGCAGCGAAGATTCGGGATAGTCGTGCGCCAACTGGCGCCGGACCAGATCGACATAGGCCGGGAAACGGTTGGCGGCGATGATGCCCGGCGATTCGGTGACTTCCAGCGGCGCGGCATCGGCACGCGTGAATTCGTCCTGCGAAATCAAGCTGTTTTCCAGCATCTTCTGCAGGGCGAGGTGGCGCCGCGCGAGCGCGCGGTCCGGATGGTGGCGCGGGTCGTAGAACGACGGGCCCTTGACCAGGCCGACCAGCAGCGCGATCTGCTCGGTGCTCAGCCCGTTCAAGTCGCGCCCGAACCAGTATTCGCTCGCCGCCGACACGCCGAGGATCGCCTGGTTGCCGCGCTGGCCCCAGTACACCTGGTTGAAATAGGCTTCGAGGATGGTGTGCTTGTCGTAGCGCGCTTCCAGCAGCAGCGAGTAGATGATCTCGTTGAACTTGCGGGTCAGCGTGCGTTCCTTGCCGATGCCGAGGATGCCGCTGCGCACCAGTTGCTGGGTCAGCGTGCTCGCGCCCTGGCGTTCGCGCCCGGCGCTGACCACGAACTTGAAGCCCGCGCGCAGCATGCCGGAAACGTCGATGCCGTGGTGATGGGCGAAGTCCTTGTCCTCGACCGCCTGCAAGCCGGTCACCAGCAACTCCGGCACTTCTTCCAGGCGCACCAGCCGGCGCTCTTCCTGCTTCTGTCCGTACAGCGTGGCGATCCGCGCCGGGTCGAAGCGCGCGGCTTTCAGCGCCGCGCCGTTGCGGTCGAGATCGCGCAAGCTGGCGACGCCGTTGCCCGACAGCAACACCTGCACGCGCTTGGCCGCGACCTTGCCGTCGACGTCGGTGTAGCCGCGGCTGGACACGGAGAACCTGCCGCCATCCACCGCATAGGTGCCGGGCAATTTGCCTTCGCCATCGTCCTGGTACGCGGCCGCATCCAGTTCGGTCTTCAGCGTCGCCGCATCCATGGCCGTGCCCGGCAGCAATTGCAGCGGGCGCGCGTAGACACGCGTCGGCACCTGCCATTGCAGCGCGCCGAAGCGCTCGCCGACCTGATGGTTGAGGTACAGCACGTACGGCACGAGGAAGCCGACGCCCGCGCCGATGAGCGCCAATGCCGCCTTCAGCAGCCAGTTGCGCCAACCCGACGGTTCATCCGCGCCATCGATGTCGTCGTCATCGTCGTTGCGCGGGTTGTCGAGGAGGTCGTCTGCGTCGTCTTCGTGTCTGGCCACGGCGTTGCGGTAGTGCGGGTTTGCCGAAGTCTAGCAGCTTGCGCTGAACGGTTTTTCATGGCCCGCGACGCGCGCGCGGCATCAACCGATGCGGCCCATGCGTCCGCGCAGCGCATCGGCGAGGCCGCATGCGATCGCGCGCAGGTTCGGCCCGCGGTTCGGCGCGAACAGCAACAGCGCGAGGAAAATCTTGGACAGGCGCAGCGCATCGATCGCGCGCCATTGCCAGCCGACCCACGGCCGCGCCCACAACCACACGCCGTTGCGAAACAGGTAACGGTTGCGCAGCGGCGCATGCAGCGGAATGCGCTTGCCGAACAAGTGCAGGAAGCGCTCGCCGAGGTCGTGGCGCATGTGCGCGGCGGCAATGCCGTACAGCGCGAACCCCTTGCTGCGCGCGCGCAGGCACCATTCGGTATCGACGTAGTCGATGAACAACTCCTCGGCGAAACCGCCAACCACGTCGAACACCTCGACCGGGAACAGGCAGCCGGAGGAAATCAGGTGGTCGACCGGCACTTCCGCACCGTCGCCGGCATCGACCCGGGCCAAGCCCAAGCCCCGCTTGCGCACGAAATAGCCGCGACCGCCCTTGATGTCCGAATAGATCGGCCCGACCGCGGCGACGCGCGCGTTCATCGCAAGCCGCTGCAACGCATCCCGCAGCACGGCGACCATGTCCGCGTCCGGCACGCTGTCCTGGTCGAACAGCAGCACCTCGCGCGCACCGGCCGCGCGCGCCAGCGCCACGCCGCGGTTGTAGGCGGCGGACAGGCCGAGGTTGTCGCCGTTGGCGACCAGGCGCGCGTTCGCCGGCAACGCGGCGGCGATTTCACGCACCTCGTCGCTGCCGTTGTCGAGCAGCCAGATCGCATCGACCTGCGCCTGCAACGCGTCCAGCAACGCGCGCAGCGTCGGCAATTCCGGTCGATACGTGACCACGACGGCATGCACGCTCATTCGCGCAAGCCCCACGTTGCCGCGTCCGGCGCGAAGCCGCGCGGCGCGATGCCGAGCATGCGCTGCAGTTCGCGGTTGTCGGCAAGCAAATCCTGCGCGAGCCGCGACACCGGCCCGCGCGCGGCGGGCACGGCGCGCGCCAGCACGCGCAACGCGGACGCCGGAATCGGCAGGGGCAAGGTGCGCAGCGGCAAGCTTGCGTGCACGCGGCGGAACATTTCGCGGTATTCGATGCGCTCGCCGCCGCCGATTTCCAGGGTGATCCCGCCGAGTTTTCCCGCGCGCAACGCGGCCAGCACCGCCAGCGCGATGTCGTCGGCATGCACCGGCTGGCGCAGGCCCTTGGCCAGCGGCAACGGAAACACGCGCAGGCGCAGCGCGCGATGCGCGATCGGGGTGAGGCTCTTGTCCATGCCGGCGCCGTAGATCAGGGTTGGGCGCAGGATCAGGAAATCGATGCCGAGGCGTGCGCATTGCGCGGCCAGCGCGGCTTCGCCCTCGCGCAGCATTCGCGAAAGCGCGCGATCGGAGGCGACCGCGGAATCGCGCTTGCTTTCGGCGCTCATCGAACCGGTCGCGACCAGCTTGCGCGCCGGTGCGGTTTCGCACTGCGACAGCCACTGCGCCAACGCATGCAGCGGCGCGAAAGCGATGATCGAATCGAATGACGCTGGCGCGAAATCCGGCAACTGCGCCTGCCGCCAGGTCACGTTCGCGAGCGCCGGCGTCGAACGCGCGACGCGGCTCACCGCAAGCACCTGCGCCTGCATCGCCTCCAGCCGCGGCAGCAGGAAATGGCCGATCTGGCTGCTGGCGCCGAAAACGAGGCAACGCATCACGGCTTCACCACCGCGCTGGCGTCGCGCACGCGGCGGGCGAAGGCGTCCAGGCCGGGCGCACCCGCATCGAGTTCGCGCGCCTGTGTCGCCGCTTCGTTGGCCACGGTCAGGTTGCCGAGCGCCAGTTGGTCGCTGCCGACCGCGACCCAGCGCGCCGCCAGGCGCTTGCGCGCCGCGCCGAGTGCCGCGTCGCGCGGCGCCAGCGTGGTCCATGCGTCGAAACAGGTGCGCGCGCCATGCAATCGGTTCGCGGCCAGTTCGCTTTCGAAACAGGATTGCATCTGCGCATGCAGGCGCTTGTCGGCGCGTTGCACCTGCGCGTCGTCCGCGGCGATGGCCTGCGCCGCGCGCAGCTTGTCGTAGGCCGAATCGCCCGGCGGGGTCAGCCAGTTGCCGCGTTTTGCGGCAGCGTCCAGTCCGTCCAGCAACACGCGCAGTTTCTGCTTGCGCTGCGCGGCGGTGAGTTTCGGCGCGTTCGCATGGCCGCGTTCGTTGCGCACGCGGGCGAGGTATTCGCGTGCCGCGCGCACGTCGCCGGATTGCGGCGCGGCACGCTGTGCCGTGTCGAGCAGCGCCTGCGCCGCATCGAAGCGGTAATCGGCGGCAAGCCGGCGCACCTGCGCCGTCAAGCCGGCGACAGCCTGGTCGATGCCGGCTTGCGCCGCCTCGCGCTGGCGCGGATCGGCGCTGATCGCGAACACGGCCTGGTGGCCGTCGAGCGCCGCTTGCCACTGCCCGCGCCCGAGCTGCGCATCGGCCTGGCGCAGGCGCCGATCGAGCGCGCGCGCCAGCGCCGCCTGCGAATCCGGCAGGTCGACGTGGCCGGCATCGTAGCCGCGCGCGCGTTCGACCAGGTGCGCGCCGGCTTCGAGCTGGCCGCGCTGCAGATCGTCGCGCGCCTGTTGCAGCAGGTCGGTCAGCGCATCCTCGCGGCCTTCGAGCGCGGCCGTGTGGTCCGGCTGCACGGCAAGGATGCGCGCGTACAGCGGCAGCGCCGCCGCGTCGCCATCGTCGAGATGCCCGGCCTGCTGCGCGGCCTGCGCTTTCTGCAGCAGGTCGGGAAGGCCGGCGCTGGCGATCTCGCGCTGGCGCAAGCCGCCCGCGAGCGCATCGACGCCTTCGCGCGGCGCCTGCAGGTCGCGCGCCAGTTGCAGGTCGTTGCGCACCTCGTCCAGGTGATTCCGCGCCAATGCCGCGTTGCCTTGCCGCAAGGCCGTTTGCGCGACGCTGGCCAGGCCGGCACGGGCTTCGCTGCGGTCGTCGTCCAGCGCCTGCGCCGCTTCGTACAACGCGCGCGCATCGCCGAGCTTGCCCTGCTGCAGCGCGACGCCGGCCTGCTGCAGCAGTTGCTGGATCTTGGTTTCCGGCCACAGCGCATCGGCCAGCGGACGACGCAGCGCGAACACCGCGACGATCAGTACCAGCAGCACGCATGCGGCCACGATCCATGTCATGGGCAAGTTGCGCAGGCGCTGGAACACGGACGGGCGGGACGAATCCATCCGCCAAGGATACGGCGCCGCGGAGGGCAGCGATGCACTGGCGCTCACGCGGCCATGGCCGTTTCAGGCGCGCTTCAAGTGCGGATACGCCTCAGCCCGAGCGCTTGACCGATTCCACGCCCGGCAGCGCGTCGAGCTTGCCGAGCACGGTCGAGAGCTGGCCGTAATCGCTGACCTTCAGCGTGAGGCGGAAGCGGATGCGCCCGGAATCGCGCAGCGCTTCGCTGTGGATGCCGAGCACGTGCGCGTCTTCCTGCGCGATCAGGTTGGTGATGTCCTTGAGCAGGTATTTGCGATCGACGCCGGACAGCATCACGTCGGCCTCGTAGCCGCCGCCGGACACGCCCCACTCCACCGGCAGCACGCGCTGCGGATTCGCCGCGGCCAGGCGCAGCAAGGCGGCGCATTCGGCGCGATGCACGCTGACGCCGCGGCCGCGGGTGAGATAGCCGACGATGGGTTCGCCGGCGACCGGCTGGCAGCATTTCGCCAAGGCAACGAGGAGATTGCCGACGCCCTGCACGGTGAAGCGCGAGGTGTCCGCGCCGCTCGGCCGCGATGCCGGCTTGCGCGACGCATTGACCACGCCCGGATGCTGCGATGCCGGCGCGGCCTTCGCCTGCCGGCTTTTATCGAGCTCGTCTTCGTGCAGCGCGCGGCCGATCTGGTTCGGGCCGATGTCGCCGAGCGCGACCTGGATGTAGAGGTCGTCGACGCTGTCGGCGCGGAAGCGCTTGAGCACCGCGCCCAGATCGTGCTGGTGCAGGCCCAGGCGCTTGAGTTCGCGCTCCAGCACCTCGCGCCCGGCCTGCACGTTGTTGGCCTTGTCGAGTTTGTGGAACCACGCGCGCACCTTGTCGCGCGAACGCCCGCTCGCCAGAAAACCGTTGCCTTGCAACAGCCAGTCGCGGCGCGGTTCCGGTTCCTTCGCGGTCAGTATCTCGACGCGGTCGCCGCTGCGCAAAACATGGCTGAGCGGCACGATGCGGCCGTTGACCTTCGCCCCGCGCGTGCGGTGCCCGACCATCGTGTGCACGTGGTAGGCGAAATCGAGCACGGTGCCGCCGCGCGGCAGGTCGACCACCTCGCCCTTCGGCGTCAGCACGTAGATGCGTTCCTCGACCAGTTCGGCATCCAGGCCGCCGCCGACGTCCTCGCCTTCGCCGGCCTGTTCCAGCAGCTTGCGCATCCACGCGATCTTGCGCTCGAAGGACTTGTCGCCGGACTTGGCGCCGCCTTCCTTGTATTTCCAGTGCGCGGCGACGCCGAGCTCGGCCTGCGCGTGCATTTCATGCGTCCTGATCTGCACTTCCAGCGTGCGTCCTTCCGGGCCGACCACCGCGGTGTGCAGCGAGCGGTAGTCGTTGGCCTTGGGCCGGGCGATGTAGTCGTCGAACTCGGAAGGAATCGGCGCCCACAACGCATGCACGATGCCGAGCGCGGCGTAGCAGGTGGGAATGTCCTCGACCGCGACGCGCACCGCGCGCAGGTCGTACAGCGCGTCGATGCTGCCGCCCTTGCGCTGCATCTTGCGCCAGATCGAATAGATGTGTTTCGGCCGTCCGCTGACCTCGGCGTGGATGCCGTTCCCGGCCAGCGCGTCGCGCAGCGCCTGCTTGACGCGCTCGATGTAGCGCTCGCGCTCGCCGCGCTTCTCGTCGAGCAGCCGGGCGATGTGCTTGTAGGTGTCCGGCTCGAGGAAGCGGAACGCGAGGTCTTCCAGCTCCCACTTCAGTTGCCAGATGCCGAGGCGGTTGGCCAGCGGCGCGTGGATGTCGCGGGTCAGTTGCGCCAGCGCGAGGCGCTCGCTTTCCGGCCGTTGCGCGGCGACGCGCAGCTGCGCCAGTTGCCGCGCGAGCAGGATCGGCACCACGCGCAGGTCGTGGATGATCGCCAGCAGCAGGCGGCGCAGGCCTTCGTTGTTGGTGCTCCTGGATTGGCTGGCGGCGTGCAGCGCCCAGACCTGTTCGGCGGCGCTCTGGCCTTCGGGCAGGGCGGCCACGCCCGGCAACGCGGCAATCACCGCCTTGCGCGCGGCTTCGTCCACCGCGCCGCCGGCGGCGAACAACAGGGCCGCGGCCAGCACTTCGGCATCGGCGTCGAGGCCGGCGAGGATCGCCAGGGTGTCGGCCAGCACCGGGTCGGCCCGCGACGCGAGCGGCTGCAGCAATTCGCGCGCGCCGGCGGGCAGCGCTTGCAGCGCGGACAACGACGAAGTGTGCGGAACCATGCGCCACATCCTAGTCGTTTCGTCGATTCGCGCATATGCCGTGCGCCGCGGTCCTCATTACCGGACTACACTAGCGGCAACGCAGTTGCAGCCACGGCAGCCGGCATCACTCGCACCATGCAGCACGACCCTCTCACTTCAGGCCGCGAGGCGGTTCGTTCCTTCGGTCATGCGCTGCGCAAGCAATTCCGTACCCGCTCCGGTTTCTTCCTGCTGCTGGCGCTGATCGTCGGCGTGCTGGCCGGCGCGCTGACCCTGTTGCAGGCCGACCTGGCCCACGGCATGCAGGCGTGGTGGTACGGGCTGGAAGGCGACGGCGACCGCCTGAGCACGGTCGACCACATCGGCTTCGGCAAGCTGCTGCTGCTGCCGCTGTGCGGCGCGGCGGTCGGCGCGATCAGCCTGTTCGCGCGCGCGCGCAAGCGCCAGCTGGTCGACGCCGTGGAAGCCAACGCGATGCACGGCGGGCGCATGTCGATGCGCGACAACCTGATCGTCACCGCGCAGACCCTGCTGTCCAACGGCAGCGGCGCCTCGGTCGGGCTCGAAGCCTCGTACACGCAGATGGGCGCCGGCGCCGGCTCGCAGCTCGGGCGCGTGCTGCACCTGCGCCGGGTGGACATCCGCACCCTGGTCGGCACCGGCGCGGGCGCGGCGATCGCCGCCGCGTTCGGCGCGCCGCTGGCCGGCGCGTTCTATGCGTTCGAGATCGTCATCGGCGCGTACACGCCCTCGGCGCTGGCGCCGGTCGCGGTCGCGGTGCTCGGCGCCGAGGCCTTGTGCGCGGCCACCGGCACGCAGCCGTACCTGCTGCCGATTCCGGTCGGCACCGGCCTCGAATTCCGCGACTACGCGCTGTACGTGCTGCTTGGCCTGTGCAGCGCCCTGGTCGGGGTGGCGCTGATGCGCCTGGTCACCCTGATCGAACTGGGGGTCAACCGCACCACGTTGCCGCCGTGGACGCGCCCGTTGATCGGCGGCCTGTTGCTGATCCCGCTGTGCATGGTCACCCCGCAGGTGATGTCCTCCGGCCACGGCGCGCTGCACCTGGACCTGACCACGCAGGCGCCGCTGGGCTGGCTGGCGCTGCTGCTGCTGCTGAAGTGCCTGGCCTCCGGCGTCTCGCTCGGTTTCGGCTTCCGCGGCGGCCTGTTCTTCGCCTCGCTGTTCATCGGCACCCTGGTCGGCGCGGTGTTCGCCGACAGCATCGCGATCCTGTCCGGCCATGCCTTGATCGATTCCACCGCCGCCGCACTGATCGGCATGGCCGCGCTGGCCGCGTCGATCGTCGGCGCGCCGATGACGATGGCGATGCTGGTGCTCGAAGGCACCCACGATTTCGCCTTGACCAGCGCGGTGATCGCCGCGGTGCTGGTGTCGAGCACGGTGACCCGGCAGATGTTCGGCTATTCATTCTCCACCTGGCGCCTGCACCTGCGCGGCGCCGAGATCAAGAGCCCGCGCGACGTCGGCTGGATGCACAACCTGCACGCGCAGGCCTTGATGGAAACCGGCGTGCCCTGCGTGCGCGCATCGATGGACGTGGAAACCCTGCGCAGCCAGTTCCCGCTCGGCTCGATCGCCTACGTGGTGCTGATCGACGACGACGATGCCTATGCCGGCCTGATCGCGCTGCCGGACATCTACGCCGACCGGGTGAAGCTGCAGGCGCCGCTGTCCGACTATGCACGCAACGCCAAGATCGCGGTCAATGGCGACGCCGACCTGGGACAGATCCTGCGCCAGTTCGACCTCGCCCAAAGCGACGAACTGGCGGTGATCGACGCCCAGCGCCACGTGCTCGGCCTGCTCGCCGAGCGCTTCGTGCGCAAGCGCTACGCCGAGGAACTGGACCGGCGCCAGCGCGAGATGCTCGGCGAATTCGTCGAGGAAGCCGACGCCGACAACGACGACGACGCGCGTACGTGAAGCTTCGTCATCCCGGCACAAACCGGGATCCACTGCCTTTGGCGCGATCAAGTAGAAGTCACTGGGCTCCGGCTTTCGCCGGAGCGACGATCACTTGATTGCTGCCATTTTCTGCGCGAGCTTCTTCGGCGAAACGCCGGAACGCGCACCGAGTTCCTGCGCGAACAGCGACACCCGCAGTTCTTCCAGGTCCCAGCGCAAGGCCTGCCATTCCGGTTTCGACGCGACGCCGCGCGCGCGCGCTTCCTTCAGCGCATCGGCGAAGGGCTTGAGTTCGAGCATGCGCTGCTGGTCCTTCGACGGATCGCGCTTGGCCCGCTCGCAGCGCAGGATCATCGCGCGCAGATAAATCGGGAACCGCGCCAGCGCATCGGCCGGCGTCTCGCGCAGGAAGCCCGGATGCACCAATGCGGCGAGCTGCTCGCGCACGTCGTCGAGGTTGCCCTTCGCCCAGCCCATCAGCGGCGCTTCCATCTGCGGTTTCAGCTCGCCGACCAGCGACAAAATAGATTCGGCCAGCTTCAGGCGTTCCATCGCTTCGCCGAATAGTTTTTTCGCCGCGATGTCGTGGCGCGCCTCGAACGCGACACGCGCGCGGATGTCGCCGAGACCCTCGGCGAGCACGGCATTCATCGCCGCATCGACCAGATCGCCGCGCAGGCGTTCCTGCGATTCGATGGCCGCGTACAGCAAGCCGGTTTTGGGCGAAACGGGCAATTGCTTGCGCGCGTTTTTCACCTTGTCCGCCAGCGCGAATTCGAGCAGGCGGCGCACGCCGCGCGGATGTTCGCCTTCCGCTTCGCGCTTGTCGGCGAACATGCGCAGCGCGACGTTTTCGCCATTGTCCACCAGCGCCGGATACGCCGGCACGCCGGCTTCGCCCGGCACCTGCAACGGAATCGGCGCCGCCGGGAATTCGCGCAGGCCTTCCACCGCCATCGCCTTGCCCGCGCGCGCGGCGAAGGCGACGCCGGCTTTTTCGCCAAAGCTTCTGCGCAAGCCGTCGAGATCGCGCGATTCGGCGATCACCTTGCCCTTGTCGTCGCGCAGGCGCAGGTTCATGCGCAGGTGCGCATCGAGCGCGGCCTCGTCGAAATCGATCGCCGCCACCTGCACCCCTGTCGCCTTGCTCAGGAAGCGCGCCAGTTCGTCGCGAATGTCGTCCGCGCTCGGCTGCGGGAACGCCTCGAAGAAGGCACGGCCGAAATCCGGCGCCGGCACGTAATTGCGCCGCATCGCCTTTGGCAGGGAACGAATCAGCTCGCTCGCCTTCTCCACGACGAAGCCCGGCGCCAGCCACGACAACCGCGCCGCATCCAGCGCATTGAGCAGATGCAGCGGCACCTCACAGGTGACGCCATCGTCGTCCGCGCCCGGCTCGAACCTGTAATGCAGCGGCAGGCGCGCATCGCCGAGCGCGAGATACTTCGGATAGCGGTCTTCCTCGCTGCCTTCGCCGGGCAGCAAATCGCTCAGCGACCAATGCAGCGCGCGGCGCTTTTCTTCCGCCAGCGACTTCCACCACGCATCGAGGCCGGCGGCGGAATGGATGTCGGACGGAATACGGTCCAGATACCAGCGCGCCTGCCAGTCTTCGTCGGCGACGATGCCGGCGCGGCGCAGCTTGGCTTCCTCTTCCTGCGCATCTTCCAGCGTTTTCAGGTTCGCCGCGACGAGGCCGGCGCGCGTGTTGATCTCGCCCGTCACCAGCCCTTGACGGACGAAAATGTCGTGTGCCTCCAGCGGCGCGATGCGGCCGTAATGCACCGGTTTCTTCGGCGCCAGCACCAGGCCGAACAGCGAAATCTGTTCCGACGCCAGCACGTGGCCCTGCGCGCGCGACCAATGCGGGTCGAAATGCTTGCGCGCCAGCAAATGCGGCAATTCGGCGATCACCCAATCCGGTTCGATCGCGGCGTTGGTCATGCCCCACACGCGCTGCGTGTCCAGCAGGTTCGCCGAAAGAATCCACGGCGGCTGCTTCTTGTTCAGCGCCGAACCCGGGAACAGGTGATAGCGGCGCTGGCGCGGGCCGAGGTAATCGCCCTTCTCGGTGCGATGCCCGACCTGCGTCGGCAAGCCGGCGATCAGCGCACGATGCAGGAACAGGTACGCGGATTGCTGCTGTTTCTCGCTGGAACCGGCATCGAGCAGCGGCGACGCCGCGTTCGGCGTCCACTGCAATTCCTCGCACAGCAACACCAACTGGCGATGCAGCTCGCGCCATTCGCGCATGCGCAGGAAGCCGAGGAAATTTTTTCCGCACCAATCGCGCAATTTCGACTGGGCCAGGTCTTCATGCGCGGCGCGATACGCGTCCCACAATTTCAGGATGCCGACGAATTCGGAACGCGCGTCGGCGAATTTCGCCTGCGCGTTGTCCGCCGCCTCGCGCGCTTCCGGCGGGCGTTCGCGCGGGTCCTGGATGCCGAGGAACGCGACGATCACCAGCATCTCGCGCAGCGTGCCGTTGGCCTGCGCGGCGACCAGCATGCGCGCCAGCTTCACGTCCACCGGCAAGCGCGACATTTGCCGGCCAACGGCGGTGAGCTTGTGGTCCTTGTCCACCGCGCCGAGTTCGGAAAGCTGCTGCCAGCCGTCGGCAATCGCGCGCTCGTCCGGCGCTTCGAGGAACGGGAATTCCTCGATCCGGCCCAGGCCCAGTTGCAGCATGCGCAGGATCACCCCAGACAGCGACGAACGGCGGATTTCCGGGTCGGTGAATTCGCTGCGCGCGGCGAAATCGCTTTCCGCGTACAGGCGATAGCAGATGCCTTCGGCGATGCGCCCGCAGCGGCCCTTGCGCTGGTTCGCGCTGGCCTGCGAGACCGGTTCGATGTGCAGGCGGTCGAGCTTCTGCCGTGGCGAATAACGCTTCACCCGCGCGAAACCCGGATCGACCACGTAACGGATGCGCGGCACTGTCAACGAAGTTTCCGCGACGTTGGTGGCAAGCACGAGACGACGCTTGGTGCCCGGATTGAACACGCGGTCCTGGTCTTTCGCCGACAAGCGCGCGTACAGCGGCAGCACTTCGGTTTCGCGGTATTTGCGCCGTTCCAGCGCCAGGTGCGCATCGCGGATCTCGCGCTCGCCGGGCAGGAACACCAGCACGTCGCCGCGCGCGTCCTGGCGGGTGATTTCGTCGATGGCGGAAATGATCGCGTCGGTGGTCGTGCGCTCGCCCTCGCGCACTTCGCCGTCTTCGTCGACCTCGCCCTCCATCGGCCGGTAGCGCACTTCGACCGGGAAGGTGCGGCCTTCGACCGAAATCACCGGCGCGTCGTCGAAATGACGGGCGAAACGCGACGTGTCGATGGTCGCCGAGGTGACGATCAGCTTCAGGTCGCGGCGCTTGCGCAGCAACTGCTTGAGGAAGCCGAGCAGGAAATCGATGTTGAGGCTGCGCTCGTGCGCTTCGTCGACGATGATCGTGTCGTACTTCGACAGCCAGCGGTCGCTGCCGATTTCGGCCAGCAGGATGCCGTCGGTCATGAACTTGATGCGGGTATGGTCGCCGACGTTGTCGGAAAAGCGCACCTGGAAACCGACCGCGCCGCCGACCGGCGTGTGCAGTTCCTCGGCCACGCGTCTGGCGACCGCGCGCGCGGCGATGCGCCGCGGCTGGGTGCAACCGATCAGCCCCGCCGCGCCGCGACCGGCGGCGAGGCACAGCTTCGGCAATTGCGTGGTCTTGCCGCTGCCGGTTTCGCCAGCGATGACGACGACCTGATGTTCGCGGATCGCCTTGACGATGGCCTCGCTTGCGCGCGCGATCGGCAGCGCTTCGTCGAGGGTGACCTGCGGCATCGATTCGGCGCGCGCCTGCCGCAAAGCGAGCGAGGCGGCCAGCGCCTGCGCGAACACGGCCTGCAACGCCGTGTCGCGCGGCGCCTTGTGCCAGCGCTGCCACAGGCCGTGCAAACGGCCGTGGTCGCGGGTCAACGCGTTGGCGATCGCGCGCCGGCCCTGCTCCAGAGCGGCGGAATCAGTGGCGGGCGGCGGCGTGGGGCGGGAATTCATCGGAACGAACGGGCCGGCAGGGCCCGGCGTAGAATTGAAACGGCGTATTTTGCCGCCATATCCGGCACGACGCCCACTCAATCAAGGATTTCGCCATGTCCAAGGACAAGAAAACCAAGACCTCCGCCCTGCCGCACATCAACATCGGCATCAGCGATGCGCAGCGCAAGAAGATCGCCGAAGGCCTCAGCGCCTTCCTCGCCGACAGCTACACGCTGTACCTGAAGACCCACAATTTCCACTGGAACGTCACCGGCTCGATGTTCAATTCGCTGCACGTGATGTTCATGGACCAGTACAACGAGGAATGGACCGCGCTGGATTCGATCGCCGAGCGCATCCGCGCCCTCGGCGTCAAGGCGCCGGGCTCCTACGGCGAATTCGTCAAGCTCTCCAGCATCAAGGAACAGGCCGGCGCCAGTGCGCCGGAATGGAAGGCCATGGTGCAGCAGCTGGTGGAAGGCAACGAGGCCGTGTGCCGCACCGCGCGCAAGGTGCTGGAACAGGCCAACACCGCCGGCGACGACCCCAGCGCCGACCTGATGACCC
The DNA here is from genome assembly GCA_015655355.1 of Lysobacterales bacterium. Taxonomy (GTDB): domain Bacteria; phylum Pseudomonadota; class Gammaproteobacteria; order Xanthomonadales; family Xanthomonadaceae; genus Pseudoxanthomonas_A. The sequence continues at coordinate 89,994 of JAATFG010000106.1, forward strand.
AGCGCCTGCAGACCCACGAGAAGTACGCGTGGATGCTGCGCTCGCTGCTGGAGTGACGGTCGTGCCGTTCGCTTCGAACCGGGAAGCCCGCTTCGGCGGGCTTTTTCCTACATGGCGTCGCGTTCGCCCCCGATTGCCGTCTCCGTACCGGTGCGCCATCTTGACCGCATGAGCGAAACTCCCGTCCAACTGTTGCAGCGTGTTTTCGGCTACGCGGATTTCCGCGGCCCGCAGCAGGCCATCGTCGAACACGTCGCAGCGGGCAACGACGCGCTGGTGCTGATGCCCACCGGCGGCGGCAAGTCGCTGTGCTACCAGGTGCCGTCCCTGCTGCGCGATGGCTGCGGCATCATCGTCTCGCCGCTGATCGCGCTGATGCAGGACCAGGTCGAAGCGCTGCGCCAGCTCGGCGTGCGCGCCGAGTACCTCAATTCCACGCTGGATGCGGACACCGCTTCGCGCATCGAACGCGAACTGCTCGCCGGCGAACTGGAACTGCTCTACGTCGCGCCGGAACGGCTGCTGACGCCGCGCTTCCTGTCGCTGCTGGATCGCGCCAAGATCGCCTTGTTCGCGATCGACGAGGCGCATTGCGTCTCGCAATGGGGCCACGATTTCCGCCCCGAATACCGCGAACTGACGGTATTGCACGAGCGCTGGCCGCACGTGCCGCGCATTGCCCTGACCGCGACCGCCGACCCGCCGACGCAACGCGAGATTGCGGAACGCCTGCAACTGGAAACCGCGCAGCGCTTCGTCAGCTCCTTCGATCGCCCGAACATCCGCTACACCGTGGTACAGAAGAGCGATGCGCGCCGGCAGTTGCTCGATTTCCTGCAAAACCATCGCGGCGAAGCCGGCATCGTCTACGCGATGTCGCGGCGCAAGGTCGAGGAAACCGCGGAATTCCTGCGCGAGAAAGGCATCGAAGCGCTGCCCTACCACGCCGGCCTCGACGCCGGCGTGCGCGCCGCGAACCAGCGCCGCTTCCTGCGCGAGGACGGCATCGTGATGGTCGCCACCGTCGCCTTCGGCATGGGCATCGACAAGCCAGACGTGCGCTTCGTCGCCCACGTCGACCTGCCCAAGTCGCTGGAAGGCTATTACCAGGAAACCGGGCGCGCCGGCCGCGACGGCGAAGCCGCGCAAGCATGGCTGTGCTACGGCCTCGGCGACGTGGTGCTGCTCAAGCAGATGATCGAACAGGGCGAGGCCGGCGAAGAGCGCAAGCGGCTGGAACGACGCAAGCTCGACCAGTTGCTCGGCTATTGCGAATCGATGCAATGCCGCCGGCAAGTGCTGCTGGCCGGCTTCGGTGAACACTACGACCCTCCCTGCGGCAACTGCGACAACTGCCTGCAACCGCCGGCGGCGTGGGATGCGACCGAAGCCGCGCGCAAGGCATTGAGCTGCGTGTACCGCAGCGGCCAGCGCTTCGGCGCGGCGCACGTCATCGACATCCTGCGCGGCGCCAACACCGAGAAGATCCGCCAGTTCGGCCACGACCAGCTCAGCACCTACAACATCGGCGCCGATCTGGACGCGGATGCGTGGCGCGGCGTGTTCCGCCAGCTCGTCGCCGGCGGTTTTCTCGCGGTCGATGCCGAAGGCTACGGCAGCCTGCGCCTGACCGAAGCCAGCCGCACCGTGCTCAAGGGCGAGTACCCCTTGATGCTGCGCAAGACGCAACCGCGCACGCGCGGCAGCCGCAGCGGCGAACGCCGCGAACAGCCGACCGGGCTTCCCGTGCAGGAACAGGACCTGCCGCTGTTCAACGCCCTGCGCGAACTGCGCGCGCAACTGGCGCGCGAGCAGAACGTGCCGGCCTACGTGGTCTTCCACGACAGCACCCTGCGCGCGATCGCCGAATACCGCCCGGCCAGCCTCGAACAACTGGGGCGGATCAACGGCGTCGGCAGCGGCAAGCTCGCCCGCTACGGCGAACAACTGCTTGACGCGGTACGTGCGGCGGGCTGAAAAAAACGGCAGGACAGCCGTTTTTCACGGCGAAGCTGCCCGAAGGGTGACGCACATGGATGTGCGTCATGAAAGTTCCGCCTGCCGCGCCATCCACGACAGGCCGCGTTCAAGCATGGCGCGCGATGATGAAGAAGGTTCTTCCGGGGTTCCGACGATGCGTCCGTTCCTGATTTCGATCTTGCTGCTGGCCGCTGCGCCGGCAATGGCCACGGAACAGGCCAGTCCCGCCTCCACCGCTCCGTCCGCCGCGCAGTCGCTGGACGCGCTCGATCTGCGCGTCCCGCAGAGCTACGGCAACAGCGCGCCGGGCACGTGGTACGGCGACCATTCGCTGGCCAGGCCGCAGGCGCAGATCGATGCCGAGGCCGCCGAGCAAGTACAAACCTCGGCCTGCCCGACCTCGCCCGACGGCAAGCCCAATCCCGTCACCGGCAGCGTCACCGCCGGCATCGGCAGCGCCTCGCACTACGGCACCAGCACCTTCACCGCCGCCGACCTCAACCTGTGCAAGGACTACATCGACGACAACGGCAACCACCACCTGATGAACATCAACATCGACGTCGGCCAGTTCAACGGCCCGCACGGTGGTCGCTATCGCGGTTGGTGAACGCACTGCCACATGAAAAAGCCCGCGAATCGCGGGCTTTTTCGTTGCTTCAAGCCGCCATGCCGCCGTGGCGCAGCAGCGCGTCGATGCATGGCGCGCGTCCGCGGAACGCGCGGAAATTCTCCAGCGCACTGCGGCTGCCACCGCGCGCCAGCACTTCATGACGGAAGCGCGCGCCGGTTTCGGCGACCTTGTCCGGCGCTTCCTCGAACGCGGCGTACGCGTCGGCGCTGAGCACTTCGGCCCACTTGTAGCTGTAATAGCCGGCCGCGTAACCGCCGGCGAAGATGTGGCTGAAGCTCTGCGGGAAGCGGTGCCATGCCGGCGGGCGATTGACCGCCACTTCGTCGCGCACTTTTTCCAGCAGCGCCATGAAATCGTCCTTCGCCGGATCGAATTCCCTGGCGTGCAGCAGCATGTCGAACAGCGCGAATTCGAGCTGGCGCACGGTGAACATGCCGCTCTGGAAATTCTTCGCCGCGATCATCTTGTCGAACAGCGCGCGCGGCAGCGGTTCGCCGGTACCGACATGCGCGGTCATCCGCTGCAAGCGCTCCCATTCCCAGCAGAAGTTCTCCATGAACTGCGACGGCAGCTCGACCGCGTCCCACTCGACGCCATTGATGCCGGCCACCGACAACTCGCCGACTTCGGTCAGCAACTGGTGCAGGCCGTGGCCCATTTCATGGAACAGCGTGGTCACGTCGTTGTGGGTGAACGTCGCCGGCTTGCCGTTCACGCCCTTGCCGAAATTGCAGACAAGGTAAACCAGTGGCGTTTGCATGCCCGTGGCCTTGTCGCGGCGATTGCGGCAATCGTCCATCCACGCGCCGCCGCGCTTGCCTTCGCGCGCGTACAGATCCATGTAGAACTGGCCAACCAGCGAACCGTCGGCGTTGACGATGCGGAAGAAGCGCACGTCCGGATGCCACGTCGGCGCGCTGTCCTTTTCCACGCGCACGCCGTACAGCGATTCGATCACGCCGAACAGGCCGGCCAGCACCTTGTCCTCGGTGAAATACGGCTTGATTTCCTGCGCCGAGACGCTGTAGCGCGCCTGCTTCAGTTTTTCGCCGGCGAAGGAAACGTCCCAGGCTTCGAGCGTGTCGAGGCCAAGGTTTTCGCGCGCGAATTTTTCGAGTTCGGCGCGATCGTTCCGCGCGAACGGCTTGGCCTTCGACGCGAGATCATGCAGGAACGCGAGCACTTCTTCCGGCGTGTGCGCCATCTTGGTCGCCAGCGAATACTCGGCATAACTGTCGAAGCCGAGCAGCGCCGCCAGCGCCTTGCGCAATTCGAGGATGCGCACGATCAGCGGACCGTTGTCGCGCGATTTTCCCGCGTCGTTCGGATCGACTTCGGAAGCGCGCACGCCGTTGGCGCGATACAGCTTCTCGCGCAGCGCGCGGTTTTCGGCGTACGTCTGCACCGGCAGATACGTCGGCATGTGCAGGCCGAGCTTGAAACCGTCCTTCCCGTCTTTTTCCGCAGCGGCCTTGCACCCGGCGATCACGTCGGCCGGCAAACCCGCCAACTCGCTTTCGTCATCGACGTACAGCGCGTACGCATCGGTCGCATCGAGCACGTTCTCGCCGAACTTCGCCGACAGCGCGGAAAGTTCCTGCTGGATTTCAGCGAAGCGCGCCTTCCCGGCGTCGGCCAATTCGGCGCCGCCGAGGCGGAAATCGCGCAATGCATTCTCGACGGTCTTGCGCCGCGCATCGTCGTAACCCGCGTATTCCGGCGCTTCGGCAAGTTTGCGGTATTGCCCGAACAGGGCGAGGTTCTGGCCGAGCGCGGTGCCGAACGCGGTCACCTTCGACAAATTCGCGTTGTAGGCCGCGCGCAGCTCCGGCGTGTCGACGACCGCTTTCAGGTGGCCGACCTGGTTCCAGGCGCGCCACAGTCTTTCGGTCGCATCGTCCAGCGGCGCGACGAAGTCCTCCCACGTCACCGGCGCCACGGTTTCGGCGGCCTTCATCGCGGCTTCCGCATCGGCGATCAGTCGCTCGATCGCCGGGGAAACGTGTTCGGGCTTGATCGCGTCGAAGCGCGGCAGGCCGGAGAAATCGAGAAGCGGGTTGGTCATTGGAAATATCCTCGATGGGTCGATTCGCCGTCCCAGCGAAAGCGGGAATGACGAGCAGAAATGAATTATGGCCGCTGTCCGGAAATTCAATCCTGCAGCGCGGCGAACGGCACGCCGGCCAGCTCCGCGCCGTTCACCGCGGCGGCGATGGCCGCATCGGTCTCGACCATGTTGATCTGGCGTTCCAGGTACCAGTCGCGGTTGTAGTAGCTGTGCGCGTAGCGTTCGCCGCTGTCGCACATGATGGTGACGATGGAACCGACGCGGCCTTCGTCGCGCATCTTCCGTGCCGCGGCGAGCACGCCGACGAAATTGGTGCCGGTGGAACCGCCGACGCGGCAGCCAAGCGATGCGCTGACCCAGCGCATCGCGGCCAGCGACAAATCGTCGGGGACTTTCACCATCGCGTCGATGCAGGTCGAGAGGAAGCTCGCTTCCACCTTTGGCCGGCCGATGCCTTCGATGCGCGAGCCCTGCGCATTGCGCAGCGCGCTGTCGCCGCAGCCTTGCAGGCAACCGTTGTAGTAGTCGAAGAACACCGAGATTTCCGGGTCGGCGCACAGGATGCGGGTGGCGTGGCGGCGATAGCGCGCGTAGCGGCCGAGCGTGGCGCTGGTGCCGCCGGTGCCGGGGCTGCACACGATCCATTCGGGGATCGGGTGCGGTTCGCGTTCCATCTGCTTGTAGATCGATTCGGCGATGTTGTTGTTCGCGCGCCAGTCGGTCGCGCGTTCGGCGTAGGTGAACTGGTCCATGAAATGGCCGCCGGTCTGTCGCGCGAGCCGTTCCGATTCGCTGCCCAGCGCGCCGGCGTCATCGACCAGATGGCAGCGGCCACCGTAGAACTCGATCGCCGCGATCTTTTCCGCCGAGGTGCCGCGTGGAATCACCGCGATGAACGGCAATCCGAGCAGGCGCGCGAAATACGCTTCGCTCACCGCGGTCGAACCGCTCGACGCCTCGATCACCGGCGCGCCTTCGCGCAGCCAGCCGTTGGCCAGCGCATACAGGAACAGCGAACGCGCGAGGCGATGCTTGAGGCTGCCGGTGGGATGGCTCGACTCGTCCTTCAGGTACACGTCGATGCCCGGATAGCCCGGCAACTGCAACGGAATCAGGTGCGTGTCGGCGGAGCGGTTGAAGTCCGCTTCGATCTTGGCGATGGCCGTGGCCATCCAGTCGCGTCGGGTCATGGGGCGAAAACCGCGGAAAGTCCGGCGCATTTTCGCAGATCGCGCGGTTGAAAGGCGGTGGTGGGACGGCTGGGAATCGAACCCAGGACCAGCGGATTAAAAGTCCGATGCTCTACCGACTGAGCTACCGTCCCGAAAAAACACGGCGCGTTGCGCGCCGGACTGCGAATTCTACCCGATGTTCGCGCCCATCCCAACTTTCCGCGTACGCGGGAAACGCGCGGGGTTCACGCGTACCGCGTCGGGTCGGCGACGCCGGCATCGTGGAAACCCTGCTCGCGCAGGCGGCAGGCGTCGCAATGGCCGCAGGCACGGCCTTCGCTGTCGGCGCTGTAGCAGCTCACGGTCTCGGCGAAATCCACGCCCAGGCGCAGGCCTTCGCGGACGATGTCGGACTTGCTCATGCGCATCAACGGCGCGCGCACGGACAGGTGCTGGCCTTCGACGCCGGCCTTGGTCGCGAGGTTGGCGAGCTTGCCGAAGGCGTCGATGAATTCCGGGCGGCAATCCGGATAGCCGGAGTAATCGACCGCGTTGACGCCGCAGAAGATGTCGTGCGCAGCGAGCACTTCGGCCCAGCCGAGCGCGACGGACAGCATGATCGTGTTGCGTGCCGGCACGTAGGTGACCGGGATCGCGGCGGCGTTCGGGTCCTGGTCGGTATCGACCGGCACGTCGATGTCGTCGGTCAGCGCGCTGCCGCCGATCGAACGCAAGTCGACGTTCACCGTCTTGTGCGCGGCGGCGCCGAGCGATTTGGCGACGCGCGCAGCGGCGGCCAGTTCGCTGGTGTGGCGCTGGCCGTAGCTGACGCTCAACGCGTAGGTCTCGAAACCCTGTTCGCGGGCGATGGCCAGCACCGTGGCCGAATCCATGCCGCCGGAAAGAAGGACGACGGCGCGCTTTGGGGGGGGATTACTCATGGAAACACTCCAACCTTGGTCATGGATGCCCGCCGATACGGGCATGCCGAACGTGTACTTATCGCCCTGGCTCGTCGTCCCAGAGAATCTTGTGCAATTGCAACTGGAAACGCACCGGCAGGCGGTCTTCGACGATCCAGTCGGCCAGTGCGCGCGGATCGAGTTCGGACTTGCTCGGCGAGAACCACACCGTGCAGCGCTCGTGCAATTTCTTCTCGTGCACCAGTGCGCGCGCCCATTCGTAATCGTCGCGACCGCACAGCACGAACTTGAGCTGGTCGTGCGGGTTCAACGCGTCGAGGTTTTCCCAGCGGTTGCGCGCCTCTTCCTTCGAGCCGGGCGTCTTGACGTCGACCACGCGCGAGACGCGCGCATCGACCTGCGACACGTCGAGCGCGCCGCTGGTTTCCAGCGACACCGCGTAGCCGGCATCGCACAGGCGCTGCAGCAGGCCGAGGCAACGCTTCTGCGCCAGCGGCTCGCCGCCGGTGACGCAGACGTGGCGCACGCCGTGCTTCGCCACTTCGGCGAGGATGTCGTCGATCTCCCACCACGTGCCGCCGTGGAAGGCGTAGGCGGTGTCGCAATACGCGCAGCGCAGCGGGCAGCCGGTCAGGCGCACGAACACGGTCGGCCAGCCGGCATCCAGCGCTTCGCCTTGCAGCGACAGGAAGATTTCGGTGATTTTCAGCCGGTCGAGCGGGGATTGCTCGATCACGCTGGGAACAGCGAGGCTCGGCGCCGCGGCTTCGGGGGAGGAATTCATCCTCCCTATTTTAAGGCCTCAGCCGCCGGCCTGCAGGGCGTGCAGGCGGTCGCCGGCGATGCGCGCCGGGTCGCTGCCCGGATAGCGCTGGATGACGCTGTCGAGCGTGGCCTGCGCCTGCACGGTCTGGCCCATGCCCTTCTGGCTCAGGCCGAGCTTGAGCAGGGCGCCGGCGGCCTTGTCGTGGCTCGGGTAGCGCTGCAGCAGCGCGGTGAACTGGTCGGCGGCCATCGGGTAGTTGCCGGTCGCGTAATAGCTTTCGCCGAGCCAGTACAGCGCGTTCGGCGCATAGGTGCCGTTCGGGTACTGGTCGAGGAAAGCCTGCAGCAGGCGCGCCGATTGCACGTAGTCGCCGGCCTTGAGCGCGGCGGTGGCGTTGTCGTAGGCCGACTTCTCGGCAGCGGTTTGCGCTACGTCGGCGGCGGCAGGCGTAGCGTCGGTCATCGTGGTCTTTTTCGCCGCGGGCTTGGCCGCCGGCTTCACCGGCGTGGCCGCGGGCGGCGCGACCGAATCCGGCGGCACGGCATCCGGCGGCGGGGTTTCGATGCGCTGCAGGCGGCTGTCGAGGTCGACGTACTGGTCGCGGCTGGCCTGCTTGAGCTGGGCCAGGTCGTGCTGCAACTGCTCGATCGTGCCGCGCTGGGCAACGACTTCCTGTTTCAGCACATTGACCTGGTTGAGCAGGTCGACGTTCTGGTTGTTGTTGGCGACCTGCTGTTCGAGCGAGGCGACGCGATCGGCCAGGCTCATCTTCTGCGCTTGCGCCGGCAGCACGGCGGCGGCGCCCAGCGCCAGCAGGAGCAACGACGGACGGAACAGGTGGCGGCGCATGCAGGTGATCTCCGGATAAAAGAAAAGCCCGCAGCAGGATAACCCGCTGCGAGCCGTTTTCGCGGCCATACGCCTGGCGCGCATGGCCACCGTCGTGACGCCGATTACTTGGCGGTGTAGACGATTTCGACGCGGCGGTTGCGCGCCCAGCACTCTTCGTTCGACTCGGTGCAGACCGGGCGTTCTTCGCCGTAGGAAACGACGGTCAGCTGGGTCGACGAGGCGCCATTGGCCTGCAGCGCCGAGGACACGGCGTTGCCGCGGCGTTCGCCGAGGGCCTGGTTGTAATCGCGGCTGCCGCGTTCGTCGGCGTTGCCTTCCAGAGTGACGCGGGCCGACGGACGATCCACCAGATACTTGCCGTGGCAGCCGACGATGGCCTGGAATTCCGGCTTCAGGCTGTCCTGGTCCAGATCGAAGTAGACGACGCGCTGCTTCAGGCAGGCATCGGTATCCAGATCTTCCGGCTTGTACTTGCCGTCATCGACCGGGGCCGGAGCCTGGGTCACCGGAGCCGGGGTCGGCGGCGGCGGGGTTTCCTTGACGGTCTTCTTGCAACCGGCAAGCACGGCAATGGAAAGCATGGACAACGCGAGAACGCGGGCAGTGGTGTTCATTGGAAATCCTCAGGTGGGATCAGTTCAGGGTTGGTAGAACGCGGACAATTCTAGCGCGGAAGCGGGCGCTGCGGCATCGTACTCCCATCGCCGAATTCCGGGGGAATTTCACCCATTCAGCAAACGACTTGGATGCCTCCGGTCAGGGTGCCGCGTGCGGGCCGCGGTACGGCCCCCACACCGGCTCGCGCACGTCGCCGTTGGACAGCACCAGGCGCTGGCGCACGCGTGCATCGGCCGAAACCGCATACAACACGCCACGGCCGCCATCGCGCGCGGCGTACAGGACCATGCTCGCGTTCGGCGCCAGCGACGGCGATTCGTCGAGGTTGCCCGGCGAGAGCATGCTCCAGCGCGGACTGCCGAAGCTGCTGTCCATCAGCGCGATGCGGTAGACGTTGCCCTCGCCCTGGGCGACGACCATCTTCTTCTCGTCCCAGGACACGTCGGCCGAAGCGTTGTAGCTGCCGTCCCAGGTGACGCGGGTCTGTCCGCTGCCGTCGGCCGCGGACATCTTGTAGATCTGCGGCCTGCCGCCGCGATCGGAGGTGAAGTAGACGGTCTTGTCGTCCGGCGACCAGGTCGGCTCGGTGTCGATGCCGAACTGGGTGGTCAATTGGGTGAGCGCCTTGCTGCCCAGGTCCATCACGTAGATGTCGGGATTGCCGCCCTTGGACAGGGTCAGCGCGAGCTTGCGCCCGTCGTGCGAGAACGCCGGCGAGCCGTTGATGCCACGGAACGCGGCGACCAGCTGGCGCGCACCGCTGGCGATGTCCTGGATGAAAATCGCCGAATTGCCGCGCTCGAAGCTGACGTAGGCAAGCTTGCGCCCGTCCGGCGACCACGACGGCGACAGCAGCGGTTCGGACGAACGCACCACGGTCTGCGGGTTCCAGCCATCCGAATCGGCGACCATCAGCGCGTAGCGCGCACTGCTGCCGAAGCCGGTCTGGGTGATGTAGGCGATGCGGGTCCAGAACGCGCCGCGCACGCCGAGGATCTTCTCGTACACGGCATCGGCCATCTGGTGGGCGACGTCGCGCATCGCGCCGGGCTTGGCGGTCATCGCCAGGCCGAGCAGGCGTTCCTGGCGGGCCACGTCGAACAGTTCGTACTCCACCCGGTAATCGCCGCCGCTCGCGTCGAGCACGCGGCCGACGAGGATGTAGTCCTGGCGCAGGGTCTTCCACGTGGGGTAGTTGATCTCGCTGCCGCGGGTCGGCTTTTCGACCAGCGCGCTGTCCGGCAGGGTGCGGAACGCACCGGAGCGTTCGAGGTCGGCGCGCACCACCGCCGCGACCTCGGTATCCGGCAGCGCGCCCGTGCCCTGATAGGGCATCGGCACCACGGTGATGGGCAGGGCTTCGGCGTTGCCGCCGACGATGTCGATGCTCAGCCCTTGTTGCTGGGCGAAGGCGGACAGCGGCAACAACAGCAAGGCGAAGCAAGTGGCAAGCCAGCGCGGATTCTTCATGGGCGATTCGTCTTCGGCACGAATGAACGGGGGAAAGGAATAGCAGTCGCAGGATGAATTCTGCATCAACCGCAGGCCGCGATCAGCGGTTCTGCGCCTGGAAATTGAAAGTGATGCTGCGCGCGAACACGCTCTCGAAGCCATGGTACGGCAACGGCCGCGCCTTGAGCACCGCACGCTTGACCGACTCCTGCCCTTCCGCGCTCATCGCGCAATTGCCGGTGTCGACCTGCACGTCCATCACCTCGCCGCCGGGCAACTGCCGGATCACGAGGCTGCATTTGGTGCCGACCGCCACCGTGTCCGGGCGCACCCACTGGCGCAGCACCGCGGCCTGGATCGCCGCGGCGTACTTCGCGCGCAGGCCGTCGTCGTTGCCGTTGCTGCCGGCCGGCGACGAATCCTGCGCACCGGATTGCGCGGCATTGGCCGCAACAGCCACGCGCTTCTGCGCGTCGGCGATCTGCTGCTGTTTCTGCTGCGCCAGCGCGACCTGCTTTTCCAGCGCCTCGCGCTGCTTGCGGATTTCGTCGAGCTTCTTCTGCTTGTCCGCGTCGGCGGCGGCTTGCGCCTGCTGCTTCTGCTGGTCTTGCAGTTGTTGCTGGGCGAGGCGCTGCTTCTGCTGCGCCTCGTCCTGCTTCCTGATCTGCTCGGTCAGGTCGATCTGTTCCTGCCTGTGCTTAGCTTCCTGCTCCTGCTGCGCCTTTTCCTGCGAGATGGCGAGCTTGCTGGCTTCGTCCTGTTCCTTCGTGTCGGGATCGGGCACGCGTTCCTGCGCCACTTTCTGTTGCGGCGCCTGCGCGGTCTGCGGATTCGGCTCGGGCAGCGGTTGCGGCGGCGGCGCCGTGTCCTGCGCGGGTTCGTCGATCGGCTTCGGTCGCGGCACCGGCGGCGCATTGCGCAACGTCTTTTCCGCGGCGCGAATGTCGGCCGCGCTCATCACCAGCGAGGCTTCGACCGTCTGCGCGCCGGCGGCCGCGGCGCTGGAATCGGTGTTCCACTTCAGCCACGACGACAACACGATCAGCGCGATCAGGCCGAGGTGCACGCCGAGCGCGAGCATCACCGCGACGCCGGGCCGGTCGCGCGGATCGCGTTCGTCGTGGCCGTGGTGGAAAGCCTGCGCGCTCATCTCGCCTTGGTCGCCGGTTGCATCACTTGGCCGCATTGCCCGGCTGCGACATCAGCCCGACCTTGGGCACGCCGGCCTGCTGCAGCAACACCATCGCCGACAGCACGCGCTGGTAATCGGCATCGCCGGGCGCGGCGACGAACACCGGCACGTCCCTGTTCTGGGAGACGAACACGGCGACCTTGGCCTTCAACGCATCCGGCGACAGTTGTTCGCGGTCGGAATCCTGCAACTTGAGGAAATAGCGGCCGTCGTTGTCGATCTGGACGATGATCGGGTCGACCTTGCTGTCGACCGACTTGGCATTGGTCTTGGGCAAATCGACATCGACCGCAAGCGTGAGCATGGGAGCTGTGACCATGAAGATCACCAGCAACACCAGCATCACGTCGATGTACGGCACGACGTTGATCTCGGATTTGAGCTTGCGCTTCTTGCGCGGAATGATGGCGCCGGCCATGACCGAATCTCCTTAGTCCGCCGTGCCCTGGCGCTGCAGGATCGAGCTGAATTCCTCGGCGAAACTCTCGAACCGCGTCGCCAGGCGCTCCACGCGCGAGGTGAAGCGGTTGAACGCCCACACCGCCGGGATCGCCACGAACAGGCCGATCGCGGTGGCGAACAGCGCTTCGGAAATGCCCGGCGCGACCGCGGCGATGCCGGCCTGCTGGCCGCTGTGGAGCATGTCGTGCATCGTCACCATGATCCCGAACACGGTGCCGACCAGGCCCACGTAAGGCGCGGTCGAGCCGATGTTGGCGAGCAGTTCGAGGTTGCGTTCGAGCAGCTCCACTTCGCGGGTGCCGGCGACGCGCATCGCGCGCTGCGCGCCCTCGAGCAGCGCGCGCGAATCCACGCCGCGCTTCTCGCGCAGGCGGATGTATTCGCGGTAGCCGGCCTCGAACACCGCCTCCAGGCCGCTGACCTTGCGGTTGCGATCGGCCGCGGCGGCGTAGAGCTTGTTCAATTCGGCGCCGGACCAGAAGCGGTTCTCGAACTCGTCGGCATCGCCGGTGGCGCGCTTGAACACGCCGTGCTTGCGGAAAATGATGACCCAGCTGACCAGCGAGCCGAGCAGCAGCAGGCTGACGATCAGCTTCACCGGCAGGCTGGCGTTGAGCAGCATGTCCACGTAGTTGATGCTGGTGTGCGCCGTCGCCGCGCCGGCCTGGGTCGCGGCGGCCTGCGCGTCTTCCGGCAAGGCCTGGGTCACGGTGGCCAGCACGTTCGCCAAAAGCGGGATCGTCATCATCGGGTTCGTCTCGGTCTCGGAATTCTTGCGTGGGGTTCTTGCTTCGACAGCGTGTTGCGACTACATGTTTTCTTCAATGGCTCGCTCAGTCCGGCTGGACCCGCGCCTGCAATTGCGACAGCAGCGGCTCCGGGATCGCGGTCGGGGCAAAGGTGGAGGCCTTCACCGCCGCGCAGCGCACCGTCGCGCCGACCAGCACCACGCCAGCACGCACCACCGCCTGGGCGAAACCGAAGCTGGCCTTGCGGCATTCGCTCAGGCGCACCTGCACGTCGAGCAAATCATCCAGCCTGGCCGGCTTGCGGTAGTCGATCTGCATGTCGCGCACCACGAACACCACGTCGTGCTCGGCTTTCAGCTTCTCCTGCTGCAGGCCGAGCGCACGCAGCCACTCGGTGCGCGCGCGCTCCATGAAGGCGAGGTACTGCGCGTGGTAGACCACGCCGCCAGCGTCGGTATCTTCCCAGTAAACCCGTGTCGGCAGACTGAACACTCGTCTCACTCCTGCGAATTTTCCGCGGCGCCGAACAACTCCACCACCTGATCGAGCCGCGTCTTCGGTTTCAGGCCGAGGTGCAGATACGCCTTCGGCGTGGCCATGCGCCCGCGCGCGGTGCGCACCAGGAAACCCTGCTGGATCAGGTACGGCTCGATCACGTCTTCCAGCGTGCCGCGCTCCTCGCTCAGCGATGCAGCCAGCGATTCCACCCCGACCGGGCCGCCGTCGAAGTTGTCGACGATGGTGCGCAGCAGGCGCCGGTCGAGTTCGTCGAAGCCTTCCGGATCGACCTTGAGCATCGCCATCGCCGCCTGCGCCACGGCCGTGTCGATGCGGCCGCCGGCTTTCACCTGCGCGTAATCGCGCACCCGGCGCAGCAACCGGTTCGCGATGCGCGGGGTGCCCCGGCACCGACCGGCGATCTCGGCCAGCGCCTCGCGGTCGATCGTGACCTCGAGGAGTCGCGCAGCACGCTCGAGCACGAGCTGCAACTCGGCCTCGTCGTAGAACTCCAGATGCGCGGTGAACCCGAACCGGTCGCGCAGCGGGTTGGGCAGCAGCCCGGAACGAGTCG
>JAATFG010000121.1 GCA_015655355.1 Lysobacterales bacterium
CGAGCAGAATCGGGGTGTATTCTGCCGGCGTTTCGTCGCGCGATTTGGTGCGGTTGTTTTCCTCGATCACGCGGATGCGATCGGCCTGTTCGCCACGCAGGTAACGCGTGTCGCCCGGAACGTCGATTTCAACCTTGCGCAACATCTGACGGATGATGGCTTCGATGTGCTTGTCGTTGATGCGCACACCTTGCAGGCGGTACACGTCCTGGATTTCCTTGACCAGGTACTTGGCCAGTTCCTCGGTCCCCTGCAGGCGCAGGATGTCCTGCGGGCTCGGCTCACCGTCGACGATGACTTCGCCCTTGGCCACGTGCTCGCCTTCGAACACGGCGATCTGGCGGTACTTCGGAATCAGCTCCTCGTGCTCGGTGCCATCGGTGTCCTTGATGATCAGGCGCTGCTTGCCCTTGGTGTCCTTGCCGAAGCTGACCACGCCCGAACGCTCGGCCAGGATCGCCGGATCCTTCGGCTTGCGCGCCTCGAACAGGTCGGCCACGCGCGGCAGGCCGCCGGTGATGTCGCGGGTCTTCGACGCTTCCTGCGGGATCTTCGCGACCACGTCGCCGACGCCGACCGCGGCACCGTCCTGCAGGTTGACGATCGAACGCGGCGGCAGCAGGTACTGCGCCGGCAGGTCGGTGCCCGGGATCACCAGGTCCTTGCCGGCCTTGTCGACGATGCGGATCAACGGACGCAGGTCCTTGCCGCCGGAACCGCGACGCTTCGGGTCGGTGATTTCGCGCGAGGCCAGGCCGGTCAGGTCGTCGGTCTTCTCGATCACGGTGACGCCGTCGATGAAATCGATGAAGCGCATGAAGCCGGCCACTTCCGACACGATCGGGTGGTTGTGCGGATCCCAGTTGGCCACGGTCTGGCCGGCCTTGATCGCCGCGCCGTCCTTCACGTTCAAGGTGGCGCCGTACGGCAGCTTGTAGCGCTCGCGCTCGCGGCCGTGCTCGTCGCGCACCGAGACTTCGCCCGAACGCGACACCGCGACCAGATTGCCGCTGGTCTGGGCGACGGTCTTGAGGTTGTTGAACTTGACCGAGCCGGTGGTCTTGACGGTGACGTTGTCGATCGCGGCCGCACGCGAGGCGGCGCCGCCGATGTGGAAGGTACGCATGGTCAGCTGCGTGCCCGGCTCACCGATCGACTGCGCGGCGATGACGCCGACCGCTTCGCCGATGTTGACCCGGTGGCCACGCGCCAGGTCGCGACCGTAGCAGTGCGAGCACACGCCGAACGACGATTCGCAGGTGATTGCCGAACGCACCTTGACGCTCTGCACGCCGAGCTCTTCGAGCTTCTGCACCCAGGTTTCGTCGAGCAAGGTGTTGCGGGTGACGACCGGATCCTCGTCGTTGCCGGGCAGGAACACGTCCTCGGCGACAACGCGGCCCAGCACTCGGTCCTTCAGCGCCTCCACCACGTCGCCGCCTTCGACGATCGCGGTCATGATCAGGCCTTCGTGGGTGCCGCAATCGACTTCGGTCACGACCACGTCCTGGGCCACGTCGACCAGGCGGCGGGTCAGGTAACCGGAGTTCGCGGTCTTCAGCGCGGTGTCGGCCAGGCCCTTGCGCGCGCCGTGGGTGGAGTTGAAGTACTCCTGCACGTTCAGGCCTTCGCGGAAGTTCGCCTTGATCGGCGTTTCGATGATCGAGCCATCCGGGCGCGCCATCAAGCCGCGCATGCCGGCCAGCTGGCGGATCTGCGCCTGGCTGCCACGCGCGCCGGAGTCGGCCATGATGTACAGCGAGTTCATCGACTTCTGGTCGATGGTTTCGCCCTTGGCGTTGACCGCCTTCTCGGTGCCGATGGTGTCCATCATCGCCTTGGCGATGCGCTCGTTGGTGCGCGACCAGATATCCACGACCTTGTTGTAGCGCTCGCCGGCGGTGACCAGACCGGACTGGTACTGCTCCTGGATTTCCAGCACTTCCTCTTCGGCTTCGGCGAGGATGCCCTTCTTCTCGTCCGGGATCAGCATGTCGTCGATGCCGATGGAGACGCCGGCGCGGGTCGCGAAACCGAAACCGGTGTACATCAGCTTGTCGGCGAACACCACGGTGTCCTTCAGGCCGAGCATGCGGTACGAGCTGTTGATCAGGCGCGAGATGTTCTTCTTGCTCAACTCGGTGTTGGCCAGCGCGAACGGCAGGCCTTCCGGCAGGATTTCCGCGAGCAGCGCACGGCCGACCGTGGTGTCGATCACCGAGGTCTTCTTGCTGCGCAGGCCGCTGGTCGCGTCGATCACGGTTTCGGTGATGCGCACCTTGACCTTGGCGTGCAGTTCGACCGCGCGATTGTCGTAGGCGCGGCGCACTTCGGCGACGTTGGCGAACGCCATGCCCTCGCCCTTCTTGTTTTCGAGGGCGCGGGTCATGTAGTACAGGCCGAGCACCACGTCCTGCGACGGCACGATGATCGGCTCGCCGTTCGCCGGCGAGAGGATGTTGTTGGTCGACATCATCAGCGCGCGCGCTTCCAGCTGCGCTTCGAGGCTCAGCGGCACGTGCACGGCCATCTGGTCACCGTCGAAGTCGGCGTTGAACGCGGTGCAGACCAGCGGGTGCAGCTGGATCGCCTTGCCTTCGATCAGCACCGGCTCGAACGCCTGGATGCCGAGGCGGTGCAAGGTCGGTGCGCGGTTCAGCAGGACCGGGTGCTCGCGGATCACTTCTTCGAGGATGTCCCACACCTCGGCCTCTTCGCGCTCGACCAG
>JAATFG010000101.1 GCA_015655355.1 Lysobacterales bacterium
CACCTACGCCAACGGCTACTTCTACTACCTGCTCGATCCGTCCACGCTGGTGGGCGGCAACCTGCTGGTGTACGCGAAGAACTACGGCAGCGGTGGCGCCACCAACGGCGCCGCCTTCGCCGATGGTTACGGCACGCTGCCGGTGCTGGGCATCTTCGGCAACGCGTTCCACGTGCAGACGGGAGCCACGCAATGGTCGACGGTGTTGACCGATCTGGCCGGCGCGGAAGGTAGCGGCGCCACCGCCGCCACCGCGCTCGCCCATCTGCCGGCGAGCGGGCTGGCGAACCTTGTGCTGGGAGGGCAGGGCGCATTCAATTTCGACAGTGCGCTGGACTGGATCGCCGGCAACCTGGACGTGACCGCGGGAGGCAATCTCACCCAGTCGGCGCGACTGAACGTCGCCGGCACGTCTAGCCTCGACGCCGGCAGTCATGCGATCACGCTGACCAATGTGGGTAACGATTTCCAGGGTGCGGTGGCCCTGACCGGCGGCGCGACGCAGATCGCCGATGCCAACACACTGATGCTGGGTACGCTGGACACCGGTGCGCTCACCGCGATCAGCGGAGGTGCACTGAACCTGGGCCAGGGCTTGGTAAATGGCGGCTTGAACGTCATGGCCAACGGCGGCATCAGCCAGGCCGGGGCATTGACGGTGAACGGCGTGTCGACGTTTACGCAGGACAGCAGCGTGGCCGGCCTCTCGCAAGACATCGACCTGGGCAATTACGCCAACGCCTTCAACGGCAACGTGAACTTCATCGCCGGCCCGGGCGCGCAGATCCGCAACTTGTCGCTGCAAGACACTTCCGCGACACCCGGCATGCTGACGCTGCCCGCGAGCATCACCGGCAATCTCACGCTGGACCTGGCGCGTGCGCTGGTCATGTCGGATGTCGCCGTGGATGGCGCGCTGGACGTGACGGCAGCGGGCGGGATCGCGCTGGATGGCGACATGAGCAGCGGCGGCATGCAAACCTGGCATAGCGCCGTGACGTTGGCCGGCGATACCACGCTGACCAGCATGGGCAACGGCGCGATCGATTTGATTGCAAGCGTGGACGGTGCGCACGCGCTGACAGTGAATACCGGCGGTGCGACCAGCTTCGGCGGCGCGGTGGGTGCCAACACGGCGCTGGCAAGTCTGACGACGGACGCGGGCGGCAGCACGACGCTGGCTGGCAACGTGACCACCAGCGGCTCGCAGATCTATGGCGACGCGGTGAACCTGAGCGGCAGCACCGTGCTGAGCAGCAGCGGCAACGGTGCGATCGGTTTCGGCTCGACGGTGGACGGCCCATACAGCCTGGGCGTGAGCACGGGCGGCGCCGCGACCTTCAGCGGCGCGGTGGGATCGCTCAAACCGTTGCTGGGCCTGACCGTGGGCAGCGGCACTTTCAGCGCGCAGGCCCTGAACATCCAAGGCTTGCTGTCGGTGAGCGCCGCGAGCGGCGGTATCAGCCAGGGCGGCGCCTTTACCGTAGGCGGCGGCGCCAGCTTCAGTGCGGGCAACGGTTCGATTGCGCTGGACAACGGCGGCAACAGCTTCGGCGGCACGGTGAGCCTCAGCAATAGCGGTGCGAACAATGTCTCGTTGAGCAATGCGTCCGCGCTGACCCTGGGCAACGTCAGCGTAGGAAGCGGCACGCTCACGCTGGCCGGCGCGGGCATCGATCAGTCCGCCGGCAGCGCGATCACCCAGGCGAACGGCGCCGGCGCGGTAACGCTGGATGGCGGCAGCGGTGCGGTGGCGCTGGGCAACAGCGGCAACGATTTCACCGGCACCGTATCGGCCGCCGGCAGCGGTGTCTCGCTCGCCGACAACGGCGCCTTGGCTGTCGGCAACATCCAGGCCGGCAGCGGAACGGTGACCCTGGTCGCCGGCGGCAATCTCGGCGAAGCGGCCGGCGGCGTCATCAGCACCAGCGGCAACCTGACCGGAAGTTCGGGCGGCAACACCGACCTGGCGGGTGCCAACCGGGTCGGCAGCCTGGGCAGTTTCAGCAGCGGCGGCGACTTCAGTTTCAACGACGCGCAGAGCCTGCTCGTTACCGCGGCGCCCAGGGCCAACGGCGGTGCCGGCGACGTCACGCTGAGCACGACGGGCACGGGGAACAGCCTGACGCTGGCGGCTGGCCTCACCGGCAACACGGTGACCCTGGATTCCGATAGCGACATCGTCCAGACCGGGGGAACGATCCATGCGAACGCGTTGGCCGTGGACGGGGGCTCGTTCGGCGCGGGCGCATTGAACATTGGTGCCGGCGGCCTGGATGTCAGAACCAGCGGCGGTGCCATCAGCCAGTCCGGTGCCTTCAGTGTGGCCGGCACCAGCAGTTTCGACGCCGGTGCCGGCGATATCACGTTGAGCAACGCGGCCAACGACTTCGGGGGCACCGTCACTGCGACCGGCAACAACGTCACCTTGCGCGACGTCAATGCGCTGACCGCGGTCCTGGCCGCCGGCAGCGGCAACCTCGCCGCAGGCGGCGCGCTCACGGTCAGCGGCTCGACCGGCGGCAACCTCACCACCTCTGCCAGCACGATGAGCTTCGGCGCGACCACGGTTGGCGGCAGTCTCTCGGCCGCCGGTAGTGGTGCGATCACCCAGACCGGCGCGCTTGTCATCACTGGCACCAGCCTGCTGAGCAGTTCGAATGCGATCGTGCTTGACGATAGCGGCAACGATTTCGCCGGCACCGTAACCGCGTTCGGTAGCAACGTCACCTTGCGCGACGTCAATGCGCTGACCGCGGTCGTGACGGCCACCGGCAGCGGCGACCTCACCGCAGGCGGCGCGCTCACGGTCAGCGGCTCGACCGGCGGCAACCTCACCACCCATGCCGGAGCGACAAGCTTCGGCGCGACCACGGTCGGCACGGTCGGCGGCAACCTCTCGGCCACGGCCGATGGCACGATCACCCAGACCGGCGCGCTCGATGTCACCGGCACCACTGTGCTGGACGCCGGCACGCACGCGATCACGTTGAGCAACGCGGGCAACGACTTCAACGGCAGCGTGTCGGCCACGGGCAGCGGCGTGTCGCTGCATGACGCCAATGACCTGACCATCGCCTCGTTGACCGACAACGGTGGCGCGGTGAACCTAGTTGCCGGTGGCACGCTGTCCCTTCCCGCGGGCGACATCGATACGGGCAACGACGATCTCATGCTGGTTTCCAACGGAGGCTCCCTGGTGACACCGGGTGCTCTCGACGGCGGCAATGTATCGTTGAGCGGGCGTGACGGCGTGACGTTGAACGACGATGTGACCGCCAACGGGACGCTGCACCTTGCCAGCAGCGATGGCTCCATTCTTCAGGTGGCAGGCATCGTCACGGCCGGCACGCTGACCGGCAGCTCGAGCGGTGCGACGACGCTGACCGGCGCCAACGCGATCGGCACGCTGGGCAGCTTCGCGGCGGCAGGCTTCAGTCTCATCGATACGCCGGCGCTGACGGTGATCGGTCCGGTCGATGGCGGAAGCGGCACGACGCTGACCACGGGTGGCGGCTTGACGATCGACGGCGCGGTGAGCGGCACGACGACGACACTGATGTCCGGCGGTGCGATCAGCGAAGGCATTGGCGGTGCGATTACCGCCGGCACGCTGACCGGCAACTCGGTCGGCAGCACGACGCTGACCGGCGCCAACGCGATCGGCACGCTGGGCAGCTTCGCGGCGGCAGCCTTCAGTCTCATCGATACGCAGGCGCTGACGGTGAGCGGCCCGGTCGATGGCGGCGGCGGCACGACGCTGACCACCACGGCGGGCGACCTCACGCTCGATGGCAACGTCAGTGGCACGACGACCACGTTGAAGTCGGCAGGCGCGATCGTGTTGCAGGGCGACCTTGACGCTTCCTCGCTGACGCTCAATGCCGTCGGCACGATCAGCGACGCCAGCGCGATCAACGTCGATCTGTTCGACCTGCAAAGCGGCAACTGGGTCCAGGACGGCGCGACGCTGCCCGCGTTCGGCGCCACCGATTTCCGCCTCGACGGCGGCAGCTTCCTGCGCGTGGCCGGCGGCACGGGTAGCAGCGCTGATCCGTATCAAGTCGCCGACGTGTACGGCTTGCAGGGCATGGCCTCGACGGCGCTGCTGGCCGACAGCTTCGCGCTGGCCAACGCCATCGACGCCAGCGGCACCGCGAACTGGAATTCGGGCATGGGCTTCGTGCCCATCGGCGGCACCTTGTCCAGCGCGGCGTTCTCCGGCAGCTTCGACGGCCAGAGCTATGCCATCAGCGGCCTGACCATCAACCGGCCGACGACGAACTACGTCGGCCTGTTCGGCTATGACACCGGCACGATCCGCGACCTCGGCCTGGAGGGCGGCAGCGTGACGGGCAGCTACTACGTCGGCGGTCTGGTCGGCTTCAACGGAGGCAGCATCAGCGAGGCCTACGCCACCGGCAGCGTGACGGGCAACTACGTCGGCGGGCTGGTCGGCTTCAACGAAGGCAGCATCAGCGAGGCCTACAGTACGGGCAGCGTGACGGGTACGGACGGCAGCGGCGTCGGCGGGCTGGTCGGCTACAACTACGGCAGCATCAGCGAGGCCTACGCCACCGGCAGCGTGACGGGTACGGACGGCAGCGGCGTCGGCGGTCTGGTCGGCGTCAACACCGGCAGCATCAGCGAGGCCTACGCCACCGGCAGCGTGACGGGTACGGACGACAGCGACGTCGGCGGGCTGGTCGGCTACAACTACGGCAGCATCAGCGCCAGCTTCTACGCCACCACCGACGCCGATGGCGATGCCATCAACAGTGGCCTTGGCCTGGTCGGCGTCAGCTACGACGGCGGCACGGTGGACAGCTACAGCAGCGGCAAGACCTGGGCCGAACTGACCACCCTGTCCACCTTCATCGACGCCGGTTGGGACGACATCAGCAACGTCGGCGGCGACGGCAGCGTGTGGCGCATCTACGAAGGCAGCACCACGCCGCTGCTGCGCAGCTTCCTGACCCGGATCACCGTCACCGCCGACAGCGGCGGCGGCAAGACCTACGACGGCACCACCGATGCCGGCGACGTTGGCTATACCCCCAGCATCACCGGCGCCGCACTCGACGGCACGGCCAGCTACACGCTGGACAGCAAGAACGCCGGCACGCGCACGGTGAGCGTCGATGGCCTGTACTCGGACCAGCAGGGCTACGACATCGTCTATGCCGGAGGCAGCTACACCGTCGACAAGGCGACGCTGACGCTATCCGCCGGCACCGACAGCAAGGTCTACGACGGCACGACGACGTCGGCCGGGACGGTAGGCGTCGTCGGGTTGCAAACCGGCGACAGCCTCGACGCGCTGACCCAATCGTTCGCCAGCAAGAACGTGCTGGGGGCGGACGCCAGCACCTTGCAGGTGGATGCTGGCTACAGCCTCGACGATGGCAACGGCGGCGCCAACTACACGGTGGTGACCAACGCGGCCACCGGCACGATCACGCCGAAGGCGATCAGCGGCGACATCACGGCCATCGACAAGACCTACGACGGCACGACCCGCGCAACGACTTCGGGCACCTTGATCGGCGTGGTTCCCGACGATGTCGTGGCGTTCGACACCCACGGCGCGTTCGAGGACAGGAACGCCGGCAGCGGCAAGACCGTGGACGTGAGCGGTTCGTTGAGCGGTACCGATGCGAACAACTACACGCTCGGCACCAACGCGACCACCACCGCGGACATCGCCCAGGCCGCGTTGACCGTGTCCACCGACAACGTGAGCAAGACCTACGACGGCACCACCAGCGCCGCCGGCACCCTCGTCGTCACCGGCGGCCAGTTGTACGCCAGCGACACGATCAGCGGCGGCACGTTCGCCTTCACCGATGCCGATGCCGGCACGGGCAAGACGGTGACGGTGTCGGGCGCGACGGTGGGCGACGGCAACAGCGGCGGCAACTACGCCGTCAGCTACGTCGACAACAGCGCCGGCACGATCACGCCGAAGGCGTTGACGGCGAGCCTGACCGGCACGATCGGCAAGACCTACGACGGCACCACGGCGGCGACGCTGGCGGCGGCGGATTACGCGCTGGACGGCTTCGTCGGCGGCCAGGGCGCGACGGTCACCCAGGCCAGCGGCACCTACGACAGCGCCAACGTGGCCGACGCCACGACGGTGACGGCAACCCTGGGCAGCGGCGATTTCAGCGCCGACAGCGGCACGAACCTGTCCAACTATGCGTTGCCGACGAGCGCGAGTGGTGCGGGAAGCATCGCCCAGGCGACGCTTGTCGTCACCGCGAACGACGCGGGCAAGACCTACGACGGCCTCGCGTACAACGGCGGCAATGGCGTCACCTACAGCGGTTTCGTCAACGGCGAAACCGCATCGGTGCTCGGCGGCACGCTGGCTTACGGCGGCACGGCGCAAGGCGCGACCAACGCCGGCAGCTATGCGCTCACGCCGGGCGGTTTGATCTCCAGCAACTACGCCATCACCGAGGTCGGCGGCAGCTTGACCATCGACAAGGCCCTGGCCACCGTCATCGCGAACAGCGGCGAGGTGACCTACAACGGCCAGTCGCAATCCGTCACCGGCTTCACCGCGAGCGGTTTGGTCAATGGCGAAACGACGAGCGTGCTGACCGGCTTGAGCGACGTCGATGGCGTCGGCACCAA
Organism: Lysobacterales bacterium; assembly: GCA_015655355.1. Classification (GTDB taxonomy): domain Bacteria; phylum Pseudomonadota; class Gammaproteobacteria; order Xanthomonadales; family Xanthomonadaceae; genus Pseudoxanthomonas_A. The sequence goes on from JAATFG010000101.1 coordinate 6,643, forward strand.
TGCCGGCAGCTACACGCATGCCATCAGCGGCAGCGACGGCAATTACGACCTGAGCTTCGTCGCCGGTTCGCTGACCATCGACAAGGCCGCGCTGACCGTTTCCAGCGGCAACGTGGGCAAGGTCTACGATGGCACGACGAGCGCGAATGGTTCGGCCATTGTCACCGGCGGCCAGTTGTTCGGCAGCGACGGTTTGAGCGGCGGCACGTTCGCCTTCACCGACAAGAACGCCGGCACCGACAAGACGGTGACAGTGAGTGGCGTGACGGTGGACGATGGCAACGGCGGCGGCAATTACACCGTCAGCTACGCCGACAACACCGCCAGCACGATCACGCCGAAGGCGATCAGCGGCGTCATCACGGCCAGCAACAAGACCTACGACGGCACGATGGCTGCGACGACCAGCGGTGCGTTGACCGGCGTGATTGCCGGCGACAGCGTCACCTTCGCCAGCAGCGGCAGCTTCACCGACAAGAATGCCGGCACCGGCAAGACCGTGGACGTCAGCGGTTCGCTCGACGGCGCGGATGCGGGCAACTACACGCTGTCCAACAACGCGACCACGACGGCCGACATCGACAAGGCCCAGGCCACCGTCACCGCCAACAGCGGCGAGACGACCTACGACGGCCAGTCGCAAAGCATCGCCGGCTTCACCGCGAGCGGCCTGGTCAACGGTGAAACCGCGAGCGTGCTTGCCGGCCTGAGCGACGTCGGCGGCGTCGGCACCAATGCCGGCAGCTACACGCACGCCATCAGCGGCAGCGACGGCAATTACGACCTGAGCTTCGTCGAAGGCGAATTGCTCATCGACAAGGCGCAACTCACCGTGACCGCCAACGATGCCGGCAAGGCCTGGGACGGAGTGGCGTACAGCGGCGGCAATGGCGTGACTTACAACGGCTTTGTCGGTGGTGAAACCGTGGGCGTGCTCGGCGGCGCGCTCGCATACGGTGGCAGCTCGCAAGGCGCGGTCGATGCCGGGGACTATGCAATCAGCGCATCGGGCTATACCTCGGGCAACTACGCCATCGGTTATGTCGATGGCACGCTGACCATCGCGCCGACGCCGCAAGGCTGGCTGGACGTGGTCGACAGCTTGCAGTCGTCGCCGGCGGCGTTGCCGGTGCCGGGCGATTCGCCGCAGGTGCTGGAAATCATCGATGGCGGCGTCAACCTCGGCGTGGTCGAGCGCGCCCCTGCGCCTGCGCTGGCGAGGACGCCGAAGTGAGCGACATGCATCGAACCATCCGGGAACACGCAATGAAGTCCAGCCACACCGTGCTTTTCTGCACCCTCGTCGCCGCGCTGTCGCCGGCCGGCGCCTTCGCGCAGAGCGCGCCACCGGATGCCGGCAGCCTGCAGCGCGAACAGCAGGGCAAGCTGCAATTGCCGCCGGCATCCGCCAATCCGCTGCCACAGGCCGGCCATGCCGCGGCGAATGCCGCCGGCGACAACGGCACGCGCGTGCAGGTGCAGGGGTTCCGCATCGAAGGCAACACCGGGTTTTCCAGCGAAAAATTGCTGGCCCTGCTCGACGACTTGAAGGGCAAATCGCTGTCGCTGTCCGACCTCGACGCGGCCGCGCAGCGCATCGGCGATTACTACCATGCGCACGGCTGGCTGCTCGGTCGCGCCTATGTGCCGGCGCAACGCAGCGACGACGGCATCATCGTCATCGCGGTGGCCGAAGGCCGTTACGGCAAGTTCACCATCGACAACCGCTCGCACCTGCGCGATGACGTGGTGCAATCGGCGCTGCTGCCGTTCAAGGCCGGCGCGCCGGTGCAGGTCGCGCCGCTGGAAAAGCAGTTGCTGCTGCTCGACGACCAGCCCGGCGCCAGCGTGCGCACGCAACTGGCGCCCGGCGCGAACGTCGGCGAATCGGACCTGCACGTCGAAGTCGCGCCCACGCCGCGCTACGCCGGCAGCGTGTACCTCGACAACAGCGGCAATCCGTACACCGGGCGCTACCTGCTCGGCGCGCAGTTCACCCTCGCCGAACCGGCCGGCCTCGGCGATGCGCTGGCGGTGGACGCGCAGGTCTCGGACCAGCGCCAGGTGTTCGGCCATTTGCGCTACGACCTGGCGATGCCGGGCAGCGTTTCCACCCGCATCGGCGTGCAGGCTTCGCGCATGGATTACCAGCTCGCCGGCGATTTCGACGCGCTCGACGGCGCCGGCACCGCCGACGATGCCGGCGTGTTCGTGCGTCACGATTTCATCCGCAGCCGCCGCTTCAACCTGCACGCCGAGCTCGATCTGGATGCGCGCCGCCTGCACGACAGCCTGTACGGCGACCAGATCGTGACCGAGAAGCACGCCGACACCCGCGCGCTGGAAATCGGCGGCGACTGGCATGGCGCGCATGCGGTCGATGCGTTCGACCTGCACTTCACCCATGGCGACATCGACTTGAACAAGGGCCAGGCCGATCCTTCGGCGCTGGGTTCGTTCAACGCCTTGCAGGCGCAGTGGCTGCACCTGCAAGGATTGAGCGCGCGCGACAGCCTGTATTTCAGCGTCAACGCGCAATCCTCGCTCGGCCACAACCTCGATTCCTCGCAGAAGCTGGTCGCCGGCGGGCCGGATGCGGTGCGCGCGTATCCGGTCGGCGAGGCGCCGAGCGACGAGGGCGCGATCGGCACGCTTGAATTCCGCCATGCGCTGAGCGCGCAATGGCAGTGGAAGGCCTTCGTCGATGCGGCGTATCTCAATCTGCAACGCCATCCGCTGCCGGGCGAAGACAATCACCGCAACCTCAGCGGCGTCGGTCTCGGCGCGAGCTGGCAGCCGCTGGCGAGCCTGCTGGTCGACGCCAGCGTGGCGATGCGCACCGGCGATGCGGCGCAATCGGACGATGACAGCCGTGTGCGCCTGTGGGTGCAAGGGCGCTGGAGTTTCTGAGTTTCGTGACCGGCGCGGCCCTTTTGCCACGCTTGCAAAAGCAACAGTTGCAGCCATGCCGCCCGGCATGGCAATGTCGCCCACCATGCACACCGCGACCACTACTGCGATCATTACCACCATCACCACCGGCATTGGTGCCGGGGTGCGGTCGGTCGTGTACGTGTAAGCCCAACGAACACACCGCCCCGCACCGATCAGGTGGCGGGGCGACCCACACCTGACGCGCGCGGGGCTTCAACCAGAGCCCATCATTGCCATGTCCGCCGTCGAATTCGAAGCCGAACCCTCCAAACAGCCCGCGCTGTCCGTGCCCGCATCGTCCAGGCCCGTCCTGAAGCCGCACACCGTCGCGCACAAGTTCGGCGGCAGCTCGGTGATGGACGCCGACCGCTATCGCCATGTCGCGCAGTTGCTGCTGGCGCGCGACGAGGCCGAACAGATCACCGTCGTCTCGGCGATGAAGGGCGTCACCGACGCGCTGATCGAGCTGGCCAACCTCGCCGCGAAAGGCGATGCGCAATGGCAGGAGCGCTGGCACGAATTGCGCGCGCGCCATCGCGCCGCGGCGGTGGCGCTGCTCGGCGAGCATTCCGGCGCGGTGGTCGAATGGATCGATGAACGCTTCGCCAAATTGCACGAGATCCTCGCCGCGCTCGCGGTCATCGGCGGCCTGCCGGACGAAGTGCTCGACCGCGTGCAGGGCCTGGGCGAAGTGTGCTCGGCGCGGTTGCTCGGCGAATATTTCCGCCAGCTCGGCCACGAGGCCGCGGTGCTCGACGCGCGCGAGGTGCTGGTGGTCGAGCGCAACGAACTGGGCGTGCACGTCGATTGGGCGGTCAGCGCGCAAAAACTGGCCGACTGGCGCGCGAAGAACCCGCCGCGCCGCGTGGTCGTCACCGGCTTCGTCGCGCGCGACAGGCAGGGCCGTTTCGCCACCCTCGGCCGCAACGGCAGCGATTATTCCGGCGCGATCTTCGCCGCGCTGTTCGACGCCAGCGAACTGCACATCTGGACCGACGTCGACGGCGTGCTTTCGGCCGACCCGCGGGTGGTGCCCGAAGCGGTGCAGTTGAGCGCGTTGAGCTACGACGAAGCCTGCGAACTGGCCTATTTCGGCGCGAAGGTGGTGCATCCGCAGACGATGGCGCCGGCGATCGAGCGCGGCCTGCCGATCATCATCCGCAACACCTTCAATCCCGGCCATCCCGGCACGCGCATCACCGCCGAACGCGATGCGGCCGGGCCGGTGAAAGGCCTCACCCTGTCGCCGGATCTCTCGATCATCAACCTCGAAGGCACCGGCCTGATCGGCGTGCCCGGCACCGCGCAGCGGGTGTTCGCCGCGTTGCGCGACGCGCAAGTGTCGGTGGTGATGATTTCGCAAGGCTCGTCCGAGCATTCGATCTGCTGCGTGGTCAAGCAGGCCGAGGCGCAGCGCGCGCAGGATGCGCTGCTGGGCGCCTTCGCGCACGAACTCAACATCGGCCAGATCCAGCGCGTGCAGCGCACCGACGGGGTCAGCGTGCTGGCCGCGGTCGGCGACGGCATGGCCGGCACGCCGGGCGTCGCCGCGCGCCTGTTCGAGTCGCTCGGCCGCGCGCAGGTCAGCGTGCTGGCGATCGCGCAGGGTTCGAGCGAGCGCAACATTTCCGTCGCCATCAACGGTCATGACGCGACCAAGGCGCTGCGCGCCGCGCACGCCGGCTTCTGGCTGTCGCCGCAAACGTTTGCGGTCGGCGTGATTGGCCCGGGCAATGTCGGCGCGACCTTCCTCGACCAGTTGAAATCCGCGCAGCCGCAACTGCGCGGCAAGGCCAACGTCGACCTGCGCCTGTGCGCGATCGCGTCCAGCGCGAAAATGCTGCTCGACGAGCGCGGCCTGCAGGTCGACTGGCGCGCCGCGTTCGCCAACGCCACCCGCGCCACCGATTTGCGCAAGCTCGCGCAGCACCTGAAGGACACGCACCTGCCGCACGCGATCATCGTCGATTGCAGCGCCAGCCCCGACGTCGCCGCGCATTACGCCGACTGGCTCGCCGCCGGCATCCACGTGGTCACCCCGAACAAGCAGGCCGGCGCCGGCGACATCGCGCAATACAAGGCGATCCACGCGGCGAGCGGGCACAGCGGCGCGCGCTTCCGCTACGAAGCCACGGTCGGCGCCGGCCTGCCGGTGGTCAACACCCTGCGCGACCTGCTCGACACCGGCGACGAATTGCTCGGCATCGAAGGCATTTTTTCCGGCACGCTGGCGTGGCTGTTCAACAAGTTCGACGGCAGCGTGCCGTTCTCGCAGCTCGTCGCCGAAGCGCGTGCGCTGGGGTACACCGAACCGGATCCGCGCGATGATTTGAGCGGTGTCGACGTCGCACGCAAACTTGTCATCCTCGCCCGCGAATCGGGGCGCGAACTTTCGCTGGGTGACGTGCAGGTGGAATCGCTGGTGCCCGAATCGCTGCGCAAGGCCAATGTCGACGAATTCATGTCGCGCCTGCACGAAGTGGACGCCGCGTTCGCGCAGCGCCTGCAGCAGGCGAAGTCGGCAGGCAAGGTGTTGCGTTACGTCGCCAGCCTCGGGGCGCAGGGCAAGGCCAGCGTCGGCCTGGTCGAAGTGGCGAACGACCACGGCTTCGCCCATTTGCGCCTGACCGACAACATCGTGCAGTTCACCACTTCGCGTTACCGCGACAATCCGCTGGTGGTGCAAGGGCCGGGCGCGGGCAAGGAGGTCACCGCCGCCGGCGTGTTCGCCGACCTGCTGCGCGTCGCCGCCGGACAAGGGGCCAGGCTGTGAGTTCCAGGCAGGAAGCCAAGGCGTTCTCGCCTGCGTCGGTCGGCAACGTCGGCATCGGATTCGACATCCTCGGCCACGTGATCGAAGGCGTCGGCGACATCGTGATTGCGCGCCGCATCGACGAACCAACGGTGCGGATCGCCGCGATCCGCGGCGCCACCGTCGACCTGCCGCTGGATGCGCCGAGCAACACCGCCGGCGCCGCGTTGATTGCGTTGCGCGAGGCATTGCAATTGCCGTTCGGCTTCGAGATCGAGATCGAGAAGGGCATACCGCTCGGCTCGGGCATGGGCGGGTCGGCGGCATCGTGCGTGGCCGCGCTGGTCGCCGCGAACGAATTGCTCGACGTGCCGCTGTCGCGCGAGGAACTGTATCCGTTCGCGCTGGTCGGCGAAGCGGTCGCCAGCGGCGGCAAGCACGGCGACAACCTCGGGCCGATGCTGCTCGGCGGCCTCGTCCTCGCCACCGCCGAACACCTTGTCAAAGTGCCGGTGCCGCGCGAATGGCACAGCCTGCTGGTGCATCCCGATGCGATCCTCGAAACCCGCCGCGCGCGCGCCGCGTTGCAGGGCGCGTATGCGATCAGGGAGTTCGTGCAGCAGAGCGCGAACCTGGCGCTGTTCCTCGCCGGCTGCCAGCATGGCGACGTCGAACTGGTCCGCGCCGGCTTGAGCGACGTGCTGGTCGAACCGCGCCGCGCGCCGCTGATCGTCGGCTTCGATGCGGCGAAACGGGCGATGCTCGATGGCGGTGCGCTCGGCGCGAGCATTTCCGGCGCCGGCCCCAGCGTGTTCGGCTGGTTCGAGACGCGCGCGCAGGCCGAAACCGCCACGCCGAAGGTGCAGCAAGCGTTTCGTGATGCCGGCTTCGATTCACAAGCGTGGGTGTCGCCGATCGAAGCGCCCGGCGCACGCGTTCTCTGACACCGTCATTCCGGCGAAAGCCGGAATCCAGCGACTTTGATTCTTGAAAACGAAAGGCACTGGATACCGGCGTGCGCCGGTACGACGAGCAAAAACAGGCACTGGATGCCGGCTTGCGCCGGCATGACGAGCAAAAACAGACACTGGATGCCGGCCTGCGCCGGCATGACGAGCAAAGGCAAACACATGCAATTCATCTCGACCCGCAACAACGCCCCCGCCGCTTCGTTGAGCGCCGCCATCGCCGCCGGCCTCGCGCCCGATGGTGGTTTGTACGTGCCGGAGAAATTGCCCGCGCCGCGTGAGCTGCACGCCGGCGCGAGCCTCGCCGCAACCGCGACGCAACTGTTGCAGCCGTTTTTCGCAGGCGATGCGCTGGAAGGCGGATTGCCCGCGATCTGCGCGGCCGCGTTCGATTTCCCCGCGTCGCTCGAGCCGCTGGCGACGCCGCGCGACCACGTGCTCGAACTCTTCCACGGCCCGACCGCGGCATTCAAGGATTTCGGCGCGCGCTTCCTCGCCCAGTGCATGTCGCGCATCCGCGGCAATGCGGACAAGCCGTTGACGATTCTCGTCGCCACCTCCGGCGACACCGGCGCGGCGGTCGCCGCCGCGTTCCACCGCGTGCCGAACCTGCGCGTCGTCGTGCTGTATCCCGATGGCCGCGTGTCGCCGCGCCAGGCGCACCAGCTCGGCTGCTTCGGCGACAACGTCACCGCGTTGCGCGTGGCGGGTTCCTTCGACGATTGCCAGGCGCTGGTCAAGCGCGCCTTGAACGATGCGGAATTGCACGGGCAGGCGCCGCTGTCGTCGGCCAACAGCATCAGCCTGGGGCGTTTGCTGCCGCAGATGAGCTACTACGCGCACGCTGCGCTCGCGCATCAGGCCAGGACCGGCGACAAGCTCAACTTCGTCGTTCCCAGCGGCAATCTCGGCAATGCGCTGGCGGCGATCCTCGCGCGCACGCTCGGCGTGCCGCTGGGCGAAATCGTGCTGGCGACGAATGCGAACAAGGTGCTGGCGGACTATTTCGCGGGCTCCGATTACACGCCGTCCGCGAGCGTGGCGACGCTCGCCAATGCGATGGATGTCGGCGCGCCGAGCAACTTCGAGCGCTTGCGCTGGCTGTACCAAGGCGACGACGCGGCGCTGCGCGGCGCCTTCGTCTCGCGCAGCGTCGACGACGCGACGATCCGCGAAGTGATCGCGCGCCGTTTCGCGCAGCATGGCGAAATCTTCTGCCCGCACACCGCGACCGCGGTCAAGGTGCTGGAGGATTTGCGCGCGCAAGGCAAGGACGGCGATTGGGCCGTCGCCGCGACCGCGCACCCGGCCAAGTTCGAGAGCGTGGTCGAGCCGCTGATCGGCCGCCGCATCGAAGTGCCGCTGGCCTTGAACGAATTGTTGCAGCGGCCGGCCTTCGCCGAACCGATCGCGGCGAGCTACGATGCGCTGACCTGGCATATCGTGGACTTCGGCTGATGGCAGAGAACAAACAGATTTCGATCACCGTCACCCAGGAGCAGGATTACAGCTTCCGCGTGGCGTTCGATGGCAGCGCGATTCCCGAACTGCTGACCGACGAAGGCGAGCCGCTCGGCCACGATGCCGGGCCGAATCCGGCGCGCATGCTGCTGGCCGCGGTGGCGAATTGCCTGTCGGCGAGCCTGTTGTTCGCGCTGCGCAAGTTCAAGAACAACCCCGGCCCGCTGGTCACGCATGCGACCGCGACGATCGGCCGCAACGACGCGGGCAGGGTGCGCGTGCTCGCCATCGAAGCCAACCTGCAATTGCCCGGCGCGGTGGACGGCTATGCGCAGCACGAGCGCCTGCTGGCCCAGTTCGAGCAGTTCTGCACGGTCACCGAATCGGTACGCGGCGGCATCCCGGTGACGGTGAACGTGCGCGACGCCAGCGGCGCGGTCGTCCACAGCAGCGTGGCCGGGACTTGAATGCGGGCGGCGCGCCGGAGCGTGCCGCGCAGGAACGTGCCGGGTCGGAACACGCCGCGCTAGAATCCGTGCATGCAGATCAAGGGCAAGCCGACTTCGCTGGACATCGCCCATCTGGCCGGGGTTTCCCAGCCGAC
>JAATFG010000097.1 GCA_015655355.1 Lysobacterales bacterium
CGGCCAGAGCCAATCGGCCACCGGCGCCTTGCAGGCCCAGCAAGCGACCAACCAGTTGCTCGCCTTGCAGGCGAAGCAATCCATCCAGGCCCAACAACTCCAGCTCACGCAGGGCCGCGCGACGGCGCTGGAACTGGCGCGGCAAGCCGCCGCCGTCGAACGCGGGCGCGAAGTCACACGGCGTTTCCTCGGCAGCGGTACGGCGTACACACCGCAGTCCGTGAACTTCTACAACAACTGAGGGGAACTGCCATGACGTGCGTGGCTTTCCTTGTTGCCTTGTACCTGCTGGCCGGCTGCGACCGGCCGCAGGCGCTATCCGTGGAAGCGTTGGCCGCCGACCCAGCGCGGCTGCATGCGCTGCGCGCGGAATGCGGCCGTTCCGAGCATGACGGTGCGTTCTGCGCGCGAGTCACTCAAGCCGATCTGCGGCGCTTCCTTTCCGGGCAGGCCGGGCCGGGCGAATACCAGACGCTCGCCGATCTGCCGCCGATTCCCGACAGCTTCGATGACCCCGTGGAGGCACGGCCATGAACGACGTCGCCATCATCGACCGCTTCCTCAACGTCTTCTCGACCTACATCGACTCCGGCTTTGGCATGATGCGCGGCGAAGTCGCTTACCTGACGGCCACACTGGTCGCCATCGACATGACGCTCGCCGGGCTGTACTGGGCGCTCAGTCATGCCACAGGTCAGGGCGATGACGTGATTGCCAAGCTGATCCGCAAGGTGCTCTACGTCGGTGCCTTCGCTTATATCCTCAATAACTTCAACTGGCTGGCGAGCATCGTATTCCGCTCCTTCGCTGGCCTCGGCCTGACGGCCAGCGGCTCGACCGTGAGCATGCAAACGTTCCTCCAACCCGGTCATCTTGCCAAGACTGGCCTCGACGCGGCGGCACCGATCCTCGACCAGATCAGCGACATGGCCGGGTTTCCCGAGGTGTTCGTCAACCTGACGCCCATTGCCGTGATGTTCCTTGCATGGTTCACCGTCATCATTTGCTTCTTCGTGCTGGCGGTGCAGCTCTTCATCACGCTTATCGAGTTCAAGCTGACCACGCTCGCCGGCTTCGTGCTGGTGCCATTTGCACTTTGGAACAAGACGGCGTTTCTCGCCGAGAAGGTGCTCGGCAATGTGATCTCGTCGGGCGTCAAGGTGCTGGTGCTGGCCGTCATCGTCGGCATCGGTACGGGTCTGTTCGCTGAATTCCAGGTCACACCGAACGAACCTTCCATCGACCACGCGCTGGTCGTGATGCTGGCCTCGCTCGCCTTGCTGGCGCTTGGCATCTTTGGGCCAGGCATCGCCACGGGACTGATCTCTGGCGGGCCGCAACTCGGTGCGGGTGCGATGGCTGGCGCAGTCTTGGGTGCGGCAGGAGCCGCTGTCGCGGTCGGCGTCGCCGCTACCGGCGTCGGTGGTGCGGTGGCCGCCGGAGCGCGCATGGCACCAGCGGCTGCGAGCGCCATCGGTAGCGGCGCCCGCGCGGCTACCTCGACCGCCAGCAGCGCAAGGTCGGCGTTTCAGGCGGGCTCAACCGCTGCCGGCGGTGGCGCCAGAGGCGCAATGGCGGGTTTGGGCAATGTCGCCACGACCGGCGCGCAGGCAGTTGGCCAGAAGGCCGCCGCCGGAGTGCGCTCGTTCGGGCAGCGCGCAGCCGCCGCCTTCCGTTCGGACAACGCCGGGCCAGCAGCTGGTGCTGGCGACGCAGGGGGCAGCGCCGCTGCGTCGGGCTCGTCCGCCGGAGGCGAAGCCCCGGCCAATAGCGCCAACCAACAGCAACCCGCTTGGGCCAAGCGCCTGCATCGCCGCCAGCAGATCAGCCATGCCGCTACCACCGCCGCGCACACCCTGCGCGGCGGGGACGGCGGCGGCTCGGCGCAAGGCCCAAGCCTAGGCAATTCCGATTCTTGAGGAGAACGAGCCATGCGATTCAAGCGACCGCAGGTGCGCTACGCCGATACTCCGCAGCCTGCCACCCCGTATCAAGCTGCCGCGCAAGTCTGGGACGAGCGCATTGGCTCGGCTCGCGTGCAGGCGAAGAACTGGCGGCTGATGGCCTTCGGCTGCCTGGTGCTCGCGCTGCTGATGGCTGGTGGCTTGGTCTGGCGCTCAGCGCAGTCCATCGTCACGCCTTACGTGGTGGAAGTGGACAAGATCGGCCAGGTGCGCGCAATCGGCGAAGCCGCCACGCCGTATCGGCCGGCCGATGCACAGATCGCTTTCCACCTCGCGCACTTCATCACGCTGGTGCGCTCGCTGTCGATCGACCCCATCGTCGTGCGGCAAAACTGGCTCGATGCCTACGACTACACCACCGACCGCGGCGCGGCCGTGCTCAACGACTACGCACGCACGAGCGATCCGTTTGCGCGCGTCGGCAAGGAGTCGGTGACGGTGCAGATCACCAGCGTCGTTCGCGCCAGCGATGTGTCGTTCAACGTGCGCTGGACGGAGCAGCGATTCGTCAATGGCGCGCCCACCAGCACAGAGCGCTGGAACGCCGTGGTGTCCGTCGTCCTGAAAACCCCGCGCACCGAGCAAGGCCTGCCAAAGAACCCGACGGGCATCAACGGCAAACG
>JAATFG010000092.1 GCA_015655355.1 Lysobacterales bacterium
AAGGCTATGAGCTCGCCGTGTCGCGCCCGGAAGTGATCATCAAGGACATCGACGGCCAGAAGATGGAGCCGATCGAGCAGTTGGTGGTCGACGTGGAAGAAATCCACCAGGGTCCGGTGATGGAACGCCTCGGCATCCGCAAGGGCCAGCTGAAGAACATGGAGCCGGACGGCAAGGGTCGCGTGCGTCTCGAGTACATGATCCCGGCGCGTGGCCTGATCGGCTTCCAGAACCAGTTCAAGACCCTGACCCAGGGTTCCGGCCTGCTGTTCCACGTGTTCGACCACTATGGCCCGAAGGAACAGGGCGCGATCGCCAAGCGCATCAACGGCGTGATGATCGCCAATGCGCCGGGCGCGACGCCTGCGTACGCGCTCGGCCCGCTGGAAGAACGCGGCAAGCTGTTCGCCGCCGAAGGCGACAACGTGTACGAAGGCCAGTTGATCGGCATCCATTCCAAGGACAACGACCTGACGGTCAACGCGATCAAGACCAAGCCGCTGACCAACATGCGCGCTTCGGGCAAGGACGATGCGATCAAGCTGACCCCGGCGATCAAGTTCACCCTGGAACAGGCGCTGGACTTCATCGAGGACGACGAACTGGTCGAAGTCACCCCGAAGGAAATCCGCCTGCGCAAGAAAGGCCTGACCGAAAACGACCGCAAGCGCGCCGGCCGCAACTGAGCGATGCCCGCCGCGTGAGCGATCGCCCGCCCTACGACCCGGCCCCGCGCGCGCATCCGGGTTTGCACTTGCTGGCCTTGTTCGAGGCCGGCAAGGGTGCGCTGGCGCTGATTGGCGGCGCCAGCCTTGGCGTGATCGGGCCGAAGTCGATCCGGCATTTCATCGGCCAGCTGATCGGCGATTTCCACCTCGACCCGGAGCACGGGCCGCTGCCTGCGTTGTTGCGCAACATCAGCCCCGGCGCGGTCGGGCTCGCGGTCGGCGTGCTGTGCTTCTACGCAGTGCTGCATTTCAGCGAAGCCTGGGGCCTGTGGCGGGCCAAGGCCTGGGCCTCGTGGCTGGGCTGCGTCGGCACCGCCGCCTACCTGCCGCTGGACCTGCTCGCCCTGCACCACCACCCCGGCTGGACATCGTGGTCGGTGCTGGCGATCAACCTGCTGATCGTCGCGATACTGGCCCGCGACCTGCTCAAGCGCCGGCGCAACGCCGCCGCCATCGAGTGATTGCGCTAACGCAGGCAGCTGGTTAGCCTCGCGCATCCCCCGTTCGAGTTTTCCCGTCGTCGTTCCCCATGCGACCCTCTCTTCCCGCCCTGCTGTTGTCGATCGCCGCGCTGACCGCCTGCGGCGCGGATACGTCTCCGCCCGCGGCCCCGATCAAGGTCGCCGCGCCACAGGCCGACAAGCCGGCGGACTTCGTCTTCGCCGAACTGGACATCGCCGACCTGCAGGCACGCATGCAGCGCGGCGAACTGGACAGCGCCACCCTCACCCGCGCCTACCTCGACCGCATCGATGCGATCGACCGCGCCGGCCCGCGCCTGCACGCGGTGATCGCGATCAACCCGAACGCACTGGGCGAAGCACAGCAGATGGACGCCGAGCGCAAGGCCGGCCACGTGCGCGGCCCGTTGCACGGCATCCCGATCCTGCTCAAGGACAACATCGACGCCACGCCGATGACCACCAGCGCCGGTTCGCTGGCGCTGTCGAACTACCACCCGCAGAACGACGCCTTCCTCGTCCAGCGCCTGCGCGATGCCGGCGCGGTGATCCTCGGCAAGGCCAACCTGAGCGAATGGGCGAACTTCCGTTCCGGGCGCTCCAGTTCCGGCTGGAGCGGTCGCGGCGGACAGACCAGGAACCCTTACGTGCTCGACCGCAGTCCCTGCGGTTCCAGTTCCGGCAGTGCGGTCGCGGTCAGCGCGAACCTCGCCGCCGCCGCGGTCGGCACCGAAACCGACGGCAGCATCATTTGCCCCGCGGCGGTTAACGGCGTCGTGGGCTTGAAGCCCACGCTCGGCCTGGTCAGCCGCGACGGCATCATCCCGATCTCGCACGCGCAGGACACCGCCGGCCCGATCACGCGCAGCGTCGGCGACGCGGCGCTGCTGCTGGCGGCGATGGCCGGCGTCGATGCGAACGACCCGGCCACGTCTTCGGCCGGCCTGCGCGCCGTGCTCGACTACCACGCGCACCTCAATCCCGGCGCGCTGAAAGGCGCGCGCATCGGCATATTGCGCAGCAAGTCGGCGATGTCGCCGGACGTCGCGGCGATGATGGACAGCGCGGTCAAGACCCTGCGCGACGCCGGCGCGAGCGTGGTCGACGCGGAAATCCCCAGCGACGGCCAGTGGGACGCGGACGAATACACCGCGCTGCTGTACGAATTCAAGCACGACTTGAACCGCTACTTCGCCACCCACGCCACCCCGCTCAAATCGCTGGACGCGCTGATCGCGTTCAATCGCCGCGAACGCGCGCGGGAAATGCCGCTGTTCGGCCAGGAAATCTTCGAGCAGGCCGACGCGAAGAGCGACCTCAACGAGGCCAGCTACATCGAAGCGCGCAATCGCGCGCGGCGCCTGGCCGGACCGGAAGGCATCGACGCGGCGCTGAAGGCGCAGCACCTCGACGCGCTGATCGCCCCGGCAACGACCGCGGCGTGGAAGATCGACCCGCTGCACGGCGACGACGTCGCCGGTTCCGGCTATGGCGCCGCCGCGGTCGCCGGCTATCCGAGTTTGACCGTGCCGATGGGCAGCAGCGATGGCCTGCCGCTCGGTCTGGTCTTCATGGGCACCGCCTGGAGCGAGCCGCGCCTGATCGAACTCGGCTACGCCTACGAACAACTCACGCTGGCGCGGCGGCCGCCGCAATACCTGCCGACACTGCGGAAATAACGATTTTCCCGTCATTCCGGCGCAAGCCGGAATCCAGTGCCTTTCGTTTTGATTGCAAACAGACTTGCAGCAAATTCGCTGGATTCCGGCTTGCGCCGGAATGACGAACCGAATCAGCGCGCGCGACCTTGCTTCCTGACGATCGCCAGCGCGATTTCCAGCGACTGCTCGTAATTCAGGCGCGGATCGACGGTCGAGCGATACGCGCGTTCGAGATCGACATCGGTCAGTTCGCGCGCGCCGCCGGTGCATTCGGTGACGTCTTCGCCGGTGAGTTCCAGATGCACGCCACCGAGGCGCGTACCCGCCGCGGCATGCAGGTCGAAACTCTGCTCCACTTCGCCGAGGATGTTGTCGAAGCGCCGGGTCTTGTAGCCGTTGCGGGTGCCTTCGGTATTGCCGTGCATCGGGTCGCACACCCACAGCACGCGGCGGCCGTCGCGCTTCACCGCGTCCAGCAGCGGCGGCAATTTTTCCGCGATCTGTTTCGCGCCCATGCGGTGGATCAAGGTGAGCCGGCCCGGTTCGTCTTCCGGGTTGAGCACGTCGATCAGCTTCAACAGATGATCGACCCCCACCGACGGCCCGATCTTGATCGCGATCGGATTGCGCACGCCGCGCAGGTATTCGACGTGCGCGCCGTCGATCGCCGCGGTGCGCATGCCGATCCACGGGTAATGCGTGCCGAGGTTGAAATGGCCCCACTGCCGCGGCACTTCGCGGGTCAGCGCTTCCTCGTAATGCAGCAGCAGCGCTTCGTGCGAGGTGTAGAACTCGGCGCGGTCGAGGTTCTGCACCGACGAGCCGGACAGGGTTTCCATGAAGCGCACCGCATCGCCGATCGAATCGACGATGCGCTGGTATTCGGCGGCGCGGCTGGACAGGTTCATCCAGTCGAGGTTCCAGTATTCGGGATGATGCAGGTCGGCGAAGCCGCCATCGCTGAGCGCGCGCACGAAATTCATCGTCAAGGCCGAACGCGCGTGCGCCTTGATCATCAAGCGCGGCTCGGGAATGCGCGCCTCCGCGGTGAATTCCGGGCGGTTGACGTTGTCGCCGCGATAGCTCGGCAGGGTGACGTCGCCGCGCGTTTCGGTGTCTGATGAGCGCGGCTTGGCGTACTGCCCGGCGAAACGGCCGACGCGCACCACCGGCATGCGCAAGCCGTGCACCAGCACCAGCGAGGTCTGCAGCAACACCTTCAGCCGGTTGGCGATCAGGCCGGATTCGCAATCGGAAAAACTCTCGGCGCAATCGCCGCCCTGCAGCAGGAAGCGCTTGCCTTCCTGCGCTTCGCCCAGTTGCTGCTTGAGCGAGAAGATTTCCCAGCTCGTCACCAGCGGCGGCAGGTGGCGCAATTCGGCCAGCGTGCGCTCCAGCGCTTCGGCATCCGGATACGTCGGCATCTGCAGCGCGGTGCGCGCGCGCCACGAATCCGGCTTCCATGCAGCGGGCAATGTCACGGCTTGCAGGGTCGGCTTCTTGTTCATTGCGGGAAATCCTGAAATCAACCGTCGATGTTGCCAGAACTGCGCCACTGCGGCCAATTCATGCGGGAAATCGATGCATTCGTCAGCGCTTGCGGAACCCGGCCAGCAGCGCCCACGCGGCGAGCACGACGAAGCACAGCAGGCTCCACATCGGCATGGTCAGGCCGAGGAAACTCCAGTTGATCACGCTGCAATCGCTCTTCGCGCCGAGCACGCTGCGCAGCACGCCGAGCCAGGTGTTGGTTTCGATCAGGTAATCCCAGCCCGGCCCGCAGCTCGGCATCGCCGGCGGGAACAGTTGCAGCGTCACGTGCTTGCCGGCGATGCCGATGCCGATCAGCGCGGCGATGAAGGCCAATACGCCGTAGACCTTCCTGCCCTTCGTGCCCCGCGGCGCATGCAGGCCACCGACAAGGAACACCACGCCGGTCGCGGCGAACGCGAGGCGCTGGAAGATGCACAGCGGGCACGGCTCGGCGTGATCGACGAACTGCACGAACAGCGCGTAACCGAGGATTGCGCAGACGGCGGCGAAGCCGAGCAGGAATTGCGTGCGGAAGGAGAGGTTCAACGGGTTCATCGGCAAATCTTCGGCAACAGGAACGGGGGGATTATCGCTGCAAATCGCCGCTTACTTTCATTGTTCTGCCAAAAACGACAAAACCCCGCCGAGGCAGGGTTTTGCAAAGTGCATCATGGTTAGACCCAACGGCGATCACTCGGCCGGACGGTCGACCAGTTCCACGTAAGCCATCGGCGCATTGTCGCCGGCGCGGAAACCGCACTTCAGGATGCGGGTGTAGCCGCCCGGACGCGCCTGGTAGCGCGCACCCAGCGTGGTGAACAACGTGCCGACGGCTTCGGCATCGCGCAGGCGCGAGAAGGCCAAGCGGCGATTGGCAACGCCATCGACCTTGGACAAGGTGATCAGCGGCTCGACGACGCGGCGCAGTTCCTTGGCCTTCGGCAGGGTGGTCTTGATAAGGCCGTGCTTGATCAGCGAGGCGGCCATGTTGGTGAACATCGCGCTGCGGTGCGCGCTGGTGCGGCTGAACTTGCGGCCGGCTTTCTGGTGACGCATGGGAGTGGTTCCTTACGAAAATGGTGGGACGTTGGACTTCGCTGTCGTCATCCGATGACGTTGTTGGCTTGGGCTGCGGTTGGCCCGTGTCCGGAATCCGTTTCCGAACTTGCCGCGAATGTTTCTTCGTCGGCGTTGGCTCGTCATTCCCGCGAAAGCGGGAATCCTGATGCCTTTGGTTCTACTGCTTTTCTTGCAGGAAAACCCGCAGGCGAACCTGCGGGTTTCCGGGTTGCTATCAGCCGAGCATGCCATGCGCCGAAACGCCGGCCGGCGGCCAGTTCTCCAGCTTCATGCCAAGCGACAAACCGCGCTGGGCGAGCACTTCCTTGATCTCGGTCAGCGATTTCTTGCCGAGGTTCGGGGTCTTGAGCAGCTCCACTTCGGTCTTCTGGATCAGATCACCGATGTAGTAGATGCTCTCGGCCTTGAGGCAGTTGGCCGAACGCACGGTCAACTCCAGGTCGTCGATCGGACGCAGCAGCACCGGATCCACGCCCGTGTTGGCCGGCTTGGCCGGGCCGCGGTCGCGGTGGGTGAAGTCGCCGAACACCGAGAGCTGGTCGCTGAGGATGTCGGCGGCGGTGCGCACGGCTTCCTCGGCGTCGATGGTGCCGTTGGTTTCGATGTCGATGACCAGCTTGTCCAGGTCGGTGCGCTGTTCGACGCGCGCCGCCTCAACGGCGTACGCCACGCGGCGCACCGGCGAGAACGAAGCGTCGAGGACGAGGCGGCCGATGGTACGGCCTTCTTCATCCGGGCGACGGCGCGCGGCGGCCGGCACGTAGCCAAAGCCGCGTTCGATCTTCAAGCGCACGTTCAGCGCCGCATCCTTGGTCAGGTGCGCGATGACGTGGTCGGGATTAAGGATCTCGACGTTGTGGTCGGTCTTGATGTCGCCGGCGGTCACGGTGCCCGCACCCTGCTTGGTCAGGGTCAGGTGGGCGTTGTCGCCGGTGTGGATGCGGATGGCCACATCCTTGAGGTTGAGCAGCACTTCGAGCACGTCTTCCTGCAAGCCCTCGATGGTGCTGTATTCGTGCAGCACGCCGTCGATCTCGACTTCGGTGATCGCGAAGCCGGGGATGGACGACAACAGCACGCGACGCAGCGCGTTGCCGAGGGTGTGGCCGTAACCGCGTTCCAGCGGTTCGATCACGACCTTCGCGCGGGTGTCGGTGAGGCGTTCGATTTGCGGGCCGCGCGGACGCAGCACCTGCTGAGTGATTCCCGTCATGTAGCGGTTCTCCGGTGCCAAGCCGCCGTTGGGGGAAACGGCGGCCCGGTTGAGTGGGATTACTTGGAGTACAACTCGACGATCAGCGCTTCGTTGATGTCCGCCGGCAGGTCCGAACGGGCCGGAACGGCCTTGAACACACCGCTGAACTTGGCGCTGTCGACGTCGATCCACGAGGGACGCAGGTCGAGCTGATCGGAGACGGTCAGCGATTCGGCCACGCGCAGTTGCTTCTGGGCCCTTTCCGACAGCGCGATCGCGTCGCCGGCCTTGACCTGGTACGACGGCAGGTTCACCGGCTTGCCGTTGACCAGCACGCCACGGTGCGAAACCAGTTGGCGGGCGGACGGACGGGTGACGGCGAAGCCCATGCGGTAGACGACGTTGTCGAGGCGGGTTTCGAGCAGCTGCAACAGGTTTTCACCGGTGTTGCCCTTCTTGGTCGAAGCCTTCTTGTAGTAGTTGCGGAACTGGCGTTCCAGCAAGCCGTAGATGCGCTTGACCTTCTGCTTTTCACGCAGTTGGGTGGCGTAGTCGGACAGCTTGCCCTTGCGCGCGGTGGCGCCGTGCTGGCCGGGCTTCTGCTCCAGCTTGCACTTCGAGTCGAGGGCGCGAGCCGGCGACTTCAGGGACAAATCGGCGCCTTCGCGGCGCGCCAGTTTGCAGGTAGGACCGATGTAACGAGCCATTGTCTTATCGCTCCTTTAGACGCGACGCTTCTTCGGCGGACGGCACCCGTTGTGCGGGATAGGCGTCACGTCGATGATGTTGATGATCTTGTAACCCACGGCGTTCAACGAACGCACCGCCGACTCGCGGCCCGGGCCGGGGCCCTTGATGCGCACTTCCAGCGCCTTCAGGCCGTAGTCGAGCGCAGCCTTGCCGGCTTTCTCGGCGGCGACCTGCGCGGCGAACGGGGTGGACTTGCGCGAACCGCGGAAGCCGGCGCCGCCGGACGTGGCCCACGACAAGGCATTGCCCTGGCGATCGGTGATGGTGACGATGGTATTGTTGAACGAAGCGTGGACGTGGGCGACGCCGTCGGTGACGACGCGCTTGATCTTCTTCTTCGGGGCCGCTTTGCCAGCGGCTGCATTCGGCTTGGCCATTTCTATCCCTTACTTCTTGAGGGCCTTGCGCGGACCCTTGCGGGTACGGGCATTGGTCTTGGTGCGCTGGCCGCGCAGCGGCAGGCCGCGACGATGGCGCAGGCCGCGGTAGCAGCCGAGGTCCATCAGGCGCTTGATCGCCATGCCGACTTCGCGACGCAGGTCGCCTTCGACGATGTACTTGCCGACTTCGAGGCGCAGGCGCTCGACTTCCGGCTCGGACAGATCACGGATCTTGGTGGTCGAGGTCACGCCTGCGGATTCGCAGACCTTCTTCGACCGGGTACGGCCAATGCCGTAGATGCTTTGCAGACCCACCCAGACATGCTTCTGGGCAGGCAGGTTGACACCTGCAATACGCGCCATGACGCGGTTCTCCAAACGGTTTAAAGATTGAAAAGTTTGTTAAAGCCCCGTGGTCGTGCGGCGATGCGTTGACGCTGCATTGCCCGGCATGGGGAGTGTGCCCACGCTCCGGCGTTGGAACCCGCTGGAAAACCTTTCACGGCTTTTGCCGCTTGGGTGATCCGCCCCGCGCTACTCTTGCGCCGGGTCTGGCGAGGTTCGCACCCGCACCGGAACTGGATGCAGGCCGCCCTTCTGGGCTTTCACCTCGCCCGCCTGGATCGGCGCGGAGATGGGTGAAAGCATGGAATCTGGAATGGCTGCACCGAGGCCTGAGCCTCGGCGAGCCGCGCATTGTACAACAAAACCACGGCGCGGGTGGCGCAGTGATTCAGGTTCAGCGGCCGAGGGTACGGCTGCCGCCCTTGAGGTTGGCCTTCTTCAACAGGCTTTCGTACTGGTGCGACATCAGGTGCGCGTTGATCTGGGCGATGAAGTCCATCACCACCACGACCACGATCAACAACGAGGTACCGCCGAA
The DNA here is from genome assembly GCA_015655355.1 of Lysobacterales bacterium. Classification (GTDB taxonomy): domain Bacteria; phylum Pseudomonadota; class Gammaproteobacteria; order Xanthomonadales; family Xanthomonadaceae; genus Pseudoxanthomonas_A. The sequence continues at coordinate 8,672 of JAATFG010000092.1, forward strand.
GTAGAACGAAGCGCCCAGATAGGTGCGCATCAATTCCGGCAACAGGCAGACCAGCACCAGGTACAGCGCGCCGGCGCCGGTCAGGCGGGTCAGCACGCCGTCGATGTAGTCGGCAGTGGAGCGGCCCGGACGGATGCCCGGAATCAATGCACCGGACTTCTTCAGGTTCTCGGCGGTTTCATGCGAGTTGAACACCAGCGCGGTGTAGAAGAACGCGAAACCGATGATCATCGCCGCGAACACGATCATGTGCAGCGGTTCGCCCGGCGACAGCGCATTGGATATCTTCTGCAACACGTTGGTGACGGCGCTGTTGCCTTGCCCGCTCCACATCGCCAGCGTCGCCGGGAAGGCAAGGATCGACGATGCGAAGATCGGCGGGATCACGCCGGCCATGTTGAGCTTCAGCGGCAGGAACGAGGTCTGGTTCTGGTAGGCGTTGCGGCCGCCCTGGCGGCGCGCATAGTTCACCGTGATCCGGCGCTGGCCCTGCTCGACGAACACCACGAACAACACGAACGCCAGCACGATCGCCGCGACGATCACCAACGCGATGAAGCTCATCGTGCCTTCCTGCACCGAGCTGAAGGTGCGCAGCACCGCGCCAGGCAAGCCGGCGACGATGCCCGAGAAGATGATCAGCGACACGCCGTTGCCGATGCCGCGCTCGGTAATTTGTTCACCAAACCACATGAGCAACATCGTACCCGTGGTGAGAATCACTACTGTCTGAATGAAAAACCACCAGAGATGCTGCCGCATGTAGGGCATCAGCAAGTCGCCACCGGAGAATCCTTCGAAGAAGTTTTCGGCGCGCGCCCAACTCAGAGTCATGAACAAACCTTGCCCTACACATAGAAGCAGAGTGAGCACTCGTCCGTATTGAACAATCTTCGCGCGTCCGCCTTCTTCGCGCATCAGTTTGCTTAGTCTCGGCACCACCGCGCTGAGAAGCTGAATAATGATCGTGGCGCTGATATAAGGCATGATG
>JAATFG010000110.1 GCA_015655355.1 Lysobacterales bacterium
GAGCTTGATCATGTCGGCGGCATTCATGGCACCAAACCATTCGCTGTTGAAACGCACCTCAGTGCGCTCCTTGTCCAGCACCTTGAACACCTGTGCGGCGTAAGTCTGCGCGTTGGCCTGCACGTCTTCGCGCGAAAGCGGTTTGCGGGTGACGTTCTTGCCGGTCGGGTCGCCGATCATGCCGGTGAAATCGCCGATCAGGAAAATCATCTGATGGCCGAGATCCTGGAACTGGCGCATCTTGTTGAGCAGCACGGTGTGGCCCAGGTGCAGATCCGGCGCGGTCGGGTCGAAGCCGGCCTTCACCCGCAGCGGCCGGCCGAGCTTGAGCCGCGCTTCGAGTTCTTCAGGCTTGAGGATTTCATCGGCACCGCGGCCGATCAGGGCAATTGCATCTGCGAGGGACAAGGTCGTATTCCTGGCGTGCCACCGGACCGGCACGAAACGTGATGGGGCGGTAAATTTACGGTTAAACGTGAGCTGAGTCCAAAAAACCAATGGATTCAACAAGTTGACGCGTTGTTTTGAGGCCGGTATGGTGCAGCGAGTTTGAGCCCCGCCTTCCTGCGGGACGCGGAAACCCCGAATGCACCACCACGGCAATGACCCGGCCCGCAAGCAACGCTTCAAGCAGCGTCTGGAAATCCTCCGCGACTCCAACCTGCATCAGGAAGTCAGGAAGCATCTCGCCGCGAAACACTGGAACCGCCGCCAATGGCTGCATGCCAGCCTGTTCGCCAGCATCGGGGTGATGCTGGCAACAATCGTGCCCGGGTTTTCCAGTGCCCTGAAAACCTCGGTACTGCCGCCACTGGAACAGCAGGCGTTGGCCCTGCCGGCCTTGCAGCAAGTGCAGGCCAACGCCGCCGGCCCACAGTGGCAAACGGTCGTCGTGCAGCCGAAGCAGACGCTGGGCGGGATTTTCCAGAATGCAGGCGCGCCGCCATCGCTGCTGACCGACGTCCTCGCCGACAAGGACGCGCAAGCCGCCTTGCGCCACCTGCATCCGGGCAGCGAACTGGCCTTCCTGCACGGCGCTGACGGCGAAGTGCGCGGTTTCCGCTACGACCGCGATCCTATCCATCGGGTCGAGCTCACCGTCGACGATGACGGCCGCCTCCACCAGAACGTGCTTGAACGCGAATCGACCACGCGCGAAGTGGTCATCAGCGGCAAGGTCGGCGATTCGCTCTGGTTCTCGGCGCGCAAGCTCGGCCTGACCCCGGCCAACATCAATGCGCTGACCGACGACATCTTCAAGTACGACATCGACTTCAGCGAGGACGTCGCCGCGACCGACCGCTTCAGCGTGGTGGTCGAACAGACCTGGCGCGAAGGCGAACTGGTCCAGTCCGGCCCGATCGAGGCGGCCACCTTCACCGCGCACGGCAAGCTGTACTCGGCCTTCCGTTTCGGCGAGGACGGCAAGGCGCAGTACTACAGCGCCGACGGCCGGCCGCTGAAGAAGGCCTTCATCCGCATGCCGGTGACCTATACCCGGATCAGCTCCACCTTCGGCATGCGCGAACATCCGATCCTCGGCCGCATGCGCGCGCACAAGGGCATCGACTTCGCCGCGCCGATGGGTACACCGATCATGGCCGCCGGCGACGCGCGCGTTGTTTTCGTCGGCCAGCAGAACGGCTACGGCAACGTCGTCATCCTCGACCACGGCCACGGCTACACCACGCTGTACGGTCACATGTCACGCTTCGGCAAAGAGCACGTCGGCCAGCAGGTCGCGCAGGGCACGGTGATCGGCTACGTCGGCATGACCGGCCTGGCCACCGGCCCGCACCTGCATTACGAATTCCGCGTCAACGGCGAACACCGCAATCCGCTGTCGGTGACGATGCCGCCGCCGGAACCACTGGCCGGCGCGCAAATGACCGCGTTCCGCAATTACACCGCCGACGCACTGACGCGCATCCACACCGTCGAAAGCGCGATCTACGCCGATGCGCCGGACACCGCGGTGGCCTCCGCGGCAAAGCCAGGCAAAGGCCGCAACGCACATGGCTGAGCTCTACCTGGGCCTGATCTCGGGCACCAGCGCCGACGGCATCGACGCGGCGCTGGTCCACTTCGAGCCGCAGCTGCAACTCGTCGCCGGCCGCACGTATCCGTGGCAAGCGGACGTGCGCGGAAAACTCGTCGCGCTCGGCCAGGGCGGCAACATCGAATCGCTCGACGAACTCGGCGAACTGGATGTGCAACTGGCGCAATGCTTCGCCGACACGGCGCTGCAACTGCTCGCCGACTTCGGCATCGACAAATCCCGCGTGCGCGCCATCGGTTCGCACGGCCAGACCGTACGCCATCGCCCTGCGGCGACGTTTCCCTTCACGATGCAGCTCGGCGACGGCAACGTCATCGCCGAGCGCTCACGGCTCACCACGGTCGCCGATTTCCGCCGCCGCGACGTGGCCGCCGGCGGCCACGGTGCGCCGCTGATGCCGGCCTTCCACGCGGCGATGCTGGCCGCGCACGACGAGGACCGCGCCGTGCTGAACCTCGGCGGCATCGCCAACTTCACCTTGTTGCCAGCCACTTCGACAAGAGCGAGCGGCACCGTGCGCGGCTTCGACACCGGGCCGGCGAACGCGCTGCTGGATGCATGGTGCGAAAAACACACCGGCAAGCCATTCGACGCGAACGGCGAATTCGCCGCCAGCGGCATCTGCATCGAAGCGCTGCTGGAATGCCTGCTCGACGACCCCTGGTTCGCGCTGCCGCCGCCGAAAAGCACTGGCCGCGAGCAATTCCACCTGCGCTGGGTCGAATCGAAACTGCGCCGCGGCAGCCTGTTCGATGAAAGCCGGCCCGCCGACGTGCAGGCCACTCTGCTCGAATTGAGCGCACGCACCATCGCCGCCGCGCTGCACGCGAACCAGCCGGACACGACACGGGTGATGGTCTGCGGCGGCGGCGTGCACAACCCCGCGCTGATGGCGCGCATCGCCGCCAACCTGCCGGGCATGACGGTCGAATCCACCGCTGCACATGGGCTGGACCCGGATTTCGTCGAAGCGATGGGCTTTGCCTGGCTGGCGCGGGAAACGCTTGCGGGGCGGCCGGGCAACCTGCCGTCGGTGACCGGCGCGCGCGGTTTGCGCGTGCTCGGCGCCGTCCATCCGGCTTGATCAAAACGGATACGGAATCAGACGCGCGCCGGCGGCACGTTCTCCAGCGCGGCGATCGCTTCGGCGAGCATGTCTTTCTCGCTTGCAGGCGCCGGTGCGACCACGCTGCCGCCCGTGGTGACCGATGGCGCGGCCGGCGCCTCGGCGGCGCGGCGCTGTGCATCGAAATATTCCAGACCCTGTTCGAGCACGCGCATGATGGTGTCGCGCGAGTTCCAGCGCTGGGTCAGGCCCAGGCGCAACAAGCGCTCGTTGAGAACCGGGTCAATGTCCTTGAGTACCAGATTCGCCATTTCCGTGCCCGCCTGCCGCGCTGGGGGAGGCACGGCGGCGGGAATGATAGCTACCGCATGCAACATTGCCGTGACGCAGGCCCCGAACCGGGCAATCCGCCTGCCTAGACGGGCGTTTTCCGGCTGTGCCAGACCAACCACGACACCAGCAACAACGCGGGCAAGCCGACGACGGCGGTATACACGAAGAAGGCCGGGTAACCCCAGGCATCGACGATGCGCCCCCACTGGCTGGCAATGGTTTTCGCCGGCAGGCTCCACAACGTGCCGAACAACGCGAACTGCGTGGCCGTGTAATTGGCGCTGGTCAGCGACGACATGAAGGCGATGAACGCGGTGCCGGCAATGCCGTTGGCGAGGTTGTCGGCACTGATCGCCGTCGCCAGCCAGGCAAGCCCCGGATGGATGCCGGCGATGTGCGCGTAGGTCAGGTTGGCGATGGTCAGCAGCGCCCAACCGATCAGCAACGTCTTCGCCACGCCGATGCGCCGGATCAACGCGCCTGCCACGAACGCGCCGAGGATGGTCATCAGGATGCCGTACAACTTGGAAACCAGCGCGATCTGGTCGAGGCTGAAACCCATGTCGAGGTAGAACGTGTTTGCGGCCACGCCCATCGTCGTGTAGTTCAAGCGGTAGGTGACGATCAGCAGCAGCAAGGGAACGCCGGCGCGCCAACCGAGGCGGGCGAAGAAATCGACGAACGGACAAACCACGGCCCCCAGCAGCCACGCCACCGACTCGCGCAGCGGCTTCGGCCATGCGGCGGCAAGGCGGCGGAAACGCGTTATCAACGGTTCTTCGGCACGTTCGGCGCGCCCTGCCGTTACGTCCGGTTCGGCGATCAGCAACGTGGTGGCGATGCCGACCAAACCGCACGCCGCCATGGCCAGATACGAGGCCTTCCAACCGAAACCGGCCGCCACCGTCAACGCACCGGCGCCGGCGCAAATCAGCGCCACCTGGTAGCCGACCTGATATGCCGCCGCCATCGCACCCTGGCCATCGGTATCGACGGCCTCGATGCGGTAGGCGTCGACGGCGATGTCCTGCGTCGACGATGCCAGCGCGGTAAACGCCGCGAGCAAGGCCACGTGCGCCGCATCCACGGCCGGATCGGCCAACGCCAACAACACCAGCCCAATCACGATGCATACCTGCGCCAACAGCATCCAACTGCGCCGGCGGCCCAGCCGGTACAGCAGCGGCAGCGGCAAGCGATCGACGATGGGCGACCACAGGTATTTCAGCGAATACGCCAGGCCAACCAGGCTGAAATAGCCGATGGTCGAACGATTGATGCCGGCTTGGCGCAAGCGCGCCGACAGCGTCATCAGCACCAGCGCCAGCGGCAAGCCCGACGAATAACCGAGAAAGAGCATCCCGCGCACGCGCGGGTTCGCATAGACGTCCAGCGATTTCAGCCAATTCCGCAGCGCGGCGATCATCCGTCGTACTCCACCGAGTCATACTCGACAAGGAATGGTGCGTGGTCGGAGAAGCGCGGCGCGCGCGCGATGCTGCACGCCTTCAGTTTCTTGCCGAGGCCCGGCGTGCAGAACTGGTAATCGATGCGCCAGCCGACGTCGTTGGCGCGCGCCGCGCCGCGGTTGCTCCACCACGTGTAGTCCTGGCCCTGCGGATGCAGCGCGCGGTACGCGTCGACCCAACCGCGTTTGGGCTGCTCGACCAGGCCATCACCGCCGCCATCGGCGATCTGCGTGTTGAGCCACGCGCGTTCCGGCGGCAGGCAGCCGGAGTTCTTCTGGTTGCTGGTCCAGTTCTTGATGTCGAGCCGGCTGCGCACGATGTTCCAGTCGCCGCACAGCACGTACTCGCGGCCGGAAGCGAGCCATTCGTCCATGATCGGCTTGAGCCAGTCCATCACCTCGAATTTGAAGCCCTGCCGTTTTTCGCCCGACGAGCCGGACGGAATGTAGAAACTCACCACGCTCAGGTTGCCGAAGCACGCCTCGATGTAACGGCCTTCGTCGTCGAACGGGGCCCAGCCCAGCGACGTGCGCACCTCGTCCGGTTCGCGCCGGGCATAGATCGCCACGCCGCTGTAGCCCTTCTTGGTGCTGGCGTCCTTGTAGAAGCAATGGTGGCCGTCGGGGCGGAACACCGGATCGGAAAGCTGCTCTTCCTGCGCCTTGGTCTCCTGCAGGCAGACCACGTCGGCGTTCTGCGGTTGCAGCCAGTCGAAGAAGCCCTTGCCCGCCGCCGAGCGGATGCCGTTGGCATTGAAGCTGATGATTTTCATCGGCAAAGATTAGCCGATAAGCCGCCGACGGCGCCGACTTTGCGGCGCCCAGGCGGCATAATCTTCGCAGTTCCCCCACCACCCTTGAACCATGCACAAGCAACGCTTCCTGCAACTGGCCCTGCACGCCCGCGCCCTGCGCTTCGGCGAGTTCACCCTCAAGTCCGGGCGCAAGAGCCCGTATTTCTTCAACGCCGGGCGCTTCGACAGCGGCCGCCTGCTGACCGGGCTGGCGGCATGCTATGCCGATGCGATCGAAGCGGCCGAGGTGGAATTCGACCTGCTGTTCGGCCCGGCCTACAAGGGCATTCCGCTGGCCACCGCGCTGGGCGTGGAATTCGCCCGCCGCGGCCGCGATTTGCCGCTGGCGTTCAACCGCAAGGAAGCCAAGGACCACGGCGAAGGCGGCAACCTGATCGGCGCGCCGCTGGACGGGCGCCGGGTGCTGATCGTCGACGACGTGATCACCGCCGGCACCGCGATCCGCGAAGCGCTGGGCCTGATCGCCGGCGCCGGCGGCAGCGGCGCCGGCGTGGTCGTCGCCCTCGACCGCCAGGAAGTGCTGGACGAAGCCGATCCGTCGCGGCGCTCGGCCGCGCAAAGTGTGGCGCAAGACACGGGCGTACCGGTCATCGCGGTGGCAAATCTGCACGACCTGCTTGCATTCGCCGGGGAAAACGCCGAACTTGTCGATCATCGCGACCAGTTGTTGGCTTACCGCGCGCGCTACGGCACGAACGGCTGAAGGCCAAGGTGGTCGCGGTATGTTTTTGCGTGCGGTGGGGGACTGTCCGATGCGATCGAAACGAATTCCGTTGATTCCGTTGCTGTTGCTGGGCGTGGCGCTGCTGGGCGCCGCGCAGGCGCAACAGGCGCCGAAGAAAAAGCTGTATTCTTGGATCGACGCCAACGGCGTCCGCCAGTACGGCGATTCCCTGCCGAGCAATGCAGTCAACCAGGCGCATGACGAATTCAGCGCCAGCAGCGGCGCGCATACCGCCAGCGTGCAGCGCGCGCCGAGCATCGACGAGTTGGCCGCAGCCGCAGCCGCGGCCAAGCAGCAGCAGGAAGATGCGGCGGCCGAGGCCGCGCGCAAGCGCACCGAACAGGCGATGCTCAGTTCCTACGACAGCGAGGCCGACCTGCGCCGCGTGTTCGACGAACAGCGCGCGATGATCGACAACGACACCAGGACCGCGCGCTTCAACATCGACAGCCAGCGCGCCGGCCTCGAACTGGCGTTGCGCAGCGCCGGCGAGAAGGAATTGTCCGGTGGCAAGGTCGATGCCAAGGCCGTGGCCGACATCCGCCGCCGCCACGCCGCGCTGTTGCAGGAACAGGCCTTGGAAACCGGCTACGAGCAGAAACGCAAGGATCTCGACGCGCAGGTCGAGGATGCCCTGGTGCGTTACCGCGAAATGAAGGGCATCACCGGTCCCAATGCGCCAGCCGCGGCGGCTACAGCCACCAGTACCGCACAACTGCAGGCACCGCTGACCAAGCAGTAATGCCGCACCCGCGCTGGCGGCAGAAGCAAGTGCGGGCCAGCTTCAACGGCGTGCACCGCAGGGCGAGGCGAATTCATTCAGAACGCCATTGCCAGGCCCGGCGCGATCTTCTGCAACTGCAGGCGGAACTCCATCTTGATCCGCTCCAGCGCGTCTTCGCTGTCGCCCTCGAAGCGCAGCACCAGGACCGGCGTGGTGTTGGACGCGCGCAGCAGGCCCCAGCCGTCTTCCCAGTCGGCGCGCAGGCCGTCGATGGTGGTCAGGTTGGCGCCGCTGAACCTGGCATTGGCGACGAACTGCTTGACCAATGCGTGCGGATCGCTTTCCACCGGCACCTTGATCTCCGGCGTGGACACGCTGCTGGGCAACTGTGCGAACACCTCGCTCGGCGTTTCCGTGCGCGAGGCGAGGATTTCGAGCAGGCGCGCGGCCGAATACAGGCCATCGTCGAAACCGAACCAGCGCTCCTCGAAGAAGAAATGGCCGCTCATCTCGCCGGCCAGTTCGGCGCCGGTTTCCTTCATCTTGGCCTTGATCAGCGAATGCCCGGTCTGCCACATCAGCGGCGTGCCGCCATGGCGCAACACCCATTGCTGCAGCTTGCCGGTGCATTTGACGTCGTAGATCACCATCGCGCCGGGGTTGCGGCCGAGCACGTCGCTGGCGAACAGCATCAGGGTACGGTCGGGGAAAATGATCTCGCCTTCCCGGGTCACCACGCCGAGGCGATCGCCATCGCCGTCGAAGGCCAGGCCCAAATCCGCCTCGAAACGCTTGACCGTGGAGATCAGGTCTTCGAGGTTGCGCGGCTCGCTCGGGTCCGGATGGTGGTTGGGGAAGGTGCCATCGACATCGCAATACAGCGGGATCGCGTCGGCGCCGATCGCATCGAGCAGGCGCGGCGCGACTTCGCCTGCGACGCCGTTGCCGGCATCGATCACCACCTTGATCGGGCGTTCGAGCTGCACGTCGTCGGCGATGCGCTGCACGTAGTCGCCGACCACGTCGCGTTGTTCGAGCGTGCCGCGCTTGTTCGGGCTGAAATGCAGGCGGCCGGATTCGATCTTCTCGAACAGGTCGGTGATCGCCGCACCGGACAGCGTCTCGTCGCCGACCACGATCTTGAAGCCGTTGTAATCCGGCGGATTGTGGCTGCCGGTGACGGCGACGCAGCAACCGGTCTTGAGCTGTTGCGCGGCGTAATACGCGACTGGCGTGGGCACCATGCCGATGTCGATGACGTTGCGCCCGGCCAGGCGCAGGCCCTCGACCAGGCCCTGCTGCAATTCCGGGCCGGACAGACGGCCATCGCGACCGACGACGATGTCGCTCAGGTCCTTCTCGTGCATCAGCGTGCCGATCGCCAGGCCGATGCGTTCGGCCACTTGCGGCGACAGCGCCTTGCCGACCACGCCGCGGATGTCGTAGGCGCGGAAGATCGTCGGGTCGACTTCGACCTCGTCGACCAGTTCGGCCGCCGCCAGCGCGCCATCCTCGTCCGACCTGTCCGCGCCGATGCCCTTGGCCTTGGCCTGCGTCGCCCACGCCGCGCCCTTGGACATGACCTGGCCCAGGGTCTGCGCGCCGTCTTCATCCTTGTCCACTTTTTCCTTCTTCACGCCCTCGAACTTGAGCCGGCCAAGCGCCGCCAGCGCCACCAGCAGGGCCACGACGACGCAGCCGGCGGCCGCACCGAGCGTGCCGATCGCACCCAGCCCGAACGGGCCAACCGCCAGGTCCGGCAGCGCCGCGACCACGCGCAGGCCGCTGTCGCCGACCACGCGCGCGAGTTGATCGGCACTGCCGGACAAGCTGGCGTCACCCTTCTCGCCGATCTTGTAATTGCCCTGGCGCAGGCCGAGATAGGCCGGTGCCGGCACTTGCGCATCGGCAATGCGCAGGGTCAGCAGCGACAACGGCCGCGGCACGTACACCACGTGCGTGCCGACGACGCCGGCCACGCCGAGTTGCGGCTTGCCGCCATCGCGGACCACGCGCGCCAAGGTCTTGCCGGCACGCTGCGCGCCTTCGAGCAAGGCCAGCTTGGCGAAACCGAACGTGCCCGGATCGGCATAGGCCACGCCCAGGTCCGCGTCGAAGGCCTGCACGCCCTGCGCCTTCGGCAGCGCCGCCTGCACTGCCTGCGCCAGTTGCGCATCGTCGGCGCCGGCCGCGCCCTGTGCCGCGACAGCCTTGAGTGCCGTATCCAGCGCCAAGGTCTGTTGCCTGATCGCGCCCTGCACGCTGGCGACCAGGCCATCGCGCGCCTGTTCCAGCCCGCTTTGCAGGTCACGCTGGCTCCATTGCTGCCAGCCGCTCCAGCCGAACCAGGCGGCCAGCAACGCGAAAGTGCCGGCCAGCGCCAGCAACGCCGTCTTGTATTGCGAGGGCTCGCGCCCGCTTGCACTTGCCATGAAGCCACTTCCCCCGGGCTACGGAACAGTCAACGCAGGCCGGTGTGGCCGAAGCCGCCCTCTCCGCGTGCGCTGGTGGCGAAAGTATCCACTACTTGCAGTTTCACGCGCGTGATCGGCAGCACAACCAGCTGCGCGACCCGGTCGCCGGGTTGCAGGACGAAGGCCTCCTTGCCGCGGTTCCACAGCGAAATCAGCAACGGCCCCTGGTAATCGGCATCGATCAGGCCGGTGCCGTTGCCGAGCACGATGCCGTGGCGATGGCCCAGGCCCGAGCGCGGCAGCACCACCGCGCACAGGTTCGGATCCTGCAGGTAGATCGAAATCCCGCTGGGCACCAGCGCCGCATCACCGGGTGGAAGGGTCAGCGGCGCTTCCAGCGCGGCGCGCAGGTCGATGCCGGCGCTGGCTTCGGTGGCATACGCCGGCAACGGCCATTCGTCGCCGAAGCGCGGGTCGAGCAATTTCACCTGCAAGGCCTGGAGGCTCATGTCTTCAACCGTTCCGCGATGAGTTGGACAATCTGGTCGGCCAGCACGGTCTTCGCCGCGCGGGGGAATTCGCGTTCGCCATCGGCCCAGAACGCGGTCATCGCGTTGTCGTCGCTCTCGAAACCGCCGCCGGCGACGCCGACGCGGTTGGCGACGATCAGGTCCAGGCGCTTGGCTTCGAGCTTGCGGCGC
>JAATFG010000102.1 GCA_015655355.1 Lysobacterales bacterium
CGTCGATCAGCATCAGCTTGCCCCAGTCGGTGGTCTGGTAGATCTCGATCTTCTGGAACGGCGACTGCACCTCGTCGAGCTTCGCGGAGACGCGGTAGCCGATGGCCGAGCCGGTGGGCTGGAAATGTTCGATGTACCAGTTGTCTTGGGTGGTCATGGGGAAGCGTTCCTTGATGGGTTGCCGAATGGGCGCGTTGCGACGCGTTCTTCATCGCGGCAACCGGGATTGGTCGCGGCGCGGCGCCGCATTGTAACGGCCGTGCATGACCGCTGCTTGTAGAATGCGCAGCTTCTGTTTCCACCGGATTTCCGCCGATGACCTGGTCGCTCGACCGCGCGCGCAAGACCTATTCCATCCCGCACTGGGCCGACGGCTATTTCGACGTCGATGCACAGGGCCGGGTCACCGCCGCGCCGCTGGGCGAAAGCGGGCCGAAGATCGCGCTGGGCGAGATCGTCGATGCCGCGCGCGGCAACGGCGCGCGCCTGCCGCTGCTGGTGCGTTTCCCGGACATCCTCGGCGAGCGCCTCGGCAAGCTGCAGGCCGCGTTCGCGCAGGCGCAGACCGATTGGGATTACGCCGGCGGCTACACCGCGGTGTATCCGATCAAGGTCAACCAGCATCGCGGCGTCGCCGGCACGCTGGCGTCGCACGCAGGCGAAGGCTTCGGCCTCGAAGCCGGCAGCAAGCCGGAGCTGATGGCCGTGCTGGCGCTGTCGAGGCCGGGCGGGTTGATCGTCTGCAACGGCTACAAGGATCGCGAATACATCCGCCTCGCGCTGATCGGGCGCAAGCTCGGCCTGCAGACCTTCATCGTGATCGAAAAGCCGAGCGAGCTCGATCTCGTGATCGAGGAAGCGAAGGCATTGAACGTGCAGCCCGGCCTCGGCGTGCGCATGCGGCTTGCTTCGCTCGGCGCCGGCAAATGGCAGAACAGCGGCGGCGACAAGGCCAAGTTCGGCCTCTCGCCGCGGCAGGTACTGGACCTGTGGCGCAAGCTGGTCGATCACGGCTTGCAGCAATCGCTGAACCTGTTGCACTTCCACATGGGCAGCCAGATTTCCAACGTGCGCGACATCGCCAACGGCATGCGCGAGGCGACGCGCTATTTTGTCGAATTGAGCAAGCTCGGCGCGAAGATTTCGCACGTCGACGTCGGTGGCGGCCTCGGCATCGATTACGAAGGCACGCGCTCGCGCAGCTATTGCAGCATCAATTACGGCCTGAACCAGTACGCCGGCAATATCATTCAACCATTGGCTGAAGCCTGTGAACAACACGGTCTGCCACAGCCGCGCGTCGTCACCGAATGCGGCCGCGCGATGACCGCGCATCACGCCGTGTTGATCGCCAACGTCAGCGAAGTCGAACAAGCACCGCAAGGCCGCCTGCCGCCGCCGATGGACGACGAGCCGGCGGTGATCCGCCATCTGCGCGAAATCTTCGAGGAAATCGACGCGCGCCCGGCCATCGAGCTGTACCAGGAAGCGCAGCATTTCCATGCCGAGGGCTTGAGCGCCTACGCGCTGGGCCAGATTGATCTGCGCCAACGCGCGCGGCTGGATGATCTGTTCTACCTGATCGCGCATGCGGTGCGCGCGCGCCTGAGCAGCGAGGAGAAATCCCATCGCCCGTTGCTGGACGAATTGAACGACCGCCTGGTCGACAAGTATTTCGTCAACTTCAGCGTGTTCGAGTCGATTCCCGACGTGTGGGCGATCGATCAGGTCTTCCCGATCGTGCCGATCGAGCGCCTTGACGAGGAACCGACGCGCCGCGGCATCCTCGCCGACGTGACCTGCGATTCGGACGGGCAGGTCGATACCTACGTCGAGAACGAAGGTCTCGATTCCTCGCTGCCGCTGCATGCGCTGAAGTCCGGCGAGAGTTATCGCATCGGTTTCTTCCTCGTTGGCGCCTATCAGGAAATCCTCGGCGACATCCACAACCTGTTCGGCGACACCGATGCGGTGGAGGTGAAGGTCGAGGGCGATTCGTACGCGCTGACCCAGCAACGCCGCGGCGATACCACCGACGTGATGCTCGATTACGTCGGCTACCAGCTTGCCGACCTGCGTGCCGTATATGCGCAGCGCGTGGCCGATGCGAAGCTCGCTGGCGACGAGGCGAAGTCGATTGCCGCTTCGCTCGAGGCAGGCCTTACCGGTTACACGTATTTGAGCGACGAGCCGTTGATCTGATGTTGCCGTTGTAGAACCGGGCTTGCTCGGCTCTACAACGGCAAGGCGTTAGCCGCGAAACACCTGGAACCCGGCGTAACTTTGCGTCACCGGCATGATTTCCAGCCGGTTGATGTTGAGGTGCGGCGGCAGCGTGGCGATGTGGTAGATCTGTTCGGCGATGTCTTCGGCGGTCATCGGGTTGGCGCCGGTGTAGAGCTTGTCGCTGGCGGCTTGGTCGCCATGGGTGCGGACCACGGTGAATTCGGTTTCGGCCATGCCCGGTTCGATGTCGGTCACGCGCACGCCGGTGCCGTGCAGGTCGCTGCGCAGGCCGAGCGAGAACTGCTTCACGAAGGCCTTGGTGCCGCCGTAGGCATTGCCCCCGGGATACGGATAGCTGCCGGCCACCGAGCCGATGTTGATGATGCCGCCCTTGCGTTCGATCAGCGTCGGCAACAGCGCATGGGTGAGCGTCACCAGCGCGGTGATGTTGGTGTCGATCATCGTGCGCCAATCGTCGAGCGAGGCGCTTTGCGCCGGCGCGGTGCCCTGGGCGAGGCCGGCGTTGTTGACCAGCAGGTCGATCTGCGCGAATTCCGGTGGCAGCGCGGTGATCGCGGCGTGCATCGCCGCTTCGTCGCGCACGTCGAAATTGGCGGCGTGCAGCTTGTCCGCGCCGAGTTCGGCGGCCAGCTTTTGCAGGCGATCCGCGCGGCGGCCGGTCGCGATCACCTTCCAGCCGTTGGCGACGAAGATGCGCGTGGCGGCAAGGCCGAAACCGGAAGTGGCGCCGGTGATGAAGGCGGTCTTGTTCATGCGATTCCTTTTTGCGGGTTACCAGATGAAGGGCAGCAGACGCCTGGTGCGCGCGGCGTAGGCGGGATACTCGACCGGAAAAGCCTCGCGCAGCGTCTGTTCCTCGACGCGGATGCGATAGCCGAAGGCGGCGATCACCGGCAGCAGCAGGAACGGCAGCGACAGCCAGTTGCCCAGCGCCAGGCCCATGCCCAGGAACGTCGCCAGCGAGCCGGTGTACGACGGATGCCGCAACCGGCGGTACGGGCCGTCCTGCACGAGTTTGTGGTCGCTGTGCACGGCGACATCGACGGTGAAGAATTTCGCCAGCACCTTGATTGCCCACCAGCGGAACGCGATGCCGGCGACCATCAGCGCCAGCCCGATCCAGAACAGCGGCACGCGCCACGCCGGCGCGAATTTCGCGTACGGCAGGTGCGCGCAGAACACCGCAAAGAACACGCCGACGTAGATCAGGATCGAGAGCAGGCGCAGGCTGCCGCGGTCGCGGCGCTGCGCGCCGACCGCGGACGCGCGCTTGCGCCATTGCAGCCACCATTCGCCGGCCACCCACAGCACGATGACGCTGTAGAACAGTACCGGCGCCAATGTGTTTTCGCTGAACATGGCGCCGTCTCCTTCGATGATGCGGCTTTATTGGGCCTTGATGGCGATGGCCGGCAGGCCGCCGCTGGCGAGTTTCTGCTTGGCGTCGCTCAGTTCGCCGGCGGAGCCGTAGGGCCCCATGCGCACGCGGTACACGGTCTTGCCGTTGGCTTCGGCCGATTCCACGCGTGCGTTCAAGCCAAGGAAGGCGATCTTCGCCTTCAGCGCCTCGGCATCGCCGGATGCGCCGAACGCGCCGGCCTGCAGGAGGTAATGCGCACCGTCGGCGGTCGCGGCCGAGGCGACGGTTTTCTGCGCTTGCGGCGTCGCGTTGTTCGGGTTCGATGTGGTGGCGTTCGCGGCAGCGGTTTCGTCCAGCGGTTTCGGCGCGCCTACCGCCGATGGCGTGACGGGCGGGTGGTCGGCGTCAAGCGCCTGTTGGCGCTGCTTCGCCGCCGCGGCCTCGTCCCGCGTGCGCTTGGCCAGGTCGGCGTCGGAAATCACCACTTCCTTGCCGGAAGTGAGTGCGTCGTAGAACTCGTACTGGGTCGGCTTGGCCGCATTGGCCACGGCTGGCGCGGATTTGCTCGCGCTCGCGGCAACCGGCGCATCGTCGCTGTCATCGCTCGGTGCCGGCTTGGCGTCGGCGTTGGGCTTGGGCGTGTTGGCGTGGAAGAAGTCGTCGGCGTTGGGCTTCTTCATCGCGCCGGGCACGAACACCATCAGCAGCACCGCGCCGAGGATCAGTCCGGCGATCAGCCAGACCCAGCCGGGTGTGCCGTTGCCGCCGGTGCGTTTTGCTTGGTTGCGCTTGGTCGCCATGGAATGCTTCGTCTGTGTCCGATTGCCGTGTGGGGTGGAGTTACATCTTTTCCGGCGCGGAAACGCCGAGCAGGTCGAGGCCGTTCCGCAGCGCGATGCGCACGCCCGAAGCCAGCGCCAGGCGCGCATCGCGCGTTGCGGCGTCGTCGACCAGAACCTGCGTGTTGCCGTACCAGTTGTGGAAAGCGTAAGCCAATTCGCGCAGGTATTGCGCGATGAGGTGCGGCTCCAGCGTGTCGCCGGCGATTTCGACGACTTCCGGGTAGCGCGACAGTTCGACCATCAGCAGCAGCGAGGCGTCGTCGTCGTTCTTCGCAAGGTTCGCCAAGCCGTTTTCCGGCGAATACGCATAGCCCTTTTCCGCGGCCTGGCGCAGCAGGCTGCACACGCGCGCATGCGCGTACTGCACGTAGAACACCGGGTTGTCGTTGCTCTGCTGGCGCGCCAGATCGATGTCGAACACGAGCTGCGAATCCGGCTTGCGCGCGATCAGGAACCAGCGCGTCGCGTCGCGCCCGGCTTCTTCGATCAAGTCGCGCAAGGTGAAGTACGACCCGGCGCGCTTGCTCAGCTTCACTTCCTGGCCGCCGCGCATCACCGTGACCATCTGGTGCAGCACGTAGTCCGGGTAATCGCGCGGGATGCCGAGATCGAGTGCCTGCAGGCCGGCCTTGACGCGCGCGAGCGAACCGTGGTGGTCGGCGCCGAGTTCGGTGATCGCGCGCTCGTAGCCGCGCTGCCACTTGCTCAGGTGATAGGCCACGTCCGGCAGGAAATAGGTGTACGTGCCGTCGGACTTGCGCATCACGCGGTCCTTGTCGTCGCCGAAGTCGGTCGAGCGCAGCCACAGCGCGCCGCCTTCCTCGTAGGTGTGGCCCGACGCGATCAGGCGTTGCACCGTTTCGGCGACCTTGCCGTCGGCGTACAGCGAGGACTCGAGGTAGTACGTGTCGAAGTTGACGCCGAACGCGGCCAGGTCGAGATTCTGTTCGCGGCGCAGGCAGGCGACGGCGAACCTGCGGATTTCGTCGAGGTTCTCGATGTCCTTCGCGCCAACGACGACGTGGCCTTCGACTTCGACCGAATCGCCGCGCTTGTAGGCTTCGGCCACGTCACCGATGTAGTCGCCGTTGTACGCGGCTTCCGGCCATTCGGCATCGCCCGGTTTCAAACCGTGCAAGCGCGCGTAGGTGGATTTGGCGAGGTTCTCGATCTGCACGCCGGCGTCGTTGTAGTAGAACTCGCGCTTCGCGTTCCAGCCGTTGGCGGCGAGCACGCGGGCGATGCAGTCGCCGATCGCGCCGGCGCGGCCGTGGCCGACGTGCAGCGGGCCGGTCGGATTCGCCGAGACGTATTCGACGCCGACGGTCTTGCCGTTGCTGTTGGCATTGTTGCCGAACGCGCGGTCCTGCTTCAGCGCGGACGCCACCACGCCTTCGTACGCGGCGCGGCTCAGGTGGAAGTTGATGAAACCGGGGCCGGCGATCTCGACCTTGGCGATCAGGCCGGAGGGCGGCAGCGCGTCGATCAGCGCTTGCGCCAGTGCGCGCGGATTCGGCTTGCCGGGCTTCCCGGTTTCGGCGCTGGCCTGCGCGGCGGCACGCACCAGCAGCATCGCGGCGTTGGTCGAGAAGTCGCCGTGGCTGCGCTCTTTCGGGCGCTCGACGACGAAATCGGGCAACGTGGCATCGGCGGGCAAGGTGCCCGTGTTGCGCAGGGCGTCGATGGCCTGCGCGATCAGGGCGCGGAGTTCGGTTTTCACAGGGGGTTCGCGACTACGAAATGGCCGACCATTTTAGCGTGCCGCGCGCTTTCCCGCGGATTCGGCGGAACGGCTTGATGCGGTTTGCGCTCAAACCCAGCCGCGGGCGGCCAGCGACACCGGCGCGCCGTCGCCGACGACGAAGTGGTCGAGCAGGCGCACGTCGACTAATTGCAGGGCCTGTTTCAACCGCGTGGTCAGGGCGCGGTCGGCGGCCGACGGGGTCGGGTCGCCGCTGGGGTGGTTGTGGCCGATCATCACCGCCGCGGCGTTGTGCGCCAGCGCGCGGCGCACGACGATGCGCGGATGCACTTCGGCGCCGTCGACACTGCCGCGGAACAACTCCTCGAAACCCAGCGCACGGTGCCGCGAGTCGAGGAACAGGGCCGCGAACACCTCGTGGCCGAAGCCGCGCAGGCGCCGGGCGAAATAGCGCCCGGCCAGTTCCGGGTGGTCGAAGGCCTCGCCGCGTTCGAGATTCGCGGCCAGGTGGCGATTGCCCAGTTCCAGCGCGGCGGCCAGCGCGCAGGCGCGGGCCGGGCCGAGGCCGGGCAGTCCGGCGATTTGCCGCGGCGACAGGTCCAGCAGGCGCCGCAGCGGGCCATGTCCGGCGAGCAGGTCGCGCGCGGTCTGCACCGCGTCGCGGCCGCGGGTGCCGGAACCGAGGAAGATCGCCAGCAGTTCGGCGTCGCTCAAGGCCGCGGCGCCGCGCGCCAGCAGCTTCTCGCGGGGACGTTCGTGCCTTGGCCAGTCGCGGATGTGCATGTGGCGATGGTGCATGGCTTCATGCCGCCGTGGCATCAGCTCATGCCGGGTCATCGGGTAAGCTTGTGGCCTGTTTGTGGTGGGAATTCCCCGACGTGGCCAATGAATCGAAAGACCAGCCATTGTTGAACCGGCGCGTGCTGCTGTGCGTCGGCGGCGGCATCGCCGCGTACAAGGCGCTGGAACTGGTGCGGCGCCTGCGCGAGGCCGGCGCCACGGTACAGGTGGCGATGACCGAGGGCGCGCAGCAGTTCGTCACGCCGCTGAGCTTCCAGGCGCTGTCCGCTGCGCCGGTGCGAACCTCGCTGTGGGACAGCGCCGCCGAGCAGGCGATGGGGCATCTGGAACTGGCGCGCTGGGCCGACCGCATCGTGGTCGCGCCGGCGACGGCGGATTTGCTCGCGCGCCTGGCCCACGGCCACGCCGACGACCTGGTGACGACGCTGGCGCTGGCCTCGACCGCGCCGCTCGCAGTGTGCCCGGCGATGAACCATCGCATGTGGCTGCATCCGGCCACGCAGGCCAACATTGCCACGTTGAAATCACGTGGCGTGCAAGTCATCGGTCCGGAAGACGGCCCGCTGGCCGAAGGCGAATCCGGGCCGGGACGCTTGAGCGAGCCGCACGACATCGTCGCTGAGCTGGCGGGGGACGCCGCGGGTTCCGCGCCTGTCGCGGATGGCGTGCTGAAGGGCCTGAAGGTCGTCGTCTCCGCCGGCCCGACCTACGAAGACCTCGACCCAGTGCGTTATCTCGGCAACCGCAGCAGCGGCAAGATGGGTTTCGCGGTCGCGGCCAGCGCGGCGCGGCAGGGCGCGGACGTGGTGCTGGTTGCCGGGCCCGTGCAACTGCCGACGCCCGTGGGCGTGAAGCGCATCGACGTGCGCTCGGCGGCGCAGATGCACGCGGCGGTGTTCGCCGCGCTGCCGGCGGACGTCTACATCGGCGCGGCGGCGGTGGCCGATTACACGCCGGCGACGGTGGCGGAAAACAAGATCAAGAAGACCCGCGCCGCCGGCGAGACCCTGCACGTGGAGTTCGTGCGCACGCCGGACATCCTCGCCGAGATTGCCGCGCAGACCCAGGGCCGCCTGAAGCTGGTCGTCGGCTTCGCCGCCGAGACCGAGAACGTGGCCGACTACGCGCGCCGCAAGCTCGAAGCCAAGCGCCTGGACCTGATCGTCGCCAACCGCGTCGGCGTCGCCGGCGGCGGTTTCGAGAGCGACGACAACGCGATGACCGCGTTCTGGGCCGATGGCGAACGCGAATTCCCCCGCGCGGCGAA
>JAATFG010000115.1 GCA_015655355.1 Lysobacterales bacterium
ACCTTGCTGGCCGCGGCGCTGAAATACTGCCGCGAGCAGACCGAAGCGAAGAACGTCGTCGTGCTGGTGCCGGACACCGGCAACAAGTACCTGTCGAAGATGTACAACGACTACTGGATGCTCGACAACGGCTTCATCCAGCGCCCGCAGCACGGCGACCTGCGCGACCTGATCCTGCGCCCGTACAACCAGCGCGACACCGTGGTGGTCGGCCCGAACGACCTGCTCACCACCGCCTACCAGCGCATGAAGCTGTACGACATCTCGCAGTTGCCGGTGATGGAGGACGGCAAGCTGGTCGGCATCGTCGACGAGAGCGACGTGCTGCTGCACGTGTACGACGACGAAGCGCGCTTCCGCGACACGGTGGCGACCGCGATGGTCAGCAAGCTCGACCGGCTCGACGTGAAGTCGCCGATCGAAGCGCTGCTGCCGCTGTTCGAGCGCGGCCAGGTCGCCATCATCACCGAGGGCGAGCAGTTCCTCGGCCTGATCACCCGCATCGATCTGCTCAACTACCTGCGCCGGAGAGTGCAATGAACAAGCCGCAGCAAACGAACTGGGCTCCGGCCACGCTCGCCATCCACGGCGGCCAGGCGCACGAACCGGTGACCGGCGCGGTGATGACGCCGATCTTCGCCACCAGCACCTACGCCCAGCCCAGCCCCGGCGAACACACCGGCTTCGAGTATTCGCGCACCCAGAACCCCACGCGCTTCGCTTGGGAACGCGGCGTCGCCGCGCTGGAAGGCGGCAGCCGCGCGTTCGCGTTCGCTTCCGGTCTGGCCGCGAGCGCGACCGTGCTCGACCTGCTCGACAGCGGCGGCCACGTCATCGCGATGGACGATTTGTACGGCGGCAGCTACCGCCTGTTCGAGCGCGTGCGCCGGCGCAGCGCGGCGCTGGATTTCAGCTACGTCGATCTCGGCGACCCGGCCGCGTTCGCCGCGGCGATCACGCCGAAAACCAGATTGGTGTGGATCGAAACCCCGACCAACCCGCTGCTCAAGCTGGTCGACATCGCCGCGATCGCCGAAATCGCGCACCGCCACGGCATCCGCGTGGTGGTGGACAACACCTTCGCCTCGCCGATCCTGCAACAGCCGCTGCGGCTGGGCGCGGACATCGTGGTGCACTCGGCGACCAAGTACCTCAACGGCCATTCGGACATCGTCGGCGGCATCGCCGTGGTCGGAGACGACGCGGAACTGGGCGAGCAACTCGCCTTCTTGCAGAATTCGACCGGCGCGGTGCAGGGGCCGTTCGACAGCTTCCTCGCCCTGCGCGGGCTGAAGACGCTGCACCTGCGCATGCGCGCGCACTGCGACAACGCGCTGCAACTGGCGCAATGGCTGGAAAACCACGATGCGGTGGAGAAGGTGATTCATCCGGGCCTTGCCTCGCATCCGCAGCACGCGCTGGCGGCGCGGCAGATGCGCGGTTTCGGCGGCATCGTCTCGATCGTGGTCAAGGGCGGCGGCGTGGAGGCTAAGCGTTTCTGCGAGAACACGCGCCTGTTCACCCTGGCCGAATCGCTGGGCGGGGTGGAAAGCCTGGTCAACCTGCCGGCGCTGATGACCCACGCCTCGATCCCGCCCGAGCGCCGCGCCGCGCTGGGCATCAGCGACGCACTGGTGCGCCTGAGCGTGGGCGTGGAGGACGTGGCCGACCTGCGCGATGATCTCGATCAGGCCCTGCGCGCGGTCTGAACGCGTGCCGACAAGCGGTGCGCAGTCAGGCTTGCAGCGGCCGGGATCGGCGGGTAGTTTCGGATTCCCGGGCGACGTATCCGCCTGGTTCCATCCGCGCTAAGGAGGTCACATGTTTGAAGGTCAGCCGCAGAGCACCATCGACGCATTGATGAAAACCAACCCGGAATTCAAGCAGCTCTACCAGCGCCACCGCGAGCTGGACAAGAAGGTTTCCCAGGCCGAGACCGGCGTGTTGGCCATCGACGACAATACCCTGGGGCAGATGAAGCGCGAAAAATTGCTGGCCAAACAGAAATTGCTGCACATCTACGACCCGCGACACCATTGAGCCGCGCCGTCCCGCCGAAAGCCCGCCGCATGGCGGGCTTTTCCGTTCCGCGATTCCGCATGCGGGTGAAGTCATGCGCAACGGGAATGGCGGCGTGGGCGCTGGCGCTGCCATAATCGGCACATCTCATCCCGATCTTTCCGCAAATGGGCAGCAATGACGACCTGCGCGCGTTGATACGCGACCCCTACCACCAGCACCGCACCATCGTCGTCGCGCCCGGCGAAGCGTTGACCGAAGCCTACGAGCGCATGCGCCACCACGACGTCTCGCAACTGCCGGTGATGGACGGCGACAAGCTGGTCGGCATCGTCGACGAAAGCGACATCCTGCTGCACGTGTTCGGCGACGAAGCGCGCTTCCATGATCCGGTGTCCACCGCGATGGTCAGCAAGCTTGACCGCCTCGATGCCAAATCTCCGATCGAAGCCTTGCTGCCGGTGTTCGACCGCGGCCAGGTCGCGATCATCAGCGATGGCGAACGCTTCCTCGGCCTCGTCACCCGCATCGATTTGCTGAACCATCTGCGCCGGCGCGCGGGTTGAACGGGGCGATGAGTGGCGCGGGTATGCCCGGATTGCGCCTGCTGGATTTTTCGGCGTGGATCCGGCAACAGGCATGGCTGCGATTTT
Organism: Lysobacterales bacterium; assembly: GCA_015655355.1. GTDB lineage: Bacteria > Pseudomonadota > Gammaproteobacteria > Xanthomonadales > Xanthomonadaceae > Pseudoxanthomonas_A. The sequence goes on from JAATFG010000115.1 coordinate 2,673, forward strand.
TTTACCGGCATCTGCCGCAGCGCTGGCGCGACAAGGGCACGCAATTGTTGGCCGAGCCGGCAAGGCGCAGCCTGCGGTTTCCGCGTACGCCGGCATGGAATGCGCCACCACCGGCGTCGGTTCGCATCGATGCGTCCAAGGCGCCTGCCGCCGGCGTTCCCGGCGTGAACGTGCTGGGTTACGTGCGTGGCCAGTTCGGCTTGGGCGAAAGCGTGCGCGCGCATGCGCGCGCGTTGATCGAAGCCGGGATTCCGGTGAGCCTGTACGACGTGGACATCGGCCTGGCCTACGTCTGGAACGACCACAGCCTGGAGGCATGGATCAGCGACGAGCTGCCGTACCAAACCAGTCTGGTTTTCTTCAACCCGGACTACTGGCCGCAGGCGATGGAAAAGATCGGCCGTGCGCGCCTGCAGGGGCATTACGTCATCGCGTGCTGGTTCTGGGAGCTCGAACGCATTCCCGAGGCATGGATTCCGATTCTCGACCAGGTCGATGAGCTCGTCGTGGCCACGGAATTCATCGAGCAGGCTTTCCGCAAGGCGACGGACAAGCCGATCACGCGCATTGCGTTCCCGCTGCGCGAGGTGGCGTGCAGCGATTTGCAGCGCCGCGATTTCGGTTTGCCGGAAGGCAAGTTCGTGTTCCTGACCAGCTTCGATTTCAATTCGTACATCGCCCGGAAAAATCCGCGGGCCGTGATCGAGGCCTTCAAAAAGGCATTCCCTCCCGATCGCGAGGATGTGCGCTTGCTGGTCAAGTCCAGCGGCGGGTTCCTGCAGCCGGCGCAATTGGAGCCCCTGCTCGAAGCAGTGGGCGGCGATGCGCGGATCATGCTTCGCGATGACGTGATCGAGCGCAGCCACGTCAATGCCCTGCAGCGCTGTTGCGACGCCTACGTTTCCCTGCATCGCGCCGAAGGCCTGGGACTCGGCCTGGCCGAATGCATGGCGCTGGGTAAGCCGGTGATCGCCACCGCGTGGTCGGGAAACCTGGATTTCATGGATGCGCAGAACAGTTGCCTGGTCGGCTATCGCTTCGTTGCGGTGGGCGAGGGCGAATATCCGGATTCCGCCGGTCAGCGCTGGGCCGAGGCGGATGTCGATGAAGCCGCGGCATGGATGCGGCGCTTGGCCGACGAGCAGGATTTGGCGCAGCGCATCGGCGCGCGCGCGCAGGCCGATGTCGCGCGGCGCCTGGCGCCTGCCGGCGCGGGCGAAGCGCTAACCCGCGTTCTCGCGGCGCGCGCAAGAATGCTGTGATGCGCACTAGCGAAAAGCATGCGGCAAACGGTACAGTTCGCAGCGCAATGCAAGCAGGGTTTTCCGAAATGCGGCCACCAGCCGAAGGCACGAAAGGGACGAGTGATGAAGTCGGGCGCCTGTCCGCCGAAGTCGATCGGTTGTCCATGCGCTTGCGGGATGCAGTCGATGATGCGCAGTACGCGCGGAAACGGGCGCGCGAACTCGAAACGCGCTTGCAGGCGGTGCTGGATTCCAATCACCACTGGTACGTCCGCGCCGGCGAGCTGGAACGCGAACTGGCGCGGGTGATGCGCAGCAAGTCGTGGACGCTGACCGCGCCGCTGCGGGCGACGCGGCGCTCGGGCATCGCGATCGTCAAATGGCCGGTGAAGCGTGCCGTGCTGCTCGTGATCGGCCGGCTGTACGCCATGCCGGCGCTGTGGTCGTTCGCCTCGGTGCGGATGAAGCGCCATCCGTGGTTGTTCGGACATCTGAAGGCGCTGGCCGTTTCCACCGGTACCGTGCCGTCACCGCCGCAAGCCATGCCGGCGGCGACTGAAGTCGCACCACATGAGCAAGGCATGAGCGCCTACCAGAGGCGCATTCGCGCCCGCATCCTGCACGGTCGCAAGATTGCATGCGCATAGTCATTGATCTGCAGGGCGCGCAGACCGAGAGCCGTTTCCGTGGCATCGGCCGCTACATCCTGTCGTTCGCCAAGGCGGTGGCACGCAACCGCGGCGAGGATGAAGTCATCCTCGTGTTGAATGGCCTGCTGGCCGACGGCATCGACGCGGTCAAGCGCGAATTCGCCGGCTTGTTGCCGGAGCAAGACATCCGCACGTGGTCGGCGCCGGGGCCGGTGCGCGAACATTTGCCGGACAACGATGCGCGCAGGCGCATTGCCGAAAAAGTGCGTGAAGCCTTCATCGCCAGCCTCGCGCCGGACATCGTGCATGTCGCCAGCCTGTTCGAGGGCTACCTCGACGATGCGGCGACCAGCATCGGCGCGTTCGATGTGGCCACGCCGGTGACGGTCACGCTGTACGACCTGATCCCGTACCTGAATCCCCGGCAATACCTAGCGCACAACGCCGAGTACCGCGCGCATTACCTGCGCAAGATCGAGTGGCTGCGCAATGCGCGGGCGTACCTGGCCATTTCCGCGCACGCGCGCGATGAAGGCCGCGACGCGCTGCAGTTGCCGGAGGATCGCTTCCACAATGTCTCCACCGCGATCGACGCGAATTTCATCGACGCGGTGCGCGACGAAGCGCGCATAGGGGCGGTGCTGGAAAAGCTCTCGGTACGCCAGCCGTTCGTGCTGTACACAGGCGGTTCGGACGAACGCAAGAATCTTCCGCGCATGATCGAAGCCTATGCGCAGCTGGATCGCGCACTTCGCCGCGGTCTGCAACTGGTGCTCGCCGGACGCATGTCGGCGGACGATGTCGAGCGGCTGCGCAAGCATGCGTTCGAGCACGGCGTTTCGCGCAACGACATCGTGTTCACCGGCTATGTCGACGACGACGAACTGGTCGCGCTGTACCAGTCGTGCCGCTGCTTCATCTTCCCGTCGTGGCATGAAGGCTTCGGCTTGCCGGCGCTGGAGGCGATGACTTGCGGCGCACCGGTGATCGGTTCGGGCACGTCGAGCATCGTCGAGGTCATCGACCTGCCCGAGGCGATGTTCGATCCGTTCGACACCGCCGACATCACCGCCAAGCTCGCGCGCTGCCTGACCGACGAAGCGTTCCGCGCGCGTCTGGTCGCGCACGGGCGCGATCAGGCCAAGCGCTTCTCGTGGGACGAAACCGCGCGGCGCGCGCTGCAGGTGTGGCGAGGCATCGTTGCTGAAGGCGGTACCGAAGCGCCGCCGCAAAGCGATGCGCAGCGCCCGCGCCTAGCGCTGTTTTCGCCGCTGCCGCCGGAGCGTTCCGGCATCGCCGATTACACTATTGAACTGCTGCCGGAGCTGGCACGGCATTACCGCATCGACGTCGTGGTCGATCAGGCGGATGTCGATGTCGAACTGCCTGCCGACGTGCGCATCGTGCGCGTCGGGGATTTCGACGACGCGGCGCATGCGTACGAGCGCATCGTCTATCAAATGGGCAACTCGCCGTTCCACAAGCACATGCCGGCGCTGCTGCAGCGCCATCCCGGCGTGGTGGTGCAGCACGATTTCTTCCTCGGCTCGCTGCTGCAATGGATGGAGCTGAACCGTGGCGATCCGCAGGTCTGGAACCGCGCGCTGTACCGTTCGCACGGCTACCGCGCACTGGCCGGGAAATTGCGTGATCCCGCCGCGGCCAAGCGCGATTGGCCGTGCAGTTTCGACACGGTCGGCGATGCCTTGGGCGTGATCGTGCATTCGCAATATTCGTCGCGGTTGCTGCAGCGCTGGTATGGCAATAACGAAAACGCGCAGGTGGTTCCGTTGCTGCGCACGCTGGCGCCGCCGCGCGACCAGGCCGCGGCCAAGCGCCGGCTTGGTCTGGACGAGGATGCGTTCCTGGTGTGCAGCTTCGGCTTCCTCGACCACACCAAGTTGAACCACGTGCTGCTGGAGGCGTGGGAGAAATCGCGGCTCGCGGCCGATACGACGTGCCATCTGGTGTTCGTTGGCGAAAACGAAGGCGGCGATTACGGCTTGCGCATCAAGTCGATGATCGAACACTTGCCAGGCAGCGAGCGGATCCGCATCACCGGCTTCGCCACGCCGGCGGTGTACCGGGATTGGCTGGATGCGGCGGATGTGGCGGTGCAGCTGCGCACGCAATCGCGGGGTGAAACCTCCGCGGCCGCGCTGGATTGCATGGGACGCGGCATCGCGCTGATCGTCAACGCGAACGGCACGATGGCGGAAATCGATGCTTCGGCAGCCGTCGTGCTGAGCGACGAATTCGAGACCGAAAGCCTGGGCAACGCGCTGGACGTGCTGCGCGCCGCGCCGTTTTTGCGCAATATGCTCGGCGACAAGGCGCGCAGCGTGATTGCCACGCGCCATGATCCACGGCACTGCGCGCAGCTGTATCGCGATGCCATCGAGCAGGCCTATGCGCCGGCGAAAACCGCGCCACATGCGTTGTTCGACGCACTCGGCGAAAGCGCATGGGAGGGCAGCGACGAAGACCTGTGCCGCTTGTGCCGCGACCTGGCCACCACGTTCCCGCAGCCGGCTGGCGGCCGTCGCCTGCTGCTGGACGTGACCGCTACTGCAGGCAACGGCCTGCACACCGGCATCGAACGCGTGGTGCGCGCGCTGGCCGGCGAACTGCTCGCGAACGATGTGCCCGGCATCCGCATCGAGCCGGTGCGCCTGGTGCAGCAAGGCGGGCAGTGGCTGTACAGACATGCGCACGATTTCGCCCTGCAACTGCTTGGTGCGCCCGGTGGCGTACTGGACGAGGATGTGGTCGATCCGCGCGCCGGCGATGTGCTGCTCGGCTTGGACATCAGCGGTCATGCGCTGATCGAAGCCGAGCAGTCGGGCTTGCTGCAGCGGTTCCGCACGGCGGGCGTGCGCGTGCATTTCATGCTTCACGATCTGCTGCCGATCCGGTTGCCCGAAGTGTTCCCGCCAGGCGCCGACGTGGCACACGCGCAATGGCTGCAGGTGGCGGCAAGAACCGATGGCGCGGTGTGCGTGTCGGATGCGGTGGCCGCCGATTTGCGCACATGGCTGGCGCAGCCTGCAAACGGCGCGATACGGCGCGACTTCCGCGTGCAGGTATCGCACCACGGCGCCGATCTGGACAAGTCGCGCTCCATTGCCGGCACCCTCGATGCGGTCGATCGCGTATTGCAAGCGATGCATGCGCGCCCGACGTTCTTGATGGTCGGCACCATCGAGCCGCGCAAGGGCTATCTGCAAACGCTGCAGGCGTTCGGTGAACTGTGGCGGCGCGGCGTCGATGCGAACCTCGTCGTCATTGGCCGCGAAGGCTGGCGGCCTTTGCCCGATGACATGCGTCGCGACATCCCGCAGACGCTGCGTGCGTTGAAATCCTCGTCGGAGGCGGGCAAGCGCCTGTTCTGGTTGGACGACGCGAGCGACGGGACTTTGCAGCGCGTGTATGCGTCCGCTTCCTGCCTGTTGTCCGCTTCCTTTGGCGAAGGTTTCGGCTTGCCCTTGATCGAAGCGGCGGCGCAGGGCGTGCCTCTGTGCGTGCGCGACTTGCCGGTGTTCCGTGAAGTGGCCGGTGATGCCGCGCATTATTTCACCGCGCGCACGCCGGGCGAATTGGCCGACGCCTTGCAGGCGTGGTTGGCGCTGTTCGCGCAGGGCAGGCACCCGCCGTCGTCCGCGTTGGCGCACAAGACGTGGAAGCAGAGCGCCGAACACCTGCTTCACCTGCTGATGTTTCCCGAGGTACGCGACCGGTACCACTCAATGCAACCGGCGCGCGATGCCGCGCCGGCGGCTGACATGGCTGCAATTCTGCCGGTTGGGTGAATCGGTTAGACTCCCGCCACTCTGCAATAGACGCATCGGCAACATGCAAGAAACCATGCACCGCAACAAGGCATTGATCACCGGGATTACCGGCCAGGACGGCGCGTACCTGGCGCAATTGCTGCTGGAGAAAGGCTACGAAGTTTATGGCGCCTATCGCCGGACCAGCTCGGTGAATTTCTGGCGCATCGAGGAGCTGGGCATCGCGCAGCACCCGAACCTGCACCTGATCGAGTACGACCTGACCGATTTAGGTTCGAGCCTGCGCCTGCTGGAAAAGACCGGCGTGGGCGAGATCTACAACCTCGCCGCGCAAAGCTTCGTCGGCGTGTCCTTCGACCAGCCCGTCACCACGGCGCAGATCACCGGCATCGGCCCGGTGCACCTGCTCGAAGCGATTCGCCAGGTTGATCCGAAGATCCGCTTCTACCAGGCCTCGACCTCGGAGATGTTCGGCAAGGTGCAAGCCGTGCCGCAGGACGAAACCACGCCGTTCTGGCCGCGCAGCCCGTATGGCGTGGCCAAGTTGTATGCGCACTGGATGACGGTGAACTATCGCGAGTCCTACGGTATTTTCGGCAGCAGCGGCATCCTGTTCAACCACGAGTCGCCGCTGCGCGGACGCGAATTCGTCACCCGCAAGATCACCGACGCGGTGGCCAGGATCAGGCTCGGCAAGCTTGACGCGCTCGAACTGGGCAACCTGGACGCCAAGCGCGACTGGGGCTTTGCCCGCGAATACGTCAAAGGCATGTGGCGCATGTTGCAGGTGGATGAGCCGGACACCTACGTGCTGGGGACCAACCGCACCGAGACCGTGCGCGACTTCGTGCGCATGGCGTTCAAGGCGGCCGGGATTGAAGTCGAATTCAGGGGCAAGGACGAGAACGAAACGGCTGTCGACACCGCCACCGGCAAGACGGTGATGCGGATCAACCCGAAGTTCCATCGCCCGGCGGAAGTGGATCTGCTGATCGGCAACCCGGCCAAGGCCAAGGCCAAGCTCGGCTGGGAAGCGAAGACCCCGCTGGAAGACCTGTGCGCGATGATGGTCGAGGCCGACCTGCGCCGCAATGAAAAGGGCGCGTCGTTCTAATGGGGATGGCCGGCAAGCGCGTGCTGGTGACGGGCATCGGCGGCTTTACCGGCCGCTACGTGCAGGACGAGCTGCAGGCGCAGGGATATCGTGTCATCGGCATTGGCAGTACGCCGGAAGCCGGCGCCGATTACCACCAGGTCGATCTGCTGGATGCGGCGAAACTGAAGGCAGTGCTGGCGCAGGCGCAGCCGGACGTGGTCGTGCACCTGGCCGCGCTGGCCTTCGTCGCGCACGGCGATGCGGACGATTTCTACAAGGTCAACCTGATCGGCACGCGCAACCTGCTGGAGGCCATTGCCGCCAGCGGCAAGCGCCCGGAGTGCGTGCTGTTGGCCAGCAGCGCGAACGTTTACGGCAACACCTCCGAAGGCCTGCTCGACGAAGCCACGCCGCCGGCGCCGGCGAACGACTACGCGGTCAGCAAGCTGGCGATGGAATACATGGCTGGCGTGTGGAAGGAACGGTTGCCCATCGTCATCACTCGCCCGTTCAACTATACCGGCGTGGGCCAGGCGGGGAATTTCCTGATTCCGAAGATCGTCGAGCATTTCCGTCGCAAGGCCGAGGTGATCGAACTGGGCAATCTCGACGTGTGGCGTGAGTTCAACGACGTGCGCACGGTGGCGCATTTGTATGGTCGGTTGATCGAGACGCCGCAGGCGATCGGGCAAACGGTGAACGTCAGTTCGGGCCAGGCGTGGTCGCTGCGCGAGGTGGTGGCGTTGTGCGAAGAGTTGACCGGCCACGCGATCAGGCTCGAAGTGAACCCGGCCTTCGTGCGCGCCAACGAGGTCAGGACCTTGTGCGGCAACAATGCGCGCTTGCGCGGCCTGCTCGGCGATTGGCAGGCGCCATCCTTGCGCGATACGTTGCAATGGATGCTGGAGGCGTGAGTGCCATGCGGCGGAGTGCACTGGCGAATATGCTCGCCGTGTTGCCGGTCATTGCATTTGCCGCGACATGGGCATTGCTTGTGCTTGGGCACGTGCCGCTGGATGTGCACGACTTGCATTGGCTGCAAGGCGATCTGGCGCAGACCTACATGACATGGGGGCAGTTCCTGTCCGATCCGCAATCGCACTGGCTGTCGTCGGCGCGGATGAGTTATCCGCTCGCGCAGAGCGTGTCGCTGTTCGATCCGATGCCGTTGTTGTTGCTGTTGGCCAAGCCGTTCGCCGCTGTTCTCGGTACGGGCAGGCAGTATTTCGGTTGGTATTTCCTGTTGTGTCTGGTGTTGCAGGGCGTGTTCGGTTATCTGACCGTGCTGCAGGCACTACGCATGGCGCAGCCGGATGCAGCACCATCGGCGCGGACGCGCTGCTTCGCGGTGATCGGTGCGTTGTTCTTCGTGATGATGCCGTGCACGGCATTCCGCTTTCAGGGACACACTTCGCTGTCGTCGCAGTGGCTGCTGGCGTTGGCTATGTGGACGACACTGCGTACGCTCGATGCGCGCCGTGCGGCTTGGCTATTGGGTAACTGCGCCGTGATGCTGCTGGCGACCGGCATTCATCCGTATCTAGCAATGATGGTCGGGATCAACGGCGCGGTTTTCAGCATCGCGCGCGCGCGCGCGACGGGTTGGCTCGATGCTGCGTTGCGCGTGGCTGCATTGCTGCTCGTCGCTGCTGCCGGTTTGTGGGTATTTGGTTTCGCCTCGGGTGCCGAAGCGAATGCATGGGGTTATGGGTTCTATTCGATGAACGCGCTTGCGCCCATCGACTCGAACGGCTGGGCCGGTTTGTTGCGGTTCGACGTGCCCAATGCCACCGGGGGCCAGGCCGAAGGTTTCCAATACCTGGGATTGGGCTTGATCGCGCTGATGGCCTTCGCGGTACTGTCGCATGCGGCGAGGGCACGTGTTCCTGTCGAAGTGCGGACGGCGTGCTTTCCATATGCTGCCGCATTGTCCGTGGTCGTGCTGTGCTACGCGTTGTCGTTCTCGACGACGTTGACGTTTGCATCGCACTCGTATTCGCTTCCCATCCACGGCTGGGTCAACCACCAGCTCGAACATTTCCGCGCCAGCGGACGGTTTTTTTGGATCGGGGGTTTCTGGCTGATCGTCATTGGCGTGGTGGCATGCGCGACGCGGCTGAAACCGCGTCATGCAACCTGGCTGTTGGCCGCGTTGCTGCTGGTACAGATCGCCGACTTGCTGCCGTTTGCGCGATACAGCAGGGAAACCATTGCCCATCTGTCCGTGGCGACGATGGGGCACGTGCGCCCCGGGAATTACGCTGCGATCCTGGTATATCCACCATGGCAGTGCGACCAGAAGGCGACGCCGGGCGGCGACCGCAATTACGAGAAAATAGGGTTGTACGCGCTGCACCGACACATGCAGACCAACAATTTCTACGCGGCGCGCGCGTTGCCGGAGCAGATTGCCTATCACTGTGATTATTCGCGGCTTGAGCGCGATTTGTCGATGCAGGATGTCTATGTGCTTTCGGCGGATCTGTTCCAGCGCTACGGCAGCCGGTTCGCCAACGGCTTCGATTGCGCGACCGGCGCACTTGGCGATGCGTCGTGGGTTTGCGTGCCCAAGCGGTGACGACGGTGCGTGGCGGTGGATTGATACGATGATGCGAACACGATGAAAGCGATGGAAACCAGTCGAATGAAAATCCTGTTGCACTGCGATTTCGATCGGGATTCCGTCGCCGCGAATTTCGGCCTGTCCGAATACAGCTACTGGTTCGTGCACGAAGCCTATCGCCACGTGCTGGAGCAATTCGCCGACACCTGCGTGATCCGCGATCTCGACCAAGTCGATGCAATCTGGGCGCAATGCCGCGAACAGGGCGAAAGGTGTGTGCTGCTGTCCTTCAACCCGCCGCACAAGACGCCAACCGGTTTGGCTTGTCCGGTCGTTCCGGTGTTCGCATGGGAATACCCGGATTTGCCGCGTGCGAGTGACGAGGCGTGCTGGAACAAAGATCCGCGTTTCGACTGGGCGGAAGTGTTCCGCCGTGCTTCCGGGGCAATCTGCCTGTCGAAGCACTCGGCCAATGCGGTGCGCCGGCGGCTTGGCGACAATTATCCGATCGCGGCGATTCCCACTGCTTCATGGAATCCGCAGGCGGCCGCGCGTGAGGCAGTGGCCGCGCGCGGTCGCCTGCGCGAATTGCGCGTCGATGCGCCTGTGGTCGACAACCGCGCGTTGGGCCTCAATGCCGACGGGTTGTTCGATCCGAACCACGATGACGGCACGCCGTTCTCGCCGGACGATGCCGCGTTATTGCCCTCGCACGCGCCATGGGCGGGCGATGACTGGTGTCCGCCGATGCCATCCGCAACCCAAGCGGACGATGGTGAAATGATGTCCGAGCCGGTTCCCTGTGGCTGGGAAATCCCGCCGAAACTGCGGATCCGCACGGATCTTGGCCGGGTCGTCTATACCTCGGTGTTGACCCCGGCCGATGGCCGCAAGAACTGGATGGAGATCGTTTCCGCCTTCGTCTGGGCGCTGCGTGACGCGGCGGATGCAACGCTGGTGCTGAAAGTCGGCGGTGCGGACCCGGTTTGGCACCATTGCCGCCTGGTGGATATGCTCACGCGCCTGTCGCCGTTCCGGTGCCGTGTGTTGGCCGTGCATGGCATGCTGGACCACGAGGAATACACGCGCCTGATCGCCAATACCGATTTCTACGTCAACGCATCGCTGTGCGAAGGCTTGTGCATGCCGTTGATGGAATACCTGAGCAGCGGCATTCCCGTGATCGCGCCGAACCATACCGCGATGGCGGACTACCTCGATGGCGACAATGCCTTCATCGTCGACAGCCACGATGGTGAAGCGACGGTATGGTCGTTCGGCGACATGGAAATCGCGCGCACTTCGCGTCCGCGGGTTAACTGGCATTCGCTGATGCAGGCCTTCCGTAGCAGCTATGCGATGGTGACCACCGATCCCGCCGCATGGCAGGCGATGTCGGAACGTGCCGTCGAGTCGATGTCCCGCTATTGCGCCGACGATGCCTGCCGCGCGCAATTGATCGACTTTCTCGAAAACCTGCCGTTGAACGTGGAACATTCCATGGTGATGCACGCATGACCGCTGCCAACGTGCCGTTGATCCTGGTCCACAGCAAGACCACGGACGCGACGATCAGCAGCAATCTCGGGCTTTCCGAATACAGCTATTACTTCGTGCTGCGCGCGTTCCGCCCTATGCTGGAACGAATCGGCACAGTGGTCGAAGTGAGGGAGCTCGAAACGCAAGTCGACGCGATTTATCATGACTGCGTTGCGCATGGCATTCCATGCGTGTTCCTGAATTTCGCGCCGCCGAATCACGTGCCCCTTGCCCTCGAGTGCCCGACGGTACCGGTGTTCGCATGGGAATTCAGTACGCTCCCCAGCGAGCCATTCAACGGGAAGCCGCGCAATGACTGGGTCGGCGTGCTGAAAAGGCTTGGCGCCGCGATCACCCATTCCAGTTACACGGCGAACACGGTGCGGCACGATGTCGGTGTGGATTTCCCGGTGGTCTCGGTGCCTGCCCCGCTCTGGAATCGTTACGCCGCCCAGCGCACGCGGGTGCAGTTGGGCAAACGCCGCTTGCGCATGCAGGGGGCACTGGTCGACAGCCGCGAGACGGATTTGTCGCCGTATACCAAGCGTGCCGTGCACGATCCGGATTGCATGCCGCCGTTGCCAAGCTCGCGGCGCGTCGGCGACATCGAGATCACGCTGGAAGGCGTGGTCTACACCAGCATCATGAATCCGGGCGACGGCCGGAAAAACTGGATGGACATGATTCAGGCGTTCTGCCACGCCTTCCGCGACGTGCCGGACGCAACCCTGGTGCTGAAGCTCACCCATCACGACCATGCCGAACGCGTGCCTCTGCTGCTCAACGCGATGTACCACAACAACCCGTTCGCATGCCGGTTGCTGTTGCTGCACGGCTATCTCGATGACGAGGCTTACGCGCAGTTGCTCGATGTCAGCACGTATACGGTTAACACTTCGTTCGGCGAAGGCCAGTGCCTGCCGTTGATGGAATACATGTCCGCCGGCGTGCCCGCAGTTACGCCGCGCCATACCGCGATGCTGGATTACGTGAATTCCGAGAACGCCTTCGTGGTCAATTCCTGGCCAAGCCCGGGCACCTGGCCGCACGACCCGCGCCAGGCGATCCGCACGCTGCGGCAGATGATCGATTTCGGTTCGCTGGTCGAGGCTTACCGCAAAAGCCATCGCGTTGCGCGCGAAGATCCGGGACGCTACGCGATGATGTCCGCTGCTGCCACGCGTGCATTGAGCGACTACTGCGCGATCGAGCCGAATACGGAAAAATTGCGCGAATTCCTGCGCGGTGTGCTGACCGATGACTGAAGTCCACGGAAAGCGCATCGACGACATCGAATGCTTGCGCGCGCTGGCCGTGATCGGCGTGATCATCCAACATGCGCACGATGCCTTGTACGCACCGACGCCGTGGTTCGATGCAATCATGCATGCATTCGGCCTGCGAACTGGCGTCGACCTGTTCTTCGCCATTTCCGGCTTCGTGATCGGGCGCAGCTTCCTGCCGGAAATGGAGGCCACCAGCGACGGCCGCGGCGGTTTGCGCATAGTGGCTGCATTCTGGACGCGGCGCTTTTTCCGGCTCACGCCTTCGGCATGGTTATGGTTGTGGTTGACCTTGCTGATGGCGATCTTCTTCAACCGCAGCGGCGTGTTCCAGAGCGTCCACGCCAACCTGATGGCAACGCTGGCCGGCATGTTCGACTACGCCAATTTCCGTTTCGCGGATTCGTTCATGAAATACGATTACGGCAGCAGCTTCGTTTACTGGAGCCTGTCGCTGGAAGAGCAGTTCTATCTGTTGTTGCCGTTATGCGCCTTGCTGCTGCGGCGTTGGTTGCCGGCGGTATTGCTGGCCCTCATCGTGTTTCAGGCGCTGCTGCCGACGCGCGGCGTGCTTGCGCAAGTGTTGCGCACCGATGCAATCGCATGGGGCGTGTTGTTGTCGATCGCCTGTGGCGGCAGGGCATGGCGCAAGGCAGCACCTATCTGGCTCGAGAAACCGTGGTTGCGCTGGCCGGTGCTGGTCGGTTTGCTGGTCATGCTGGCGCGTTTGGGCAGCGATGTCGTTGATCCGTCCTTCCGCTGGAAAATCGCCGTCATCGCACTGCTTGCAGCCGCCTTGGTCTGGATGGCAAGTTACGACCAACATTACCTGTTCCGTCCAGGTTGGCTGCGCAAGCCCTTGCTTTGGATCGGCGCGCGTTCCTACGCGATCTACCTCATTCACCTGCCTGTCTATCTTTTCGTTCGCGAAATTGCGACCGATATCAACCAGTTCGCGTGGGCTTCCGGGTTCCGTGCGCCCATCGGATACTCTGCGCTCACCATCGCGTTGATGGCATTGCTCGCCGATGCGAACTATCGCTGGGTCGAAACGCCGTTGCGCGGATACGGCGCGAAGGTTGCTGCGAGAATCGTCGCGCCTCGTGGTCTCATCCAGCCCATCGCCTGAAGCACGCCGCATGCCGCCGACACGCACAGTTACCAAACGCATCGACGATATCGAATGCCTGCGTGCGCTGGCCGTGTTCGGCGTGGCCATGCACCATGCCAACGCCGACTTGTATGCGCCATCGCCGTTGATCAGTGCCTTCGTGCAGGTGTTCGGGCTCTGGATCGGCGTCGACCTGTTCTTCGCCATTTCCGGCTTCGTGATCGGATGCAGCCTGTTGCGGCAAATGCAAACCGGTATCGAAACCGGCCACACATGGCACATGATTTCTTCATTCTGGTTGCGTCGCCTGTTCCGGCTGACGCCCTCGGCGTGGCTGTGGTTGTGGTTGACCTTGTTGGCCGTGATTTTCTTCAATCGCAGCGGTGTGTTCGGCAGCCTAGCCACCAATCTTCGGGACACGTTCGCCGGCATGTTCGATTACGCCAATTTTCGTCTTGCCAAGGTCTTCGCCGAGGGCGGATATGGCGCCAGTGGCGTGTATTGGAGTTTGTCGTTGGAGGAGCAGTTCTACCTGCTGTTGCCATTGGCGGCCCTGTTGCTGCGACGTTGGTTGCCGGCGTTGCTGTTTGCGGCGATCGCATGGCAGGCATTGCTGCCTGGGCGCTCGCAATTGCTGGTCTGTATCCGCACCGACGCGCTTTGCTGGGGTGTGCTGCTGTCGATGTTCTGCGGAAGCGGAACGTGGTCGGCGCTGGAGCCGAGGTGGATGGAAAAGCCGTGGCTGCGCGCACCCGTCGTCATCGCATTGCTGTTTGCGCTCGCGCTGGCCGGTGGCGCGCAGTGGGACGGATTCGGGCGCTACAAGTTCACCTTGGCGGCGCTGCTGTCGATGCTGTTGGTGTGGCTGGCGTCATACGACAAAGGTTATCTGTTCCGCATGGAATGGCTACGCAAACCGTTGCTCTGGATCGGTGCGCGCTCCTACGCGATCTACCTGATCCACATGCCAGTGTATTTCTTCGTGCGTGAAACCGCCGTGCGCGTGCGCGATGCCGCGTGGATTCCGGCTCTGCATGTTCCCATCGCGTACACCCTGCTGGCTGTCGTGCTGATAGCATTGCTGGCCGATGCCAGTTACCGCTGGGTCGAAACTCCATTGCGCGAGTACGGCGCGCGATTGGCCGCACGCGCCCGTTCACCGCACCCCATCCAGTGAGGCCTCGCCGCTATGTCCCAAGCTGAACTTTCGAAGAAATTGCTGGGTCTGAACGTCGAACCGGCGCAGACGCCTGCTCCACCATCGGCAAACGAATTGGAAGAGCTGGCTCGCGATCCCGCGCGCCTATTCGGCTTGAAGGATGCGATGCTCAGTGGCTGGTTCCAGAACGACGGCGACGAGGTGTTTAAGGGCATGCCGATCGGTCCGAGCGACGTGGTCGTCGATGTCGGTTGCGGCGATGGTGGCGCGTTGAATTTCTGCGCCAAGCGCGGTGCGCATGTGATCGCGGTGGACATCGACGCGGAAAATATCGAAAACACGCGTCGGCGCCTGCAAGACAGCGGCGCGCGGCAAGTGGATTGTCACGTCAGTGACGCCAATCCGTTGCCCTTGGCCGATGCCAGTGTCACCCGTGTCATTTGCACTGAAGTGCTGGAACATGTCGACGATCCGGAGCAATTGCTGCGCGAACTGTTCCGCGTCGGCAAGCCTGGCGCGCTGTATCTGCTGAGCGTGCCGGATGCGCTGGGCGAGGAATTGCAGAAACTGGTCGCTCCGCCTAACTATTTCCAGAAGCCGAACCACGTACGCATCATCGGTCGCGACGAATTCGAGCGATTCGTGCGTGCGGCGAATCTGGAAATGTTGGAGCACGAGTATGTAGGCTTTTTCTGGGCGCTATGGTGGGGCATGTTCTGGATCGCGGATGTGGATCTGTCCGACCCGAGGCATCCGATCCTCGATAACTGGATGCGTACTTGGCAAGCAGTGCTTGACGATCCGCGTGGACTGGAATTGAAGCGCAAGCTTGATCGCTTCATGCCCAAGAGCCAAGTGATCATTGCGCGCAAACCATGAGCATCCAACACGGCTCGGCCTTGTGGCGCTACCGCGGCTTCGTGTTCGGCAGTGTCAAGCGCGAATTCCAGGCGCGCTATCAGAACTCGTTGCTTGGCAGCGTGTGGAACGTGCTGCAACCGCTGGCGATGATCCTGGTCTACACGCTGGTGTTTGCGAATCTGATGCGTGCGCGCATGCAGGGCATGGACGGGCCGTACTCGTTCGGTATCTATTTGTGCGCCGGTATATTGCCATGGGGCCTGTTCTCGGAAATCGTCTCGCGCGGACAAGGAGTGTTCCTCGACAATGGCAATATGCTCAAGAAGCTCAGCTTCCCGCGCATTGCCCTGCCGGCGATCATCATGCTCGGTGCACTGCTGAACTTCGCCATCGTGCTTTCGTTGTTCCTTGTTTTTCTGGCAATCACGGGTCATTTCCCGGGTATCGAAATCACCGCGCTGCTTGTGTTGATCGCATTGCAGGTCGCGTTCGCGACCGGGCTTGGCATTGTGCTTGGCGTGCTCAACGTGTTCTTCCGCGACGTTGGCCAGTTGTTCAACATCGTCTTGCAGTTCTGGTTTTGGTTCACGCCGATCGTGTATCCGCTGGAAACCCTGCCGGCGTTCGTGCGGCCGTGGATCGCATTGAATCCGATGACTGGTCTGATCCAGGGCTATCACGCGGTGTTCTTCCAGCATCAATGGCCGCAGTGGAGCGCGTTGTGGCCGCTGGCACTTGTCGCCGTGTTGTCCTGCGGATTCGGGATGTGGCTGTTCCGCCGCCATGCCGGTGAAATGGTGGATGAGCTGTAATGGGCGAAATTCTCGTTGAAAACCTGGGCAAGGCCTATCGGCAATACTCCAGCCAGTGGTCGCGCCTGGCCGAGTGGTGTGGCTTGGGTGTGCACCATCGCGAGCATTGGGTGCTGAGCAACATCAGTTTCCGCATCGGCAAGGGTGAAGCGGTCGGTATTGTCGGCAGCAACGGCGCCGGCAAGAGCACGCTGCTGAAGATGATTGCCGGCACGGTCAAGCCGAGCGCAGGTACTGTGCGTGCCAATGGCCGCATCGCGGCATTGCTGGAATTGGGTATGGGCTTCCATCCGGATTTCACCGGTCGCCAGAATGCGGTGATGGGCGCGCAATTGCTTGGCTTGACTATGGCGGAAATCGAAGTGTTGATGCCGCAGGTCGAGGCTTTCGCCGAAATCGGCACGTATTTCGATCAACCATTGCGCACGTATTCCAGCGGCATGCATGTGCGTCTGGCTTTCAGCGTTGCGACGGCGGTGCGCCCGGACATCCTGATCGTTGACGAGGCGCTTTCGGTCGGCGACGCGTATTTCCAGCACAAGAGCTTCGAGCGCATCCGCCAGTTCCAGCGCGAAGGCACCACGCTGTTGATCGTCTCGCATGACCGCTACGCGATCCAGACGATTTGCGATCGCGCGATCCTGTTGGTCGAGGGGCGGGTGAAGATGCAGGGGACGCCAGTCGACATACTCGACTACTACAACGCACTGATGGCCGAGCGGGAGCAGCAGACCGTGCGGCAAATGCAGCTCGAAGACGGTCGCGTTGCGACGGTGTCCGGCACGGGCGATGCGCGCGTGGAAGGCGTGCGTCTGCTCGATGCGCATGGCAAGCCGGTCGAGGCGGTCAATGTCGGCGATGAGGTCGAACTGGAAGTTCGCGTCCGGATTCATTGCCGGGTACCGCGACTGGTGCTCGGCTTCATGCTCAAGGAGCGCTACGGTCAGGCAATTTACGGCATCAACACCCATCGACTCAAGCAGCCGCTGGCCGATTTGCAGGCCGGTGAACTGATCGTCTACCGTTTTGCGTTTCCGGTACGGATCGGCAAGGGCAGCTATTCGGTGTCGCTGTCGCTGTCGCGCGAGGATTCGCACGTCGATACCAATTACGAGTGGCGCGACAACGCGTTGCTTTTCCACGTCTACAACGCGGGACACGAGGATTTCGTCGGTCATGCGTGGCTCGGTGCCAAGGCGAGCGTGGAACGCTTCGCTTCCGAGACGCGATGATGGAACCGGACGAACCGCACTCCGCAGACGTGCCCGGGGCCGTGCCGCCTGCCGGGTTCCTCGCGATCTTCCGGCGCGGGAATGTCCTGCCGCTGCTCGTGGGCTTGCTGGCGTGGTGCGTGTTTTCCGGTTATCCGACCCTGTCGCCGGTGCACTTCGGCTGGTTGTTGCACAATTTCGATACGCCGCAGCATTACGCCGGCTGGCTGTTTTTCCAGCATGCGCCATGGTGGCAATGGCCGCTGGGCATGAACCCGTACATGGGCTACGACGTGCCATCGAGCATCGTGATGACCGACTCGATCCCGTTGCTGGCGTTCCTGTTCAAGCCATTCGCGGCGCTGTTGCCTGCAAGCTTCCAGTATTTCGGCGTGTGGATTCTGGCATGTTTCCTGTTGCAGGCGTGGTTCGCTTTCCGCTTGCTACGCCGGTTTTCGCCATCGATGTCGTTTTGCCTGGCTGGTACGTTTTTTTTCGTGACCGCGCCGTTTTTCCTGATGCGCATCTACCTGCATCCGGGCTTGGCCGGGCATTGGCTGATACTGGCGGCGTTCGATCTCTATTTTTCCGCGGTCAAGCGCCGCTTCGCCTGCTGGACGGCATTGCTGGTCGTGGCCAGCCTGGTGCATCCCTATCTGCTGGCGATGGTGATCGGCATCTGGGGGGCGGATTTACTTCGGCAGTGCGGGCAGCAGCAAATCGCGTTGACAAGCTTGCTTCGGCAAGCGTTCGCGACCACGGTCGCAACGGTATTGGTGATGTGGGCCGCCGGTTATTTCGTCGCCGGTTCGACCGTGCAGTCGGACCAGAGCTCGCGCAGTTTCGCCAACCTGCTGTTCCCGTTCTGGCCAGGCGCGGGATTCCTGCCGCTGCTTGGCAGGAACATCTCCGATTGGTCCACGCTGCTGCCGTCTTTCGCCTATGCCTCGAAAGGCGTCGATGCTTCAGGTTTCGCCTACTTCGGTGCAGGGTTCCTGCTGCTTGCGGTTTGCGCGCTGGCCCTGCTTTGGCGCAAGCGCAATCCGGAGGTCGCATCGCTGCCGTGGGCGTTCGTGGCCTTGGCGTGCGTGGGGATGCTGCTGTATTCGCTGGGCAATGACTGGTACGTCGGCCGCAGGCTGCTGCTGCATTTGCCGCAATTCACGTGGCTCAACCACGTACAGAGCATCTTCCGCTTCGCAAGCCGTTTCCTGTGGCCCGCCTGGTATTTGTCCCTGCTTGCATGCTTGTACTTGGTGGCGACGCGCTTGCCGCGTCGCGTCGCGGCTGCATTGATGTGCCTTTGTCTCGTCGTCCAGTCGTGGGATTTTCGCCGGTTGCCGGGCGAGTTCCATCAAGCGATGATCGCGGCTGGCAAATGGAAATCGCCAATGGGCTCCGATATCTGGCCGGAGCTGGCGCGGCATTACCGGAAGATCGCCGTGGTCGGCGGTTACAAGCCGGGCGGTTTTGTTTTGTTTGATCCGAGGTATCGGGTCGTGGTCGATTTCGCCTCGCGCAATGACATCGCCATCAGTGCCGGTTGGCTCGCGCATGTGGACAATGCGCAACTGGAGGCCGCCGATGCGCAGCGCATCACGCGGTTGCGCGACCTGCGCTACGAGGGCGACACGTTCTACGTGGTTCTGGATCAAGCCGCATGGCGATTGGCGCGCTGCCAATATCGGCTGGACGCATGGGTTGGCACCATCGATGGTATCGATCTGGTCGTGCCGGATGGAGTCAACCTGCCGACTCTGGAGCGATGGCCGCACGCCGCTTGCGTGCCCAGTCCAGACATGGGCGCTCGATGAAGTGCCACGACGCCGTAGCCAGGAACACCGTGAGTGGAACGCTGACCAGTAGGCTTGGCCATGTGCGAAGGTGTGGCCAAACATCGGCGACGGCTTGCTGCACGACGAAGCCGTACAGGTAGATGCCATAGGAATAGTCGTGTTTCAGCTTCAGTCGGCGCAGGCATGGCAGCGAGGCAACCCACAGCAGTACGTACGCGAACGCCGGGTACAACAGCCACCCGCCGTGCGCGGTGTAGCGCACCGCGCAATATGCCGCGGCAAGAATGAGCGCCGGCAGCACGTGCAGCTCGAACCGATCCTTGAAGGCGTACAGCAACATGCCGAGCAGGAAGAACGGGATCGGCCAGAACGAATATGCCGGGGCGAGAATGAAGAAATTCCGAAACATGCCGGCAGGTGGATGTGCCACCATCAGCGAAAATCCGATGCTGGACAATGCGGCGAGAACCGACATTTTCCAGCGGTTTTCCGTTGCGCCAGCGAGTCCGGTCAGCAGGACTAGCACGTAGCAACCCAGTTCCAGCGGTAGCGTCCATGCGGTCGCGTTGGTCGCGCACGCGATCCGGTTCGCGCAGAACACGTTGGGCAATGGCGGATACGTCAGGTTGCCGAGCAAGGAAAGATTGCGTGCCAGCCATGACGCCAGCGCGTTTCCGGAGAAATAATCGCGCAGCGGCAACGTGGTGAACAGCGGGCCGACGATCAACGCGATGAGCAGCGCACAGGTCATCGCGCCCGGATAGATGCGTGCGACGCGCATCAACGCGAAATGGCCCACATCGCGGTGTTGGCGCGCGAAACTGTCGGTCACCAGCAGGCCGCTGATCAGGAAGAACCCGAACACGGCCAAGCTGCCGAGAGATTCGCGATGGGTGAATACCATTGCCGCATCGAAGCCGCCGCCAGTAATGCCGTAGGCGTGGCCAAGCATCACCGACAACGCAGCGAGCAGGCGGATCAGGTCGAAGTTGTTGCCATCCCGATGCAGCAGCGAAGCCAGCGAGCGGGTCGGGAAAACGTGGCTCGGCTTCGGCATCAATGGGTCACTTCGTCACGGGCACGCCAGCAAACTTGCCTTCGCCATCGAGCTTGAACGGACCGAGATCGATGCTGCCGTCGTCTTCATGCCACGCCACGCCTTCCTGCACCGTGGCCAAGCGCAACTTGCGACCATCCAGACGCGGGGCGGCCGGCACGTTGACCGCGACGACTGCGGCTTGCCCGGGCGCCAGCAAGGGTAGGTGCACACGGGTGAAATCGCGCGAGCCGCCGTTGCCATCGACATTGTCGCCATCGCCGAGCACCATTTCGCCGATGTCCACTGCCATTGATCCATCCGCCTTGCCTACACCGTACACCGGCGCGCTGCCCTTGTTTTCAACCAGCACCTGGTAGGTGATGGTCTTGCCGTCTGCGGCGGGCAGCGGCTTGCCGACCAGCGACAGCGCTAGCTTGTACGCGTCGCCCGGAATGGGAGCGGTGATCGCATCCGCATCATCGGCTTGCGTAGTCGCAGCATTGGGCGTGTTGACTTCGCAGGCCGCGAACAGCGTGGCGCAGGACAGGGCGAACAGGGCAGGTTTGATCGGCTTCATGTTGTTTGAGGCTCGGGGTTGGATGTGGCGGTCAGGCGCGTCCGTAGGTGTCTTCAAACCGCACGATGTCGTCCTCGCCGAGGTAGCTGCCGGACTGCACTTCGATCAGTTCCAGCGGCAGCTTGCCGGGGTTGCGCAGGCGATGGGTCATGCCGAGCGGGATGTAGGTGCTCTGGTTTTCGGTGAGCAAAATCACTTCATCGCCGCGGGTGACTTCGGCGGTACCGCTGACCACGATCCAGTGTTCGGCGCGATGGTGGTGCATTTGCAGACTCAACACGCCGCCGGGCTTGACGGTGATGTGCTTGACCTGGTGTCGCTCGCCGTTGTCGATGGAATCGTACGCCCCCCACGGGCGATAGACCTTGCGGTGCCAGGTGGCATGGCTGCGGTTCTCGGCCTTGAGCTTGCCGACGATGTCCTTGACCTTCTGGATCTTGTCGCGGTCGCCGACCAGCACCGCGTCGTCGGTTTCGACCACGACCACGTTTTCCAGGCCGACCATCGCGATCAGGCGCGAGCCGTAGGCATAGGTGTTCTTGCAGTCGATCTCGACCACGTCGCCACGATGCGCGTTGCCGTTGGCGTCGTGCGGCGAGACTTCCCACAGCGCGCTCCACGAGCCGACGTCGTTCCAGCCGGCGTCGAGCGGTACGACCAGCGCGTCGACGGTTTTCTCCATCACCGCGTAGTCGATCGAATCGTTCGGGCTGGCGGCGAATGCCTCGGCGTCGACGCGGATGAAATCGATGTCGTGCTTGCCTTTTTCCAGCGCCAGCTTGCACGCGGCGAGGATTTCCGGTTGCAGCTTCGCCAGTTGCGCGAGGTAGGCGCTGGCCTTGAACACGAACATGCCGCTGTTCCAGAAATAATCGCCGGAGGCGACGTATCGCTGTGCGGTTTCGAGGTTCGGCTTCTCGACGAAGGCTTCGACCTTGCGCGCGCCGTCGCCTTTCGCGGCCTTGATGTAGCCGTAGCCGGTTTCCGGCTTGTCCGGCACGATGCCGAAGGTCACCAGTGCGCCGGTTTCCGCGGCCTGCGCCGCTTGCAGCGTCGTGGCGCGGAACGCGGCTTCGTCGGCGACGACATGGTCGGACGGAAGCACGAGCAGGATCGGGTCTTCGCCATTCGCGGATGCCTGCAGCGCGGCCAGCGCGATCGCCGGCGCGGTGTTGCGGCCGACCGGCTCCAGCAGAATCGCCGCGGGCTGGGCATCGACTTCGCGCAACTGCTCGGCGGCCATGAAGCGGTGTTCGTTGTTGGCGACGATGATCGGCGCGGAAGTCGCAATCGGCGCGACGCGCAGCCACGTCGCCTGCAGCATGGTCTTGTCGCCCGCCAGCGGCAGGAACTGCTTTGGATACGCCTCGCGCGACAGCGGCCACAGGCGCGTGCCGGAACCGCCGGAAAGGATCACGGGAACGAGCTTGCTCATTGCACTTCCTTACGCAAATGCCTTGATGATGGTTTCGAGTTCGGCGGTCTTGGCGTGCATCAGCGCTGCGTCGCCGCGCGCTTCGACGTTCAGGCGCAGCAGCGGCTCGGTATTGGAACTGCGCAGGCTGTAGCGCCACTGGCCGAAATCGGCACTGATGCCGTCGGTCGTGTCGATGGCCGGATTGAGCGGGGCGAACTTCGCCTGCACCGCGGCGATGGCCGCCTTGCTGTCGTTGACCTTGAAGTTGATCTCGCCGCTGCACGGATACGCGGCCATGCGCGCTTCGACCAGTTCGGCCAGCGGCTTGCCCGTGCGCGAAACGAGGTCGGCGATCAGCAGCCACGGAATCATGCCGCTGTCGCAATAGGCGAAATCGCGGAAGTAGTGGTGCGCGCTCATCTCGCCGCCGTAGATCGCGTCCTCGAGGCGCATGCGTTCCTTGATGAAGGCATGGCCGGTCTTGCTCTGGATCGGCACGCCGCCGGCGGCCTTCACCTGTTCGATGGTGTTCCAGGTCAGGCGCGGGTCGTGGATGATCTTGCTGCCTTTAGGCGCGCGCGCGAGCAGCGCTTCGGCGAGCAGGCCGACCAGGTAATAGCCTTCGATGAAACGGCCATCGGCATCGAAGAAGAAGCAGCGGTCGAAATCGCCGTCCCAGGCGATGCCGAAATCGGCCTTGTTCGCGCGGACAGCTTGCGCGGTGGCGTCGCGGTTTTCGACCAGCAGCGGGTTGGGAATGCCGTTCGGGAACGAACCATCGGGGTCGTGCTGCAAGCGGATGAACTCGAACGGCAAATGCGGCGCGAGTTGATCGATCACCAAGCCCGCGCCGCCGTTGCCGGCGTTGCACACGATCTTGAGCGGCTTCGCTTGCTTCAAATCGATGTAGGTCAGCAGGTGCTGGATATACGCCGATTTGTCGAAATGCTCGCTGCGGCCGCCGATTTTTTCGGCTTGCGGCAGCGGCGCGTCGCTTTCGGCGAAATCGCCGATCGCGAACAGGCCGGTATCGCCGGAAATCGGCTTGGCCTCTTCGCGCACCAGCTTCATGCCGTTGTAGTCCATCGGGTTGTGGCTGGCGGTGACCATCACGCCGCCGGCGGCCTTGAGGTGCGCGGTCTGGAAATACACTTCCTCGGTGCCGCCGAGGCCGATGTCGATCACGTCGCGGCCGGCGTTGCGCAGGCCTTTCGCCACGGCGTCCTGCAATTCGGGCGAAGTCAGGCGCACGTCGCGACCGAGCACCACCGGGCCGGGGCCGAGCAGCTGCGACAACCCCGCGCCGATGCGCTCGGCCAGCGCGGGATTCAGTTCGTCCGGCACGCGGCCGCGGATGTCGTAGGCCTTGAAGCAGGCGAGGGTCATGCGATTACTTCCTTGCGAAAAAGGGAACGGCCGCGCCGCACGTGGCGCGGCCTGGAAACACCGCGCTCAAAGCGCGGCCTGCAGTTCCGGCAGCAGTTGGAACAGGTCGCCCACGAGGCCGATGTCGGCGATCTCGAAGATCGGCGCGTCGCCGTCCTTGTTGATCGCGACGATCGTGCCGGCATCCTTGATGCCGGTGAGGTGCTGGATCGCGCCGCTGATGCCGACCGCGACGTACAGCTCCGGGGCGATGATCTTGCCGGTCTGGCCGACCTGCAGGTCGCTCGGCACGTAGCCGGCATCGACCGCCGCGCGCGAGGCGCCGACCGCCGCGCCAAGCTTGTCGGCGAGGTCGTAGATGATCTTGAAGTTTTCCGCCGAGCCGACGCCGCGGCCGCCGGAGACGACGCGCTTGGCGCTCTGCAAATCCGGGCGTTCGCTCTTGGCCGCGGCCAGCGCGACGAAGCGCGTGTGGGCCGGCAGCGTGGCGGAAATGGAAACCGCTTCGACCGGCGCGCTGTTGCCTTTCGCCGCTTCCGGCCACGATGCGGTGCGCACGCTGGCGACGACGATCTGGTCGCCCGGCGCGACGACGGTGATGATCGCGTTGCCGGCGTAGATCGGGCGGGTGAAGGTGTGCGCGTCGATCACGCTCATCACGTCGCTGATCTGGCTGACGCCAAGCAGCGCGGCGGCGACCGGCGTGACGTCCTTGCCGAAGGTGGTGCTCGGCACGAACACGTGGGTGTAGTGCTTCGCCAGTTCGGCGATCTGCGGGCCGAGGATTTGCGCGACGGCGTGCGCGTTCGCGGCATTGGCGACGGCGAGCACTTTGGCGACGCCGGCGATTTCCGCCGCTTGCGCCGCAACGCCCGCCGGGTCGGCGGCGAACACCGCAACGTCGATGGCTTCGGGCTTCAGCGCGGCGGCGGCGCTGACGGTCTTGGCGGTGGAAGCGTTGAGCTTGCCTTCGAGGTGTTCGGCGATGACGAGAACCTTGCTCATTACAGCAGCCCCTTTTGCTTGAGTGCATCCACCAGTTCGGCGGCGGTCTTGACCATCACGCCCTTGCTGCGCTTGCTCGGCGCGGCGTAGTGCGTGGTTTTCAGGAAGTCGGCGGATGCGACGCCGAGATCGGCCAGCTGCAGGGTTTCCAGCGGCTTGCTCTTGGCCTTCATGATGTCCGGCAGCTTGATGAAGCGCGGCTCGTTCAGGCGCAGGTCGGTGGTGAC
>JAATFG010000093.1 GCA_015655355.1 Lysobacterales bacterium
CAACTGGGCGCGCACCGGCTCGATGTGGCCGATGACCTTCGGCCTGGCCTGCTGCGCGGTGGAAATGATGCACGCCGGCGCGGCGCGCCTCGACCTCGACCGCTACGGCGTGGTGTTCCGTCCATCGCCGCGCCAGTCCGACGTGATGATCGTCGCCGGCACCCTGGTCAACAAGATGGCCCCGGCGCTGCGCAAGGTCTACGACCAGATGCCGGAACCGAAGTGGGTGATCTCGATGGGCAGTTGCGCCAACGGCGGAGGCTACTACCACTATTCGTACTCGGTGGTGCGCGGCTGCGACCGCGTGGTGCCGGTCGACATCTACGTGCCGGGTTGCCCGCCGACCGCCGAGGCGCTGGTCTACGGCATCCTGCAATTGCAGAAGAAGATCTGGCGCACCGAGGGTTTTGCAAACCGGCAGGAAAAGAAAGTCCAGCTGCCGGGCAAGATCGCGTAAGCGTCTCCGTTTTCCCGAATACCCACAACCAGAGCACGCCAAGCCTCATGGCAGAGCAAGCACAAAACTTCGCCGAACAGTTGCGCGCGCGCTTCAGCGACGCGACCGTGATTGAAGCGCGCGGTGAAACCACGCTGGAAGTGCCGCCGACGCAGTGGCACGCAGTCGCGACCGCGCTGCGCGACGACTTCGGCTTCGAGCAACTTTCCGACCTGTGCGGCGTCGATTACCTCAGCTACGGCCGCGACGAATGGGATACCGACGACGTGTCCTCGCAGGGTTTCTCGCGCGGCGTCGAAGGCAAGGCGCAAGGCCGCTTCGCCTGGGGCGAAACGCTGACGGCCGAGCAGGGCGATGACGGCATCCAGCCGGTCGACGTACCCGGCCAGCGCTATGCCGTGGTCGCGCACCTGATTTCGTACCAGCACAACCATCGCCTGCGCATCCGCTGCTACGCGCCGAACGACGACGTGCCGGTGGTCGCTTCGGTGACGGACATCTGGCCGGGCGCCAACTGGTTCGAGCGCGAGGCGTTCGACCTGTATGGCGTGGTCTTCGAGGGCCATCCGGACCTGCGCCGCATCCTCACCGACTACGGCTTCGTCGGCCATCCGTTCCGCAAGGATTTCCCGCTGATCGGCAACGTCGAAGTGCATTACGACGAAGAGAAGAGGCGCGTGGTGTACGCGCCGGTGACCTCGGTCGAGCCGCGCGTCGGCGTGCCGCGCGTGATCCGCGACGACAACCGTTACGGCACCGCCGCCGGTGAGCAGCGCGAAGGAGTGAAGAAGTGAGCCTGCAGCAAGCCCACGAAGCGCTGGCGAGCAATCCTGCCGAAGCCACGCAGGAAATCCGCAACTACACGATGAACTTCGGCCCGCAGCATCCGGCGGCGCACGGCGTTCTGCGTTTGATCCTGGAAATGGACGGCGAAACCATCGTCCGCGCCGATCCGCACATCGGCCTGCTCCATCGCGGCACCGAAAAGCTGGCCGAGTCCAAGCCGTTCAACCAGTCGATCGGCTACATGGATCGCCTCGATTACGTCTCGATGATGTGCAATGAGCATGCCTACGTGCGCGCCATCGAGACGCTGATGGGCATCGAAGTGCCGGAACGCGCGCAGTGGATCCGCACCCTGTTCGATGAAATCACCCGCATCCGCAACCACCTGATGTGGGTCGGCTCGAACGCGCTCGACCTCGGCGCGATGGCGGTGATGCTGTATGCGTTCCGCGAGCGCGAAGAATTGATGGACTGCTATGAGGCGGTCAGCGGCGCGCGCATGCACGCGGCGTATTACCGTCCGGGCGGCGTGTATCGCGATTTGCCGGACCACATGCCGAAGTACAAGGAATCGAAGTGGCACAAGGGCGCCGCGCTGAAGAAGCTCAATGCTTCGCGCGAGGGCTCGATGCTCGATTTCCTCGAAAATCTGGTGGTCGAATTCCCGAAGCGCTTCGACGAATACGAAACCCTGCTGACCGACAACCGCATCTGGAAGCAGCGCACCGTCGGCATCGGCACCATTTCGCCGGAACACGCGCGGGCGTGGGGCATGACCGGGGTGATGCTGCGCGGTTCGGGCATCGAATGGGACCTGCGCAAGAAGCAGCCGTACGCCAAGTACGCGGAAGTCGATTTCGACATCCCGGTCGGCACCAACGGCGACTGCTACGACCGTTACCTCGTGCGCGTGCATGAAATGCGCGAGTCGATCAGGATCATCGGCCAGTGCGTGAAGTGGTTGAAGGCGAATCCCGGCCCGGTGATCGTCGACAACTACAAGGTCGCGCCGCCCAAGCGCGAGGCCATGAAGGACGACATGGAAGCGCTGATCCACCACTTCAAGCTGTTCTCCGAAGGCTATTGCGTGCCGGCCGGCGAAACCTATGCCGCGGTCGAAGCGCCCAAGGGCGAATTCGCTTGCTACCTGGTTTCCGACGGCGCCAACAAGCCGTTCCGCGTGCACCTGCGTGCGCCGGGCTTCGTGCACCTGTCCTCGATGGACAGCATCGTGCGCGGACATCTTCTCGCCGACGTCGTCGCGATGATCGGTACCTACGACCTGGTTTTTGGTGAGGTGGACCGATGAGGGCCACGGGCAATTTTGAAAAGGCGCGGCACGTCGATCCGCAGGTCGCGTTGAGCGATGCGACGCGTGCGCACATCGACCATTGGCTGAGCAAGTTCCCGGCGAACCAGAAGCGTTCTGCCGTGCTGCAGGGCCTGCATGCCGCGCAGGAGCAGAACGGCGGCTGGTTGACCGACGAACTGATCGCCGCGGTCGCCAAGTACCTCGATATCCCGCCGGTGTGGGCCTACGAGGTCGCCAGCTTCTACTCGATGTTCGAGACGCAGCCGGTCGGCCGCCACAATGTCGCGTTCTGCACCAACATCTCGTGCTGGCTCAACGGCGGCGAAGAACTGGCGCAGCATGCCGAGAAGAAACTCGGTTGCAAGCGCGGCGAATCGACCGCCGACGGCCGTATCTACCTCAAGCAGGAAGAGGAATGCCTCGCCGCTTGCGCGCATGCGCCGATGATGGTCATCAACGGCCACTACCACGAACACCTCACGACCGAAAAGGTCGATGAACTGCTGGACGGGCTGGAGTAATCATGTCGCATCATCCCGAAACCACGGGTCCGGTCGGACCTGCGCCGCAACCGCACCAGGCGGTGCTGACCACGCTGCATTTCGACAAACCGTGGTCGTACGAAAGCTATCTGAAAACTGGCGGCTACCAGGCGCTGCGCAAGATTCTCAGCGAGAAGATTCCGCCGGCCGACGTGATCGAAATGGTCAAGGCCTCCGGCCTGCGCGGCCGTGGCGGCGCGGGCTTCCCGACCGGCCTGAAGTGGACCTTCATGCCCAAGGGCGACGTGCAGAAGTACATGCTGTGCAACTCGGACGAATCCGAGCCGGGCACCTGCAAGGATCGCGACATCCTGCGCTACAACCCGCATTCGGTGATCGAGGGCATGGCGATCGGCTGCTACGCCACCGGCGCGACCGTCGGCTACAACTACCTGCGCGGCGAGTTCCACCACGAGCCGTTCGAGCATTACGAAGAAGCGTTGAAGGACGCCTACGCGAACGGCTGGCTGGGCAAGAACGTGCTCGGCAGTGGCGTGGACATCGATCTCTATACGGCGCTCGGCGCCGGCGCCTACATCTGCGGCGAAGAAACCGCGCTGATGGAATCGCTGGAAGGCAAGAAGGGCCAGCCGC
>JAATFG010000076.1 GCA_015655355.1 Lysobacterales bacterium
AGGATGATGGGCTTGTCGGCCATGGTCTTCACCATGTCGGCGGTGAGCACACCGGGCGCCGAGCAGCCCAGGAAAACATCGGCGCCCCGCACTACGTCGGCCAGGGTGCGGGCTTCGGTGTTCTGCGCATAGCGCAGCTTGGTGGGGTCGAGCTTGCCGGGGCGGCCTTCATAGATAACACCCTTGGAGTCGCACATGAAGACGTTGTGGCGCGCCACGCCCAGGCCCACCATGACGTCCACGCAGGCAATGGCCGCCGCGCCCGCGCCCGAGACGGCGATCTTCACCGCGCCGATTTGCTTGCCTACCAGTTCCAGCCCATTGAGCAGGGCGGCACTGGAAATGATGGCCGTGCCGTGCTGGTCATCGTGGAACACAGGGATGTTCATGCGCTCGCGCAGCTTCTGTTCGATATAGAAGCATTCGGGCGCCTTGATGTCTTCCAGGTTGATGCCGCCCAGCGTGGGTTCCAGCGCGGCGATGATCTCGACCAGCTTGTCCGGGTCGCGTTCGGCCAGCTCGATGTCGAACACGTCGACGCCGGCGAATTGCTTGAACAGGCCGCCCTTGCCTTCCATCACCGGCTTGCTGGCCAGCGGGCCGATGTCGCCCAGGCCGAGCACCGCGGTGCCGTTGGTGACCACGCCGACGAGGTTGCCGCGCGAGGTGTATTCGGCGGCCAGCGACGGATCGGCCTGGATGTCCAGGCACGGATAGGCGACGCCGGGCGAATAGGCCAGCGACAGGTCGCGCTGGCTGGCCAGCGGCTTGGTCGGGGTGACCGAAATCTTGCCGTGGACGGGGCTGCGGTGGTATTCCCGCGCCGCTTCGCGCAGGGCCTGTTCGGCGGGAGTCAGTGCTTTGCTCATGAGGAAGACCGCGAGAGGTTGAAGGCGCACGGCGGCGGGGAGGGATAAGGCCCGCCGTGCGCCGTTGATGACCGGGAAAAGCGCCGCGCGCGACCGGAACGCGGTCGCGGCACGGCCGATGCGGGTGGATCAGCCGAAGTAGGCGCCGCCGTTGGCGTGCAGGGTCTGCCCGGTCAGGTAGCGCGCCTTGGGGCCGCACAGGAACGCGACCAGATCGGCGACTTCCTGCGGCGTGCCGCGGCGTCCGAGCAGGGTCTTGCGCACCGCGTGGTGGGCGGGCGTGCCTTGCGCGGAACCGCCGTCGCGCGGCGTGTCGATCAGGCCGGGCACCACGCAGTTGGCGGTGATGCCATCGCCGCTGAGGTCCTGCGCCAGCGCGCGGGTGAACCCGACCAGCGCCATCTTCGCGGTCATCACGTGCGCACGCCCGGCCGAGCCGGAGTGCGCGGACATGCCGCCGATGTTGACGATGGCCGCGGCCGGCGAGCGGCGCAGGTACGGCGTGGCCGCGTGCGTGCACAGGTAGGCGCCGTCGACGATCACGCCCATCACCGCGCGCCACTGTTGCCAGTCGAGGTCGTCGAATCTGGCTTCGCGGCGGATCGCGGCGTTGTTCACCAGGATGTCGAGCCGGCCGAAGCCGGCGATGGCGGCGTCGATCAGCGCCTGCGCGCCTTCGGGCTTGGAAACGTCGGCCAGATGCACCAGTGCCTTGCCGCCGGCCTGTTCGACCAGGCTGGCGGTTTCGTCGGCTTCGTCGGCCGAGCTTTGCGCGTTGACCACCACGCTGGCGCCCTGGCGCCCCAGTTGCACGGCGATGGCACGGCCGATGTTGCGCGCGGCGCCGGTGACGATGGCCACCTGTCCGGCCAGTTCGCGGTTTGCTTGCTCGTTCATGGCTGTCCTCATCCTCTCATCAATGCTGCGCGGCCGCGCGCACCGGCTTGTCCGGACGCATCCAGAACGAAACCACGATGCCCATCCCCAGCACGCACATCGAGACCAGGAACGGCAGGGTGTAGCTGCCGGTCTTGTCGACGATATAGCCGAAGAGGATCGGCGAGATCACCGAGCCCAGGCCCGCGGCGGTGCTGACGAAGCCGGTGGCCACGCCGGAGTGCTCCGGCGCCACGTCCATCGGGGTGGCGAAAATCGGGCCGCAGCTCAGTTCCAGGAAGAACAGCGCCAGCGCCAGGCTGAGGGTGACGATGGCCTGGTTGTGCACGAACAGCACGCAGGACATGAACGCGATCGAGCCGGCGAAGGCCAGGATCACCACGTTGCGGCGCGATTCGTTGAGCTTGCCGGTCTTCTGGTACAGCCAGTCGGTCAGCGAGCCGCCGGCGGTGTTGCCGATCACCGCGGCGACGAAGATCGCGCCGGTGTACAGCGCCGAGTGCTTGAGGTCGATGTGGAAGTGCGAGACGAAGAAGCTCGGCAGCCAGCTCAGGTACATCCACAGCGCCCAGGCATGGGCGAAGAACACCAGGGTGACCGGGATCATGCGCTGGAACAGGCGCAGCCACGGCACGGTCTTGCGCGTGCCCTTCTCGTCGCGGGCGGTGTCGGAGTAGACCGGCAACCGGGCCAGTTCTTCGGGCGTCACGCCCTTGTGCATGCGCGGATCGTCGCGGAAGTAGCTGTACCAGACCACCACCCACAGCAGGCTGATCACGCCCATCACCATGAATGCGCCGCGCCAGCCGATGAAGGGAATCATCGCCACCACCAGCGGCGGGGTCAGTGCGGCGGCGGCACGCGAGGCCGAGTGGGTGAAGCCTTGGGCGAAGCCGCGGCGCTCGCGCGCCACCCAGTTGCTCATCGCGCGGGTGGCGACCGGGATCGTGCCGCCTTCGCCGGTGCCGACCAGCAAGCGCGCCACGATCAGGCCGGCCAGACCGGTGGTGAAGCCGGTGAGCAGCGTGCCGCAGGTCCAGAAAATGCCGGAAATGGCCAGCATCCGGCGCGGACCGATGCGGTCGCCGAGATAGCCGCAGATGATCTGGAACGTGGTGTAGCAATAGCCGAACGCGGCCAGCGCAACGCCGAGCTTGGTGTTGCTGAGGCCGAACTCGCCCTTGATCAGCGGCGCGGCCACCGACAGGTTGACGCGGTCGACGTATTCGATGAAATACATGGCGCACAGAAGCAGGAAGACTTTCCCGGGCGCGCCGCTGAAGATTTTCGCTTTGACCGGTTGCATCACGCCTGCTCCCGTTGGATGTTCACGAGCGTGCCGCGGTGTGCGGCGGCGCTGGCGAGAAGATGGCGGAGATCGCGCCGGCAAATGGCATGCGATGCGTGAAAACGGCAACGGCAGCCCGTGGGGCTCCAATGGTTGGACATTCGTTTCTCCTCCCGAAACTCATGCATATCGATTGATTGAAGGGCGCGCGCTCCGGCGCCTTGACGCTCCTTGAAACCTGGACGCCCCGGCAACGGGAACCGTGCCGGGGCGTTTTCGTCATCGCGTCACGCGGGGCAGGCCAGCTTGGCCACTTCGGCCAGATCCGGCGCCTGTTCCAGGCCCCAGCACGCCGCAAGCAATTGCGCGGTGCGCGCTTCGCCCAGCACCGGCACGACAAGGTCGGTGAACTTCGCCGCCAGGTCATCGTTGGTCATCGGGTGGTCCTTGCTGCCGATCGCGTGCTCGATGAATTTCTCGACTACGCTGCCGTCGGTCAGGGTGATGGCGATGTGCACTTGATCCGGCTCCAGCGCCTCGTCGATCACCGCATCGACCGAATCGCGCAGCTTGATCGTGGCCGGGTCGAGCACCGCGGCGTCGCTGTACTGGTTCTCGCCGGCGCGGCCGTCGATGATCGCCACGGCGACCGAATGGAACACGCTGAACTTGCCTTCGAGGCCGACCTTCGGCGTGCGCTTGCCGGTCAGTTCCAGCACCAGCGGATGCACGCGCAACTGCACCGAGGCGATCTTGTCGGCGCTCAGGCCGTATTCGTTGCGCAACTGGATCGCGCCATCGATGGCCGGGTGGATGACGATGCCGCAGGCGAACGGCTTGAAGCTGTTCAGCGCGCTTTCGTGGCGCTCGCCGAGGCCTTCGGTGATCTCGCTGTAGTCCTGCTTGGTGCTGGTCACGTTGGCCCAGCCGCGCTTGGCCTCGATGCCCTGCTGCGAACTGGTGTAGCCCTGCGATGCCAGCAGCGCGGCGGTCAGGCCGTTCTGCGCGGCGCGACCGGGGTGGAAGCTCTTGGTCATGGTGCCGAACTGCTCGCGCATGCCGACCGGCTGGCTCGACGCGATGCCCAGCGCCCACACCATCTGTTGTTCGTCCAGGCCCAGCAGCTTGCCGACGGCGGCGGCGGCGCCGAACACGCCGGCCGAGCCGGTGATGTGCCAGCCGACGTGATAGTGATCCGGGTACACCGCGTTGCCGATCCGGCATTCCACTTCCACGCCCAGCGCCAGCGCGTGCACGAAGTCGGCGCCGCTGACCGGGCGGTATTCGGCCAGGGCGAGGATCGCCGAGGCGACCGGGCCGGCCGGGTGGATCACCGTCTTCAGGTGGGTGTC
Source organism: Lysobacterales bacterium (assembly GCA_015655355.1). Classification (GTDB taxonomy): domain Bacteria; phylum Pseudomonadota; class Gammaproteobacteria; order Xanthomonadales; family Xanthomonadaceae; genus Pseudoxanthomonas_A. The sequence continues at coordinate 4,407 of JAATFG010000076.1, forward strand.
GTCGAAATCGAACACGTGCGAGCTGATGCCGTTGAACAGCGCGGCATTGATCACGTCGACGCGCTCGCCGCGGCCGAGCACGCTGGCCTGGGCCGGGCCGATGAACGGCGACAGCGCCTTGATCGCGATGTCCACGGCCTCGTGCCGGCACGAGCCGACCGCGCAGCCCAGCCAGTTCAGGAACGTGCGGACCGCATGCTCGCGCACCGGCGCGGGCAGGTCGCCCGGCTGGGCGTTGACGACATAGCGCGCCAGCGTCCGGGTGACGTTGGCTGGAACGGGGGTGGAGGCTTGTCCGGACATGCAGTTTCCTGTCGATGAAGCGTTTTTGGATTCCCCGGCCAGCCAATATCGGCATCACTCGGGCTTGATTGGATTATGCATATTGTAGACAATTAAGCAATATTCAACCAAAGGCGGTTTGCTATCCTGATGCACCTCGAAATCGTCCCCGCTTTTTCCCGGTTTTCCTTGGCGCCGGAGGGTTTCGAGCCCCTCCGCCTGCCGAGCCGCCCTGCCATGCATTCCGATACCTCTCCACTCGATCTGTTGCGTTCGGTGACCCTTTCGGGTCTGGTGGAAGAGGAAATATTGCGCGGCATCAAAAGCGGCGAACTGACCGTCGGCGCCAAGCTCAACGAGATCGACCTGGCCAAGCGGCTCGGCGTCAGCCGCAGCCCCGTGCGCGAGGCGTTCCGCGCGCTGGAGGAGGCCGGCCTGGTCCGGCTGGAAAAGAATCGCGGCGTGTTCATCCGCGATCTTTCGGACGACGAAGCGGCCGAACTGTACGAAGTGCGCGCCGGCCTCGACGAAATGGCCGGGCGCCTGCTGGCCCCGCGCGTCACCGCCGCGCAGATCGCCGAACTGGGCACGATGCTGGGCCAGCTCGAAAGCACCTCGACCAGCGACGGCATCAGCCGCTACTTCGAGTTGAACGTGGCCTTCCACGATCGGGTCGTCGAGATGACCGGCAACGCCACGTTGCTGGGCCTGTATCGGCAAGTGGTCAATCGCATGCACCTGCTGCGCCGGCGCGGGTTCTCGCTGGCCGGGAGCTCGGCGGCCTCGCATGCGGAGCACCGGGCGATCCTCGAAGCGCTGTCCACCCGCAATGCCGACACCGCCGCCAAGGCCATGCGCCAGCACGTCCAGCACGGCTTTGAGCGCGCCCAGGCCGCGCATCACATCGAAGAAGAAGCGACGACCAGGCAGCCGTGAACGCCGACCTGGACGCCGGTTCGAGGGCGGTCGTCGCACATCCGATCACACCCCAAGCCAAGGAAAACCGAATGAGCAACATGACCAAGCCGGCGGTCGTGCCGGCCATCGCCGAGCAATTGGCGGCGCGGATCGCCGTGCTGGACAGCCACGCGCTGCCGGACAAGACCGTGGAAGCGTCCCGCCAACTGGTGCTGGACGTGCTCGGCCTGTGCATTGCCAGCCGCGACGCGGATTACGTGCGGGCGATCCTCGCCACGGTCGAAGCCGGCGGCAATTGCACCGCGCTGGGCCACGCCGGCAATTTCAACGTCTACGACGCCGCGCTGATCAACGGCACCGCCGCGCATGGCGAGGACTACGACGATACGTTTGAAGGCGGCCCGGTCCATTCCGGCGCGGTGGTGGTGCCGGCGGTGCTGGCGATCTGCGAGCGCGAAGGCCTGGACGGCGATGCGTTGCTGCGCGGCGTCGCGGTCGGTGCGGAGCTGATGTGCCGGCTGGCGCTGGTGGCGCCGGGCGCGACCCACAAGGCCGGTTTCCATCCGACCGCGGTGATCGGCGCGCTGGCCGCCGCCGGCGGTGTCGCCGCGGCGCTGCGTCTGGCGCCGGCACAGACCGCCTCGGCGCTGGGCATCGCCGGCAGCATGGCCTCGGGCATCATCGAATACCTGGCCGAGGGCACCTCGACCAAGCGCGTGCACGCCGGCTGGTCGGCGCAGGCCGGCATCCGCGCCGCGCTGATGGCGCGCGGCGGTTTCGCCGGTCCGCGCACGGTGCTGGAAGGCACGCACGGTTTCTACAAGGCATTCGCGCCATCGCGCGCGCCGGATTTCAGCTTGCTGACCGAAGGCTTCGGCGAGCGCTGGGTGATGGAAGGCATTGCGTTCAAGCCGTATGCCTGCGGCACCATGACCCAGCCGTTCATCGACTGTGCGATCAAGCTGGCCGAGCGCGGCGTCAAGGCCGACGAAATCCGCGACATCGTGTGCAAGGTCGGCGAAGGCACCGTGCACCGCCTGTGGGAAACGCTGGCGGTCAAGCAGCACCCGCAAACGCCGTACGCGGCCAAGTTCAGCACGCCGTACTGCATGGCGGTGGGCTTCTTCGATCGCCGCGCCGGTTTCGGCCAGTTCACCGAGGCACGCATCCACGATGCGGACGTGCTCGCGCTGGCGGCGAAGATCCGCTACGAGATCGACCCGGCCAACGAGTACCCGAAGAATTTCACCGGCCACCTGCGCGCGACCCTGGCTGACGGCCGTGTCGAGGAAATCGAGCAGCCGCACATGCGCGGCGGCATCCACGATCCGCTGTCGGCGCAGGAACTGCACGGCAAGTTCATCGACAACGCAGTCTACGGTGGCTGGAACGAAGCGCTGGCGCAGGCCGCCGGCGCGTGGTGCGACGTCGCATTCGGCGCCGCTTCGATGGCGGCCGTCGCGCAGTTCCGCCAGTGAGTTGACGACTCGCCGAAGACACGTCGCGGCGCGGACGATGCGCTGCGGCGTGCCGGAGCTGCCCGAACGGTGGCTCCATTCGTTTCCCGCCGTGCGGGTCGGTCAATCCGCGCCCAGCGCAAGCCGCGTTTCGCGCAGCAATTCGTCCGACAGTTCCGGGTCGTCGACCAGTCGCGACAGCATCAGTGCACCGACCATGCTGCTCCAGCCGGCGATCGCCGCGCGTCGCCGCGCCGCCGCGGTCTTGCCGGGTGCAACCTTGCCGAAGTAATCAAGTTGCCGTTGCAGCGACTGGGTCAGCGCGTGCCGGGTTTGCTCAGGTGCGCGCGTCGCCTCGCTGCCCAGCGCGGCGAACACGCAGCCGGTGCCGGGGTCGTCGCGGTGCGCGGTCGATAGATAGGTTTCGCCGTAGGCGCGCAGGCTCTTCTTCGTTGCCTTCGCCGCGCTCTGTTCCAACGCGTGGTGGCACGACTGCGCGACCAAGTGGTCCTTCGAGGCGAAATGCCCGTAGAAGCCGCCGTGGGTGAGGCCGGCAGCAGCCATCACTTCGGCCACCGATACCTTCTCGAACCCGCGTTCGCGGAACAACCGCGCCGCCGCTTCGAGAATGCGCTCGCGGTTCTCGGCCACCTGTTCCTTGCTGATCTTCATCGTTTCGTTCCCGCCGTCTTGCGCTTTTATATGATGAGTATCATGATTATACCATTCATGATGATCGTCATGAATATTCGCGGATTGCACTTCACACCATCTACTCCGGAGATTTCCATGACCGACAAACTTCCCGCCGTGCTCGTCACCGGCGCATCCACCGGCATCGGCGCCACGTATGCGGAACGCTTCGCGCGCCGCGGCCACGATCTCGTGCTGGTCGCGCGCAATGTCGAACGCATGGAGCAACTGGCCACGCGCCTGCGCCGCGAAACCGGCGTCATCATCGACATCCTGCGCGCCGACTTGACCAACGCCGAAGACCTGGCCCGCATCGAAGCGAAGCTGCGCGACGACGCACGCATCGGCGTCCTCGTCAACAACGCCGGCACCACCGAGCCGGGCGGGTTCCTCGACCAGGGCGCCGATGGCGCGAGCCGCGTGATCGACCTCAACGTCGTCGCGCCGACGCGCCTTGCCGCCGCGGTCGCGCCGCGTTTCGCCGCCGAAGGCAAGGGCGCGATCGTCAACATCGCTTCGGTCGTCGGCCTCGCGCCGGAATTCGGCATGACCACTTACGGCGCGACCAAGGCCTTCGTGCTGTTCCTCAGCCAGGGCTTGCAGCTCGAACTCGGCGGCAAGGGCGTGTACGTGCAAGCCGTGCTGCCGGCGGCAACGCGTACCGAAATCTGGGGGCACGCCGGCCGCAACGTCGACGATTTGCAAGGCGTGATGGACGTCGGCGAACTGGTCGATGCCGCGCTGGTCGGCTTCGATCGCCGCGAGGCGGTGACGATTCCGCCGCTGCCGGACGATGCGCAGTGGCACGCGCACGAAGCCGCGCGCCAGGCGATGCTGCCGAACTTCGCGCAGGAACACGCGGCCGCGCGTTATCGCGGCTGAGTGTGGAATGGATCAGCGCGTGCCGATCACTTCTTCCCGGTCGGGTCGCGCGTCGGCACGTTGATGCTGCACAGGTCGGCGCGGCCGGCCGGGCGCTTGTAGAACGAATTGACGCCGTGGCGGCGCGCTTCGATCAGGTCGCGGAAGGTCTGCGAATCGGTGCGCAGCACTTGCAGCGGTACGCGCTGGCTTTCGGGCACGTCGGCAGCCAGCGCGATCGACGTGATCGGCGTGCGTTCGCTCGCGTTTTCGTAGAAGCCCATCGGCGGCGGACCGCGCTTGATCGGGCTGAGCAGCTCCATGCCCTTGAGCACGCGCCCGACCACGGTGATGTTGTCGTCCAGTTGCCGCGGCGACTGGCCGATCACCACGTACAGTTCCGAGCCGGTGCTGCTGTCGTCGGCCTCGTTGCGGCCGGAGCCGACAACGCCATAGCAATGGGTCATCCAGGCGGTGCCGGTCTTGCTGTTGATCGCGGTGGGGAAGCCGTTGGAAAAACCGGTTTGATCCGCCCAGCCGTCGCTGTCGGGCAGCTTGTCGAAGGCGAGGCCTTGCGCGCTGCGGTGGAATTCGGCGGGCAGGTGGGTTTTCGCCGAGCCGAGCGATTTGGCCTTCGCCGCGTCGTCGCTGTCGGCATCGCCGAACTGGACGACGAAGTTGTCCTGCACGCGGTAGATGCCGGTGCCGTCCCAGAAATGCTCGTGCGCCAGCGTGCGGATGTTGGCGGCGTGGTTCGGCGCGAATTGCGGCGCCAGTTCGATGACCACGCGGCCATTGGCCAGGTCCATGTACAGCAGGTTGGAGGGATCGGGCGTGCGCCAGTCGCTGTCCGGCGCGGCGTCGAGGATTTCCTTCGGGCTGCGGTTTTTCGCCGCCGCTGCCGCTTCCTGCGCGGACGTGCCGGCTGCGGTCGGAACGGTGGTGCAGGCGGATAAGGTCAGCGCCAGCAGGCAGGCGGCAAACAGGGGACGGGCGTTCATCGATGGGCCTTTGCGGAAGTTGGCCTTGATTCTGAACGTGCCGGTCTGGCTCGCCAAGCCCGATGGTGACTAATGGCATATTCACTATATCGAATTTAGTAATAGTATTCCCTCCAGTCTAGTGACGAGGGCAGCGGGAAGACGGCAATGGGTGAATCCGACAGCCAGCTCAGGAAATTCCAGAAGGAGTTGAGCGCCGGCACGGTGTCGCTGGCGCTGCTGGCGGTGTTGGCGTGCGCGGGCGAGCCGCTGTACGGCTACCTGATTGCCAAGCAACTGGAAAAGCTCGATGGCGTGCTCAGCGGCAAGCAAAGCGCGCTGTATCCGGTGCTACGCAACCTGGAAGGCGCGGGCCTGCTCGACAGTTTCGTCGAGCCTTCCACCGCCGGCCCGCCGCGTCGTTATTACTCCATCACCGACGCCGGGCGTGCCGCCCTGCGTGACTGGGCCGCCGCCTGGCGCGCGACCCGCGATTCCGTCGATTCCGTACTGGAAGGGGCCACCGAATGAACGCCAACGTTTTGCCTAGAACGATTGCCGAATACCTCGAACAACTGCGCGCCGCGCTCAAGAACGCGGACCCGGCGCTGGTGCAGGATGCGTTGTACGACGCCGAGGACTACCTGCGCGCGGAACTGGCGGCGCAGCCGGAGAAATCCGAAGCCGAAGTGATCGCCAGCGTCGCCGGCAGCTACGGCGCGCCGGAGGAAGTGGCCGAAATCTATCGCGACACCGAAGTGAAGGTGACCCGCGCGCTGCGCACGCCGCCGCCGCCGCCGCGCACGTCGTGGTGGGGCCGGTTCTTCGGCGTCGCCGCCGATCCGCGCACCTATGGCGCGCTGTTCTACATGCTGCTGGCGCTGGCTACCGGCATCTTCTATTCGACCTGGGTGATGGTGGGCGCCAGCCTGTCGACGAGCCTGCTGGTGCTGATCGTCGGCATACCGCTGCTGCTGCTGTTCCTGATGTCGGTGCGGCTGCTGTCGCTGGTCGAAGGCCGCATCGTCGAAACCCTGCTGGGCGAGCGCATGCCGCGGCGGCCGCTGTACACGCAGCGCGACAAGTCGTGGCTGAAGCGCCTGGGTGAACTGTTCACCGATTTCCGCACGTGGACGACGATGCTGTATTTCCTGTTGATGCTGCCGCTGGGCACGGCCTACTTCAGCGTGGCGGTGGCGCTGCTGTCCACGGCATTGGCCTGCATCCTGTCGCCGCTGAGCCTGTTGGGCAGCCATCTGTTCGGTTTCTGGTACGACGACGACAACCTGCTGGCCACGATGCCGTGGCTGGTGGTGCTGACGCCGCTGTTCGGCATTGCGCTGCTGTTCGCCACGTTGCATCTGGCGCGTGCCATCGGCAAGTTCCACGGTTGGCTGGCCAAGCATTTGCTGGTGCGCGACCCGGTGGTGTGAACGGGTCGGGTACGAACGCAAAAACGCCGGGAGTTCCCGGCGTTTTGCATTGCAAAGATGAATTTTCGGAGAATCAGGCCGTGTGCCTGGCGATGAACTGCCGCACCTGCGGATAGACCGTTTCGCGCCAGCGGCGGCCGCTGAAGATGCCGTAGTGGCCGGCGCCTTCGACGGTGAGGTGCTGGTGCTTCGACTTCGCCACGCCGGTGCACAGGTCGTGCACGGCCTGGGTTTGTCCGGCGCCGGAGATGTCGTCCAGTTCGCCCTCGATGCTCAGCAGCGCGGTGCGCTTGATCGCGCTCGGGGTGACCTTCTCGCCGCCGACGACCCATTCGCCCTTCGGCAGCAGGAAGTCCTGGAACACCACGCGGATGGTGTCGAGGTAGTAGGCGGCGGGCATGTCCAGCACTGCGTTGTATTCGTCGTAGAACTTGCGGTGCGCGGCGGCATCTTCCTCGTCGCCCTTGACCAGATCCTCGTAGAACTCCCAGTGCGACATCAGGTGCCGATCCGGGTTCATCGCCATGAAGCCGGCGTGCTGCAGGAAGCCCGGATACACCAGGCGCCCGGCGCCCGGATAGTTCTGCGGCACCGCGTGGATCACGTTGTGCTAGAACCACGACAGCGGATTGCGCGTGGCCAGGTTGTTGACCGAGGTGGGGCTGCGGCGC
>JAATFG010000035.1 GCA_015655355.1 Lysobacterales bacterium
CACCGTCATGGTGGCCAGCGAGTCGGTCGCGCTCGAAGGTTCGGGCCATGTGTTCGAGCGCAATATCGCGCCCGGCGAGGCGGTGTTCATCGATCTGCAAGGGCAAGTGCACTCGGAACAATGCGCTGAGTCGCCCACGCTCAATCCGTGCATTTTCGAGTTCGTGTATCTGGCGCGGCCCGACTCTGTGCTGGACGGTATCTCGGTTTATCAAGCGCGATTGAACCTCGGCGAAACGCTTGCCAAGCGCGTAGTCTCGACCGTACCGCCGAGCGAGATCGACGTCATCATCCCGATCCCCGAATCGAGCCGGCCCAGCGCGACGCAGCTGGCCCACCTGCTGGGCATTCCGTACCGCGAAGGCTTCGTCAAGAACCGCTACGTCGGCCGCACCTTCATCATGCCGGGGCAGGGCGAACGGGTGAAAAGCGTGCGCCGCAAGCTCAACCCGATTCCGCTGGAATTCCGCAACCGCGTCGTCTTGCTGGTCGATGATTCCATCGTGCGCGGCACCACCTCGCGGCAGATCGTGCAGATGGCGCGCGATGCCGGCGCGCGCAAGGTTTACCTGGCTTCGGCCGCGCCGCCGGTGCGCTATCCGAACATCTACGGCATCGACATGCCCGCCGCCGACGAACTCGTGGCCAACGGCCGCAGCATCGAGGAAATCGAGAAGCTGCTTGGCGTCGATTGGCTGATCTACCAGGACCTCGAGGATCTGGAAGCGGCGGTGCGCGAAGGCAACCGCGAGCTGGTCGATTTCGATTCGTCCTGCTTCGACGGCGAATACGTCACCGGCATCGAGGACGACTATTTCGACCGCATCCACCAGTTGCGCAGCGACGAAGCCAAGCGCAAGCGCCGCGCCGGTTGAGGGTACGCGTGCGCAGTCCGCACACGGGCAGTATCCGGTTGTTTGCATGAAATCGCTGTTTGACGCCGCCGCCGAATGCCTCGCCGCCGCCGACCTCGATGAAAAGGTCGGGCTGACGCAAAAATACGCGGCGATGTTTCTGCGCGGCGAACTCGGCATTCCCCGCGATGCGCCAGCGCCGGAAGCGATCAGGTTTCCCGGCCGCCCGCCGCAACCGCAACGGGTGCATCCGCGCGATTTGCCGCGCCGCGGTTTCGGCACGCCGGAAGGCCGCGCCGCTTTCATCCACGCGGTCGCACACATCGAGATCAACGCGATCGATCTGGCGTGGGATGCGGTGTATCGATTTCGCGGCCTGCCGGAAAGTTTCTACGCGGATTGGGTGGGCGTGGCCAGCGACGAGTCGCGCCACTTCGCGATGCTGCGTGCGCGACTGGGCGATTTCGGCCACGAATACGGCGATTTCCTCGCCCACGACGGCCTGTGGGAAATGTGCGAGAAGACCGCGCACGATGGCCTGGCGCGCATGGCGCTGGTCCCGCGCGTGCTGGAGGCGCGCGGCCTCGACGTCACCCCCGGCATGATCAGGAAGCTGCGCGAGTTGGGCGACGACACCACCGCCGACATCCTCGTCGTGATCCTGCGCGAGGAAGTGGCCCACGTCGCCGCCGGTTCGCGCTGGTATCGCTGGTTCTGCGAACAACGCGGCATCGAGCCGCGCCGGCGTTTCCGCGAACTGCTGCGCGAATACGCCGGCGGATACCTGCATGGCCCGTTCAATCTCGAAGCGCGCCTGCTGGCCGGTTTCGACGAAGACGAACTTGCGGCGCTGGCGGAACCGATCGATTGATCCCGCCTTGACGGCGGCGGCAAACGGGCGGATACCTTTATCCGACGTTCGCAACGATGGGCGCAGGATGAAGTGGCTTTTCGGTGCGGGCGTGGCCGGATTGCATCCCTTGTTCCTCCACTTCGGGCAGGTTTCTTGAACGATTCGCGCAGAATTTCATTGCAGCAAGGTGCTGGCGGGTTGCCGTCGGTGCCGCGCAGGCTCGCTTCCGCGTTGCTCCGGCGCATCATCCGCCTGTCGAGCACGCGGGCGAATTACTGGCTGGAAACCGCCGTCACCGGCAGTTTGTCGATCGGCCTGTTGCTGGCCGGCATTCGCGCGCCGCACGAATCATGGGTGGCGGCTTTCTTCATCGTGCTGGCCGGGTTGATCGTTTTCAGCTTCATCGAATACGTGTTCCATCGCTGGATTTTCCACGGGCCGGATTCGATGTTCCAGCGCGGCCATGCCGCGCATCATCGTGACCCGCGGGGCTACGATGCGCTGCCGTTTTTCCTGCCGGCCACGCTCCTGCTCGGCTTGCTGGCCGTGTTCTGGTCGATCCTGCCGGGGTGGAGCGCGTGCCTGTTGTCCGGCGCGATCGCCTGCGGCTACGTCGCCTACGGCCTGAGCCATTTCACGATCCATGCGGTGCGCTTCCGCCAGCCATGGCTGCTGCGATGGGCCGCGCGGCACCACATCCACCACCACCATCCCGACCGCAACTTCGGTGTCACCACGGCGTTGTGGGATCACGTGCTCGGGACGTGCTATCGGCCGCGTCGAGCCAGCCGGAAAGACAACGTGGCCAGTCCGTAGGGAGCGCCGCGAGGCGCGACGGTCGTCCCTACAATTTTTCCAGCTTCATGCCGTCTGCGTTGACCCGCAGCACCGAGCCTTGCGTGTACCAGTCGCCGAGCACGACGCGCTGGCAGTGGCGTTCGCCGACCTGCACGTCGTGGATGGCCGGGCGATGGGTGTGGCCGTGGATCATCGTGTCGACGCCGTAGCGCGCGAAGTACGCTTCGACCGTGGCCGGCGTCACGTCGGTGATCTGCTCGAACAGCATGCGGTCGTCGCCTTTCAGTTTGCGCTGGCGCACGCGGCTGTCCCGGCGGTATTTCGCCGCCAGCAGCTTGCGCACGAACAAGGGCAGCGCCAGGGTTTTCTTCTGCCATGCAGGGTCGCGGCTTTTCGCGCGGAACTGCTGGTACTGCGCGTCTTCGGTGCACAGCAGGTCGCCGTGCAGGATCAGTGTCGGCTTGCCGTACAGCGTGATCACCGCCGGATCGGGCAGCAAGCGGAAACCGGCGCGGTCGGCATAGCCCGGGCCGACGAGGAAATCGCGGTTGCCGCGGATGAAGAAGATCGGCACGCCGGCGGCGCGCACTTCGCGCAAATGTGCCGCGACGAACTTGCCGACCTTGGAATCGTCGTCGTCGCCGACCCAGGCCTCGAACAGGTCGCCGAGGATGTACACGGCATCGGCGCCCTTTGCTTCTTCGCGCAGGAACCTGCCGAACAGTTCGGTGATGGCCGGTCGGCCGGAATCCAAGTGCAGGTCGGAAATGAAAAGCGTCGTCATGCTGCGATTGTAGAGCGTGCAGAACGCTTGGCGGGCGAGGCTGGGTACCCAGCCTCGCCCACGCGGGATTCCCGGTAAAATATTCGGATTCCGCCACCCGAGCCCGCCATGACCTGCCGCACCCGCTTCGCCCCCAGTCCCACCGGCTACCTGCACATCGGCGGCGCGCGTACTGCGCTGTATTGCTGGTTGCAGGCGCGCCACAACGGCGGCAAGTTCGTGCTGCGCATCGAGGACACCGACCGCGAACGCAGTACCCAGGCGGCGATCGACGCGATCCTCGAAGCGATGGACTGGCTCGGCCTCGACTATGACGAAGGCCCGATCTACCAGACCGACCGCGTCGCCCGTTACAAGGAAGTCGCGGAAAAACTGATCGCCGACGGCAAGGCCTACTACGCCTACGAAACCAAGGAAGAACTCGACGCGATGCGCGAAGCGGCGATGGCGAAGCAGGAAAAGCCGCGCTACAACGGCGCCGCGCGCGAGGCGAACCTGGCGTACCGCGACGACCCGAACCGGGTGATCCGCTTCAAGAATCCGCCCGACGGCGTGGTCGCGTTCGACGACCTGATCAAGGGCCGCATCGAGATCGCCAACGGCGAACTGGACGACATGGTGATCTTCCGTCCCGACGGTTATCCGACCTACAACTTCGCGGTCGTGGTCGACGACTGGGACATGGGCATCACCGAAGTGATCCGCGGCGACGACCACATCAACAACACGCCGCGCCAGATCAACCTGTATCACGCGCTCGGCGCGCCGCTGCCGAAATTCGGGCACATGCCGATGATCCTCGACGAGCAGGGTGCGAAGCTTTCCAAGCGCACCGGCGCGGCCGACGTGATGCAGTACAAGGACGCAGGCTACCTGCCGCATGCGTTGCTGAATTACCTCGCGCGCCTGGGCTGGTCGCATGGCGACCAGGAAATCTTCACCCGCGAAGAACTCGTCTCGCTGTTCGACGTCAAGGACGTCAACAGCAAGGCCGCGCGCCTGGACATGGCCAAGCTCGGCTGGGTCAACCAGCACTGGCTGAAGACCGACGCGCCGGAATCGATCGCGCCGCAGCTCGAATACCAACTGCACAAGCTCGGCCTCGACGCGGCGAAAGGCCCGAAGGCCGCCGACATCGTCGTCGCCCTGCGCGAGCGTGTGCAGACCTTGAAGGAAATGGCGGAGAAATCCGTGGTCTGGTTCGTGCCGCTGGAAAACTACGATGAGGCTGCGGTCGCCAAGCACTTCAAGCCGGAAGCGAAGGCTCCGCTGGAAAAATCGCTGGAACTGCTGGCGTCGCTGCCGGTGTGGACGGCGGAAAACGTCGGCGTCGCGCTGCACGACGTCGCCGCGCAGCTCGGCATCGGCATGGGCAAGGTCGCCCAGCCCTTGCGCGTGGCGATCACCGGCACCCAGGTCAGCCCGGACATTTCGCATACGGTGTACCTGGCCGGGCGCGACGAAGCGTTGCGGCGCATCACCGCCGCCGTGGCGAAAATCGCGCCATAATCCGCCCATGGCCAGCAAACACGCCCATTCCCATCACGAACCCTGCATCGATCCGTCGCACCACGTCGACGATGCGCGCGGTTTCGTGCGCGCGGTGGAGCGCGCCTGCGAGGAGCGCGGCCTGCGCCTGACTCCCATCCGTTCGCGCGTGCTGGAACTGATCGCCAAGGCCGGCAAGCCGATCAAGGCCTACGACCTGCTGGAAAAAGTGCGCGAGGCGAATGCGGCGCGAGGCGATGGCGTCGGTGCCGACGCCCCGCCGACGGTGTACCGCGCGCTGGATTTCCTGATGGCCAACGGCTTCGTGCACAAGCTCGAATCGGTCAACGCCTTCGTCGCCTGCCACCATCCGAACAGCGCGCAGCATTCGGTGCCGTTCCTGATCTGCGACCGCTGCCACAGCGCGGTCGAACTCGAAGACATCGAAGTCGTCTCGCAACTCGAAGATCGCGCCAAGTCGCTCGGCTTCAAGCCGCAGGCGCAGACGCTGGAAGTGCATGGCCTGTGCGCGAAGTGCGCCGGCTGATTGCATCAGCGGGGAAGCGCGTCGCGGTTCAGTGCGTCGCCCTGTCGCGATTCCAGCCGCGGTGCCTGATGTCGAGGTACAGGCTGTACAGCGCGGTGAACGCCGGGAACAGGTTCTGCAGCACGCCGACCGAATCCTGCTTTGCCGAGAACACGAAGTAGCTCAGCGTCATCAGGCTGCCGAGCACGCTCATGTACCAGAACAGGCGCGGGATCACCGGTTTGCCGGCGCGCTTGGAGGCGACGAACTGCACCAGCCAGCGCCCGCCGAACATCAGCGCGCCGACGTAGCCGATCAGCTTCCAGCCGGTGATGTGGATGCCGGTCCAGAACAGCCAGGTGATCGGTTGGTTCAGGTCCATCTTCAGAATTCCTTGACCGGCGTGCGCTTGCTGCGCGCGATCAGCCACGCCACGCCGCGCAAATCGCGGATGCCGACGAGGGCGCGGTTGAGATTGTTGTATTTCGACACGCCGCTGGAACGCGGGCGATGGTTGACCGGCACGCTCACCGTCTTGTGCCCGGCGCGCTGCATCAGCGCCGGCAGGTAGCGATGCATGTGGTCGAAGTAGGGCAGGTCGAGGAAGGCGTCGCGCTGGAACAGTTTCAGGCCGCAACCGGTGTCCGGCGTGTTGTCGCGGAGCATGTTCGAGCGAATGGCATTCGCCCATTTCGAGGCCCAGCGCTTGCTGCCGCTGTCTTTCCGATTCACCCGCCAGCCGGCGAACATCAGCGTGCCGGTGGTGTCCGCATCGCGCGCGGCGAGCAGCTTGGGGATGTCGGCCGGGTCGTTCTGGCCGTCGCCATCGAGGGTGGCGATCCATGCGCCTCGCGCAGCCTTGATGCCGGTGCGGATCGAAGTGCTCTGGCCGCTGTTTTTCACGTGGTGCAGCACGCGCAATTCCGGCACGCGTGCCTTCAGCGCTTGCAGCACGGCGAGGCTGTCATCGCTGGAATGGTCGTCGACGTAGACGATCTCGAATTCCAGCTGGCCGCGCAACGCGGCGACGATTTCGTCGACCAGCGGGGCGATGTTGTCGCGTTCGTTGTAGACCGGAACGACGACGGAAAGGGCGGGTGCGGTGCTCATGTATGCGGACGTATTCTAGTTGTTCTCGGCTTCGGCCTGCGCGCTTTCGCTCAGTGGCGGGGTGACGCAACCCGGCGTCCACGTGCCGCCGGGTACCAGCAGCCAGTCGCGCCGGTTCGACTGGCCGATGGCGATGACCTTGCTCTTGTCCACGCATGGGCTGAGCGCCGGCGCATACACGAACAGCCAGCGTTTTTGCGGATTTTCCTGCTGCCACGCGCTGGCCGCGTTCCACTGCTGCTGCCACGGTGCATTGAAGCCGAAGTCGCGCGCCGGGCGGTCGGCCTGCAGCAGGTTCTGCTCCTTCCAGCCGACCATGCCCAGTTCGGCGTCCGCACCGATGCGCTGGCCGACGCGCTGCATCAGGCCTTGCGCGGAGCTGTCGGCGTCGAGCGCCGTGGTGATGCCGAGGCCGAACACGATCCACAGCGCGGCGTGCATAGCCACCAGCGCCGGGAACACGCGTGCACGCCACGCCCACGCGGCGCAGGCGAGCACCGCGATGCCCAGCGCCAGCAGCCACAGCAGCATCGTGCGCACGGTATGCGCATCCATGCCGTGGGTGGTCGCCTGCTTGGCGACCCAATGACCGTGGCCGCCCAGCGCGAGCAGCGCCAACAGGGCCGCGCCGATGCCGACGACGCCCATGTAGCCGATCAGCACGCGGCGCACGCCGGCGCGTTGCAGCAATCCGCGCAGCACTGGCGCCAACGCCAGCGCGAACGCCGGGATCGCCGGCAGGATGTAGACCTCGCGCTTGCCCGGGCTGGTGCTGAAGAACAGCAGTACCAGCACGCCCCAGCCGAGCAACACCACGTAGCGCGCATCCAGGCGCCTGATGCGCCGCCACCAGGCCGGCGCCAGCCACGGCAGCAACAACGGCGCCGGCAGCCACAGGGTGATGATCACCTGCGCGAAATACCACCACGGCTGCACGTGGCCCCAGGCGTGCGCATAGCGTGTCGCGGTCTGCTTGAACAGCAGTTCGTGTGCATAGGCCTGCAGCGCCGGATCGTGGCTGACCAGCGCCGCGTGCAGCATCGGCAAAATCCACACGCCGCAGCCGAGCAGGAAGAAGCCGAAGCCGAGTGCCGTGCGTCCCCAGTTCTTTGCGCCGAAGTCGATTTTCTCCTTGCGCGCGAACTTCACTGCGAAGAACGGCAGCAGCACCAGCAGCGGCAGGAAGCCGACGCCCTTGGTCACCGTGCCGAGGCCGGCGGCGAAACAGCCCAGCCATGCCGCGCGCCAGTCCGGTCCGCGCAGCAGGTGGCGCAGCAGGCCCCACAACGACAGCGCCATCATCCCGGCGACGGTCATGTCGATCTGCGCGCGCTTGGCCATCAGCCCGAATTGGAGGAAGCCGGCGAACAAGGCCAGTGCGGCGTAGCGGCCGACTTGCCGGTTCCACAGCGACTTGCCGAGGTCATAGGTCGACCACAGCGAGAGCAGGGCGAACAGCAGCGACGGCAGCAGGAACGCGGTGCGCCAGTTGCGCAGCACTTCGTACGAAGCGGCCTGCAGCCACATGAAAGTGGCCGGCTTTTCCGCGTACAGCTCGGTGCCGCGGTGCGGGAACAGCCACTGCCCGGAATCGACCATTTGCTTCGCCGCGAGGACGAAGCGCGGCTCGTCCGGCGGGGTGGGTTCGCGCAGGCCGATGCCGGCGGCGATGGCCAGTGCTGCCAGCAACAGCAGCCACAGGAAAGCGGTGCGGGAAAGGCGCTCGGACGGGATCGCGCGGTTCATGCGGAACGGGGTTCGGGAAAGATCGCGACATTATCGCCTGAAACCTGTTCGGCCCGCGTCGGAATGCCGCTGTGCTCTTCCCCTCTCCTCTCGTGGGAGAGAGGACGCTGAAATCGTTTGCCGGTGTTGCTTGCGTGGTAAGTGCCTGCCTGCGTGGCGTGTCCCACTTCTGCGCAGGAATTACATTCCCGCGTAATTCGGCCCGCCGCCACCTTGTGGCGCAACCCAGACGATGTTCTGGGTCGGGTCCTTGATGTCGCAGGTCTTGCAGTGCACGCAGTTCTGCGCGTTGATCTGCAGGCGCTCGCTGCCGGCCTCGCCGACGAATTCGTACACGCCGGCCGGGCAATAGCGCGCTTCCGGACCGCCGAACTTGTGCAGATTGATGGCGACTGGAACGCTCGGGTCCTTCAGCGTCAGGTGGCTCGGCTGGTCCTCGTCGTGATTGGTGCTGGACAGGAACACTGAGCTGAGGCGGTCGAACGTGAGCACGCCGTCCGGTTTCGGATACGCGATCTTCGGCTGCGTCGCCGCCGGTTGCAGCGCGGCGTAATCCGGCGACGCGCGATGGATCGTCCACGGCGGATTGCGGATGCCGAGTTTCGGCAGCAGCCATTGCTCGATGCCGGTCATCAGCGTGGCGAAGCTGCGGCCCTTCTTGAACCACTGCTTGAAGTTCTTGGCCTGCTGCAATTCGGCGTGCAGCCAGCTTTTTTCGAACGCTTCGGGATACGCCGTCAATTCGTCGTTCGCGCGCCCGGCTTGCAGCGCATCGAACGCCGCCTCCGCCGCGAGCATGCCGGTCTTGATCGCCGCGTGCGAACCCTTGATGCGCGAGGCGTTGAGGAAGCCGGCTTCGCAGCCGACCAGCGCGCCGCCGGGGAACACCGTCTTCGGCAGCGACAACAAGCCGCCGGCGGTGATGGCGCGCGCGCCGTAGCCGATGCGCTTGCCGCCTTCGAGGTGCTTGCGGATCGCCGGATGGGTCTTGAAGCGCTGGAATTCCTTGAACGGCGACAGCCACGGATTCTTGTAGTCGAGGCCGACGACGAAGCCGACCGCGATCTTGCCGTCCTCGGCGTGATACAGGAACGAGCCGCCGTAGGTGTCCGAATTCAGCGGCCAGCCCGCGGTGTGCACCACGAGGCCGGGCTGATGCTTGGCCGGATCGGCCTGCCACAATTCCTTGATGCCGATGCCGTAGCTCTGCGGGTCCTTGCCCGCGTCGAGCTTGAACTTCTCGATCAGCTGGCGGCCGAGCTGGCCGCGCGCGCCTTCGGCGAACATCACGTACTTGGCGTGCAACTCCATGCCGAGCTGGAACTGCTCGGTCGGCTCGCCGTCCTTGCCGATGCCCATGTTGCCGGTCGCCACGCCCTTCACCGCGCCGTCGCCGGAATAGAGGATTTCCGTGGCGGCGAAGCCGGGGAAAATCTCCACGCCGAGGCTTTCCGCCTGCTGCGCCAGCCAGCGCACCACGCTGCCGAGGCTGACGATGTAATTGCCGTGGTTCTTGAAGCAATCCGGCAGCAGGAATTCCGGCGTCTGCTTCGCGCCGATTGCGTCGAGGAACAAAAACTCGTCGCGGGCGACGGCCTGCTTCAGTGGCGCGCCGAGTTCGGCCCAGTTCGGGAACAGTTCGGTCAGTGCCTTCGGATCCATGATCGCGCCGGACAGGATGTGCGCGCCCGGCTCGGAACCTTTTTCCAGCACGCACACCGAGACGTCCTTGCCGTTTTCGGCGGCGAGTTGCTTCAGCCGGATCGCGGTGGCCAGACCGCCGGGGCCGGCACCGACCACGACCACGTCGTATTCCATCGATTCGCGTGGGCCGTAGGTGGCAAGCAGTTGTTCCGGAGTCATGGCGGGCTCGTGGCTGGCAAGTGGACAGGCTGCACATGATACCAACGCCACCGTATGGTACGAAGGTCGGGCCGCCGCTGCGTGGTGGAATCACTACAATTTGGCGCATGAACACCGATCACAGAAAGCCGCTGCCCGGAACCGATCTCGACTACTTCGACGCCCGCGCCGCGGTCGAAGCGGTCAAGCCGGGAAGCTGGGACGCATTGGCGTACACCGCGCGCGTCCACGCCGAGAACATCGTGCGCAAGGCCGAGCCGGGAAAGGTCGCCGCGTATCTCGGCCAGTTGATCGAACGCAAGCGCGAGGTGGATTTCCCGTGGTTTCCGGCGCGCGTGGTATGCCACGACATCCTCGGCCAGACCGCGCTGGTCGATCTGGCCGGCCTGCGCGACGCCATCGCCGATCAAGGCGGCGACCCGGCGCAAGTCAATCCGGTCGTGCCGGTGCAACTGATCGTCGATCACTCGCTGGCGGTGGAGGCGCCGGGTTTCGACAAGGACGCCTTCGCCAAGAACCGCGCGATCGAAGACCGCCGCAACGAAGATCGCTTCCACTTCATCGAGTGGACCAAGTCCGCGTTCGACAACGTCGAGGTGATCCCGGCCGGCAACGGCATCATGCACCAGATCAACCTGGAGAAGATGTCGCCGGTGATCGGCGTGGACGCAAGTGGCAACGGTCGCGGCATCGCGTATCCGGACACCTGCGTCGGCACCGATTCGCACACCCCGCACGTCGATGCGCTGGGCGTGATCGCGGTCGGCGTCGGCGGGCTGGAAGCGGAGAACGTGATGCTCGGCCGAGCGTCGTGGATGCGCCTGCCGGACATCATCGGCGTCGAATTGAGCGGCAAGCCGCAACCGAACATCACCGCCACCGACGTGGTGCTGGCGCTCACCGAATTCCTGCGCAAGGAGAAAGTGGTCGGCGCGTACCTCGAATTCCGCGGCGAAGGCGTTGCCGCGCTGACCGTCGGCGACCGCGCGACGATCAGCAACATGGCGCCGGAATACGGCGCGACCGCGGCGTTGTTCTTCATCGACCAGCAGACCATCGACTACTTGAAGCTGACTGGCCGCAGCGACGAACAAGTGCGACTGGTCGAGACCTACGCGAAAACTGCCGGCTTGTGGGCGGATGCGCTGAAGACCGCGCGATACGAACGCACCCTGCATTTCGATCTTTCGATGGTCGTGCGCAACATGGCCGGGCCGAGCAACCCGCACAAGCGCTTGCCGGTCGCCGATTTGCAGGCGCGCGGCATCGCCGACGAAGCCAAGCTGCAGGCGGCGAAAGCCGAAGAGGCGAGCGGCCTGATTCCCGATGGCGGCGTCATCATCGCCGCGATCACTTCGTGCACGAACACCTCGAATCCGCGCAACGTGATCGCCGCCGGTTTGATCGCGCGCAACGCAAACGCGCGCGGGCTGGTGCGCAAGCCGTGGGTGAAAACGTCGCTGGCGCCCGGCTCGAAAGTGGTGCAGGCGTATCTCGAAGAGGCGGGCTTGCTGAAGGAACTGGAAAGCCTCGGCTTCGGCATCGTCGCCTTCGCCTGCACCACCTGCAATGGCATGAGCGGCGCGCTCGACCCGGAGATCCAGCGGGAAATCATCGAGCGCGATCTGTACGCGGTCGCGGTGTTGTCGGGCAACCGCAATTTCGACGGGCGCATCCATCCATACGCGAAGCAGGCGTTCCTCGCTTCGCCGCCGCTGGTGGTCGCGTATGCGATCTCCGGCACGGTGCGCTTCGACATCGAGAAGGACGTGCTCGGCATCGATGCGCAAGGCAACGAAGTGCGGCTGAAGGACATCTGGCCGAACGACGCCGGAATCGACGCCATCGTGAAGACGAGCGTCAAGCCCGAGCAATTCCGCGCCGGGTACGAGCCGATGTTCGCGCGCCAGGGCAACGTGCGGAAGGCCGCGCCGCTGTGCGCATGGCGCGAAAAATCCACCTACATCCGCCACCCGCCGTACTCGGAAGGCGCGCTGGCTGGCGCACGCAGCTTGCAAG
>JAATFG010000050.1 GCA_015655355.1 Lysobacterales bacterium
ACGTGGTGGTGCTGGTGGTAGCAGCCGACGACGGCGTGATGCCGCAAACCAAGGAGGCGATCCAGCACGCCAAGGCCGCGAACGCGCCGTTGGTGGTGGCGATCAACAAGATCGACAAGTCCGGCGCCGACCCGTTGCGGGTGAAGAACGAGTTGCTCGGCGAAAACGTGGTGGCCGAAGACTTCGGTGGCGACACCCAGATGATCGAAATCTCGGCCAAGACCGGCCAGGGCATCGACGAACTGCTCGACGCGATCCTGCTGCAGGCCGAAGTGCTCGACCTCAAGGCCGTGTTCGACGGTCGTGCCAGCGGCACCGTGATCGAGTCCTCGCTGGACAAGGGCCGCGGCCCGGTCGCGACGGTACTGGTGCAGCAGGGCCAGCTGAAGAAGGGCGACTACCTGGTCTGCGGCATCCAGTACGGCCGCGTGCGCGCGCTGTTCGACGAAACCGGCAAGCAGCCGGAATCAGCTGGCCCGTCGATTCCGGTGCAGTTGCTCGGCCTGTCCGGCGTGCCGGATGCGGGCGACGATTTCGTCGTCGTCGCCGACGAGCGCCTGGCCAAGGACGTCGCCCAGCAGCGCGACGCCAAGCGCCGCGAATCGCGCCTCGTCGCGTCCGCCGGCAACCGCATGGAAGACATCCTCGCGCAGATGGGCAAGGGCGGCGAGCAGCAAGTGCTCAACCTGGTGGTCAAGGCCGACGTGCAGGGCTCGACCGAAGCGCTCAAGCAGGCGCTCACCGCGCTGTCGAACGATCTGATTCGCATCAACGTCATCGCTTCCGGCGTCGGCGGCATCACCGAATCCGACGCGAACACCGCGGTCACCTCGAAGGCCACGGTCATCGGCTTCAATGTCCGCGCCGACGCATCGGCGCGCAAGATCATCGAGGCCAACGGCGTCGACCTGCGCTACTTCTCGATCATCTACGACGTGATCGACCAGGTGAAGCAGGTCGCGTCCGGTTTGCTCGGCATGGAAATCCGCGAGGAGATCATCGGTACCGCCGAAGTCCGCGACGTGTTCCGTTCGTCCAAGTTCGGCGCGGTCGCCGGCTGCATGGTGGTCGAAGGCGTGGTCAAGAAGAACAAGCCGATCCGCGTGCTGCGCGATTCGACCGTCATCTTCGAGGGCGAGCTGGAATCGTTGCGCCGCTTCAAGGAGAACGTCGAGGAAGTGCGCAACGGCACCGAGTGCGGCATCGGCGTGAAGGCCTACGACGACGTCAAGCCGGGCGACCAGATCGAATGCTTCGAGCGCATCGAAGTGCAGCGTACGCTCTGATGCCGACCAAGTCCTTCCATCGCACCGACCGCGTCTCCGCCCAGCTCCGCCGCGAGCTGGGCACGCTGGTGCACAACGCGGTGCGCGAGCACCAGTTGCCGTCGGTGAGCGTTTCCGACGTCGAAGTCACCCGCGACATGGCCCACGCCAAGGTTTTCGTCACCGCGTTGATGGAGGAAAAATCCGTCGAAGCGGTGAAGGGCCTGAAGGAACTGGCGCCGCAAATCCGCTTCCAGCTGGGCAAGGCGATGAAGCTGCGCCACGTGCCGGAACTGCATTTCCACTACGATGATTCGGTCGACCGCGGCGAGCGCATCGAGAAGCTGCTGAAAGACAATCCGCCCCCCGCCGAACCTGACGAGTCGCGGTAACGAGCGCGTCGCAACGCGTCCGGATAGTGAATAATCGCGACATGCACTCGTCGTCGCCGAAAGCGAAAACCACGTTCCGCAAGCTCGACGGCATTCTGCTGCTCGACAAGCCGCCGGGCGTGAGCTCCAACACGGCGCTGCAGATGGCGCGCCGGCTTTTCCGCGCGGAAAAGGGCGGGCACACCGGCGCACTCGATCCGCTCGCCACCGGCCTGTTGCCGCTGTGCTTCGGCGAGGCGACCAAGATCGCCGGCAGCCTGCTTGGCCAGCGCAAGGCCTATGACACCGTCGCGCGGCTCGGCATCGCCACCGATACCGACGACGCCGAGGGCCAACCATTGCGCGAACGCGAAGTCGGCAAATATTCCGTCGCGCAGATCGATGCGGCGCTGAAGCAACTCACTGGCGCGTTGCAGCAGCGCCCGCCGATCTATTCGGCGCTCAAGCGCGGCGGCGAGCCGCTGTACGCGAAGGCGCGGCGCGGCGAGCAGATTGAAGTCGAAGCGCGGCCGGTCGAGGTGTTCAGGTTCGAGCTGCAATCCGCCGCCGACCTGCTCGATGGCGGCGCGCCTTTGCTGCGCCTGCACGTCGAATGCGGTTCGGGCACCTACGTGCGTGCGCTGGTCCGCGACCTCGGCGAACTGCTTGGCTGCGGCGCGCACGTGGCGGAATTGCGCCGCACCTGGATCGAACCGTTCCTCGAACCGCGGATGTGGACGCTGGAACAGTTGCAGGCGCTGGCCGAGCGCGACGAGCGCAGCCTCGACGCCTGCCTGTTGCCGCTGGAAGCCGGTCTGGTCGGCCTGTCGCGGATCGAGCTGACCGACGAGGCCGTCGCGCGGTTCCGCATGGGCCAGCGCCTCGGCAACGTGCCCGGGCCGGCGGGTGAAGTCGCGGTGTTCGATGCCCAGGGGCGCCCGGTCGGCCTCGGCGAGCTGAATGCGGAGCATCGTCTGGCCCCGGCGCGGCGGTTCAATCTCGCCGGCACCTGACGATTGTCCGCCCGAGGGCGGATAACTCCTTGTCCGCAAAGGTTTCCGCACGTACAATATGCGCGCCCAATTCCGAACCGGCATTGCGGCTCCATTCCACCCGTGACAGGCGAACCATGCGGTGCGCACGGCCGGACAGCCCGTGCGTTGACACGAGAGTGACTGCAGGTTCCGCGTCAAATACATAGAGAAAACATCATGTCCATCGATACCCAGAAAGTCATCGCCGACAACGCGCGCGGCAGCAACGACACCGGTTCGCCGGAAGTGCAGGTTGCCCTGTTGACCGCCCGCATCACCCAGCTCGGCGAGCACTTCGCGACCCACAAGAAGGATCACCACAGCCGCCGCGGCTTGCTGCAGATGGTCAACCAGCGCCGCAGCCTGCTCGACTACCTGAAGAAGAAGGATGGCGAGCGCTACAAGGCGCTGATCGAGAAACTCGGCCTGCGTCGTTGATCGACACATTCAAACTGCGGCGCAGCGATGCGCCGCAGTTGTTTTATCCGCTGCAAAAAACTTACGCGTGACATCGGCTGATTTTCAGCCAACCGTGCGGGGCAGGGGCTTTGCACGGTTCACAGACAGAGAGACTCAAGGAATTCAACGTGGCAAAGATCAGCAAAACCTTCCAGTACGGCAAGAACACCGTCACCATCGAAACCGGTGAAATCGCCCGCCAGGCCAGCGGCGCGGTCGTGGTCAACGTCGACGGCACCGTGGTGCTGGTCACTGCCGTCGCCGCCAAGAGCGCGCGCGAAGGCCAGGATTTCTTCCCGCTGACCGTCGATTACGTCGAGAAGTTCTACGCCGGCGGCCGCATCCCCGGTGGCTTCTTCAAGCGCGAAGGCCGCCCGACCGAGAAGGAAACGCTGATCTCGCGTCTGATCGATCGCCCGATCCGCCCGTTGTTCCCGGAAGACTACAAGAACGAAGTGCAGATCATCGCCCAGGTGATCTCGCTGAACCCGGAAGTGGACGGCGACATCCCGGCGATGATCGGCGCCTCGGCCGCGCTGGCACTGGCCGGCACGCCGTTCCAGGGCCCGATCGGCGCCGCCAAGGTCGGTTACAAGGATGGCGAATACCTGCTCAACCCGAGCGCGACCGAACTACTGGCCTCGAAGCTGGAACTGGTCGTCGCCGGTACCTCGAACGCGGTGCTGATGGTCGAATCCGAAGCGCAGCTGTTGAGCGAAGAAGTGATGCTCGGCGCCGTGACCTTCGGCCACAAGGAATTGCAGAAGGTCATCAACGCGATCAACGAGCTGACCGTCGAAGCCGGCACCAAGCCGAGCGACTGGGTCGCCCCGGCCAAGAACGAAGCGCTGATTTCCGCGTTGAAGGAAGCCATCGGCAGCACGCTTGCCGATGGGTTCAAGATCCATGACAAGCTGCAGCGCCGCGACGCGATCGCCGCGATCAAGAAGGACGCGTTCGAGCAGCTCGCCGGCCGCGTCGAAAGCGAAGGCTGGGACAAGGCCGAACTGGGCAAGGAATTCGGCGAACTCGAATACCGCACGCTGCGCGACTCGGTGCTCGACACCAAGATCCGCATCGACGGCCGCGACCTGACCACCGTGCGCCCGATCACCGTCAAGGCCGGCGTGCTGCCGCGCACCCACGGCTCGGCGCTGTTCACCCGTGGCGAGACCCAGGCGATCGTGATCACCACGCTCGGCACCGCGCGCGACGGCCAGGTGATCGATGCGATCGCCGGCGAGTACAAGGAAAACTTCCTGTTCCACTACAACTTCCCTCCGTTCTCGGTGGGCGAGTGCGGCCGCTTCGGCGCGCCGAAGCGTCGTGAAATCGGCCATGGCCGCCTGGCCAAGCGCGGCGTGCTCGCCGTGATGCCGTCGCTGGAAGAATTCCCGTACACCATCCGCATCGTCTCGGAAATCACCGAATCGAACGGTTCCTCGTCGATGGCGTCGGTGTGCGGTTCCTCGCTGGCGCTGATGGACGCGGGCGTGCCGGTCAAGGCGCCGGTCGCGGGCATCGCGATGGGCCTGGTCAAGGAAGGCGAGCGCTTCGTCGTGCTGTCCGACATCCTCGGCGACGAAGACCACCTTGGCGACATGGACTTCAACATGGCCGCTAGCGCCGCAGGCATCTCCGCGCTGCAGATGGATATCAAGATCGACGGCATCACCGAAGAGAGCATGAAGGTCGCCCTGAACCAGGCCAGGCAGGGCCGCCTGCACATCCTCGGCGATATGGGCAAGGCGATGACCACGCCGCGCGCCGAGCTGAGCGAGTTAGCCCCGCGCCTGCTGACGATCAAGATCCACCCGGACAAGATCCGCGAAGTGATCGGCAAGGGCGGTTCGGTGATCCAGGCGATCACCAAGGACACCGGCACCCAGATCGACATCCAGGACGACGGCACCATCACCATCGCTTCGGTCAGCGGCATCGCCGCGCTCGCCGCCAAGGCGCGCATCGAGCAGATCACCAGCGACGTCGAGCCGGGCCGCATCTACGAAGGCAAGGTCGCCAAGATCATGGACTTCGGTGCGTTCGTCACCATCGCCCCGGGCAAGGACGGCCTCGTGCACGTCTCGCAGATTTCCAGCGAGCGCGTCGAGAAGGTCAGCGACAAGCTCAAGGAAGGCGACGTGGTCAAGGTCAAGGTGCTGGAAGTGGACAAGCAGGGCCGCATCCGCCTGTCGATGAAGGCCGTGGAAGAAGGCGAAAGCGCCTGATCCGATTTCTTCTCCCTCGCCCTGCGTGGGAGAAGATGCCCGAAGGGCAGATGCGGGGGCGCTTTTGCTTGTCTAAGCAGGCGCAAGCCCGTAAAATGCGCGGCCCCGATGCAGCGAATGCATCGGGGTTCGTCATCCGGGAGGGTGGCAGAGTGGTTGAATGTACCTGACTCGAAATCAGGCATACGTGAAAGCGTATCGGGGGTTCGAATCCCCCCTCTCCCGCCAAGTTTGAAGCAGCACACCACGCGCCGCTGATTGCGGCGCGTCGTCTATGGTGGCCCCGTTGGCCCCTTGCGACGCTAGGTCGAAAACCCCGCCAGGGCCGGAAGGCAGCAACGGTATCGACTGATGCGGGCGCCAAGGATCGTCGGCGGGGCCACCGCCTTTTCAGCGATCCAGCGGAACGTTGCCGGCGCGCAGCGCCGTCGGTTCGCGCAACGCGATGATTTCATTCGGATGCGCGATGCGATGGCCGCGTGCGGCGAGTGCTTCGCCATCGGCAGTGCCGTTGTAGTGGTAAAGCACGCAGCGCGCGAGCAGTTCCGGCGCGTATTCGCGTTCAAGGTCGTCGATGCCGCTGTGCGACGGGTTGCCGTGCAGGCCGCAATCGTGCGCGATGAGTTCATCGTCGTTGGCGAAGCGCGCGAGCATTTCCGCAATCGGTCGCGTATCGCCGCTCCACACAAGCGCGCCTTTCAGGCGCAAACCGAACGCGGTCTGCGGCCAGTGGTGGCGCACCGGGAACACTTCCAGGCGCACGCCGTCGTGCCAGAACGCATCCCCGACCGGGATCAACTGGAACGCATCCCAGAAATTCGCGCCGCCTTCGGCCAGCACGTTCGGGTATTCGCCGATGCGTTGATGCAATAGCGGAACGAGTGGAGCGGGCACGTACAACTTCACCTTGCCGCGCCGCGCTTCATCGAGGCGCGTTTTTTCAAAGAAGGCGCCGACGAACAGGCGCTCGAAGCCGCTGACGTGGTCGAGATGCGCGTGGGTGATGAAAAGAGCTGACGGATACGCACCGTAATGCGCGATGCAGGCGCTGAGGCCTTCGCCGCCGCAGTCGATCGTCAGCCACGGCACGCCATCGCGTTCGATGGTTGCCATCGCGCTGCCCAATTCGGTGGCGAAGGCGCTGCCGACGCCGTTGAAGCGCAGCGCCCAGCTCGCGTCGCCGTGCTTCATGTCATCTTGTTCCACACGCGCTCGTAGGCGCGGCGCAGGCGGGCGAAGTCGTGGCGCACTTCGTCCTCGCTGCGCGCACCGCGGATCTTCAGGCAGGAGCGCAGCAGGCGGGCGAGGTTGCGTTCGCGCCAGTACGCGGGGATGCGGAACCGGGCGCGGTCGAAATCGATCAGCCAGCCGCGGCCACCGGCATCGAACAGGATGTTGAAGGCGTTGAGGTCGGCGTGGTCGAGGCCGGCGCGATGGAAGCGCGCGATCAGGCGCCCGGCTTCCTCCCATGGCGCGTCGCTGCCGGAGGTGAGGATGCGGTCGGCGAAGCTGCGCACGTCGGGCAGGCGGTCGATCAGGATCGCGGCGCGATAGGACAGGCCCTCGTGCAGGTAGCTGGCGGCGATCGGCCGCGGCACAGGCAGGCCTTGCGCGAGCAGGGCGCGGGTAATGCGGAATTCGGCGAAGCTGCGCGTGTACTGCGCGCCGTGCCACAGGTAGCGGTCGTGGCTGAAGTGGCGCATCATCCCGCCACGCTTGTACTGGCGCAGCAGGCTTTGCCCGAACGGCGCATCAATGAACCACGCGCCGCCGCGACCGCCGCTGTCGACCGGACGCGCGCGCTGGCCCCAATGTTCCGGCCGCATCCACGCCGCATCGACTTGCCCGAAGCGCTCGCGGTCGAACAGAATGGCACCCGTCCCGTGCCCTTCGCGGAACGGCAGAATGCCTTCGGTTGCGTCGAACAAATCCATT
Source organism: Lysobacterales bacterium (assembly GCA_015655355.1). Taxonomy (GTDB): domain Bacteria; phylum Pseudomonadota; class Gammaproteobacteria; order Xanthomonadales; family Xanthomonadaceae; genus Pseudoxanthomonas_A. The sequence goes on from JAATFG010000050.1 coordinate 7,293, forward strand.
CTTCGAGTTTAACAACACTTGTCCGCGAATCCTGCCACCCACTCGGCGAATCTGTGCCTGCTGCGCCTGTCCGCGCTCGGCGACGTGACCCACGTCGTGCCTTTGGTCCGCACCTTGCAGCACGCGTGGCCGCAAACCGAGCTGCACTGGATCATCGACAAGGCCGGCTTCCGCCTGCTCGAAGGCCTGCCCGGCGTGCGCTTCCATGTCTACGACAAGAAATCGGGGCTGGCCGGCATGCGTGCGCTGCACCATGGACTGCGTACCCAGGTGCGCGGATTCGACGTGCTGCTGCAGATGCAGGTCTCGCTGCGCGCCAACGTCCTGTCGGCCTTCGTGCCGGCGACCTTGCGGGTGGGCTACGACAAGTCGCGCAGCAAGGATCTTCACGGGCTTTTCATCAACCAGCGCATTCCCGACCGGCCCGGCATCCACGTGCTCGACGCGATCGGCAGCTTCTGCGAGCCGCTGGGCCTGAAGCAGACCGAAGTGGTCTGGGATTTGCCCGTGCCCGACAGCGCCCACGAATGGGCCGCGCAGCAATGGGACGACGACGCCACGCCGGTGCTGATGATTTCGCCGTGTTCCTCGCACGTGCGCCGCAACTGGTTCGCCGACCGCTACGCGGCGCTGGCCGACCACGCCGCGGCGAAAGGCTGGCGCATCGTGTTGTGCGGCGGGCGCAGCGAGCTGGAGCGCACGACCTCGGACGCGATCGTCGCGGCGATGCAGCACAAATCCGCGCTACTCGACCTGGTCGGCAAGGACACATTGAAGCAACTGCCCGCACTGCTGAAGCGCGCGAATTTGCTGGTCACGCCGGATTCCGGGCCGATGCACATCGGCAACGCGATGGGCACCAAGGTGCTCGGCCTGCACGCGGCCAGCAACCCGCGCCGCAGCGGACCGTATTCGGACGTGCGCTATTGCGTGGACAAGTACGATGCCGCCGCGCGCAAGTTCAAGGGCAAGCCGGCGAGCGAACTGAAGTGGGGCGCGAAGATCGAGTTCGACGGGGTGATGGAGTTGATCGAAACGCGCGATGCCATCGACGCTTTCGAGCGCTATGTCCACGATCATTCGCTGTGAACGACAGCTATATTGACGGGCTGGCCTGCAGGCAACGCAACATCAAGCGAATGCTGGCATGCCGTTAGGGTCGCCAGTGCAATTGCTGCCAGAACGCGTCGCATAAGTGCTCCATCTCAAACCGGCGAATTGCCGGTCTTGTAATCCTGATAGCTCTTTTCCTCGACGTAGGCCGAGCCGAGCGCGAGGTTGATGTCCTTCTTGATCCGCGCGCGCACGTCGTTCTCGAAATAGACACTGCGCGCGAGCTTGATGAATTGCGCGTCGAATTCCTGTGCCTTTTCCTTGATCCGGATGTCGTCCTCGATCATCCACAGGCGTTCGTTCACGGCTTTCAGGTCGGCACGCAGTTTCGCTATGTCCTGCTTCGATGCGGGATGTTCGCCCCAGGTCTTTTCCAGCGCGGTCAGTTCGTTGTGGATGTTGACCAACTTGGCTGCGTCGGAAATGCGCTCGGACTTGATCTGCAAAATGGAAATCTTGTCCAGCAATTCGCCGAAGGAAACGGGAGTGTGGATTTCGGACATGACCGGGTTCTCGAAAGGGATGGGCCATTGTAAGCACGGTGCGCATGCGCGGCCCGTGCACGTCGCGCAGTTCGCTTACTTGCGCTTCTTGACGAAGGCGGCGAACGCGGCGAGCGTCGCTTCGCTGACATGGTGCTCGATGCCTTCGGCATCGCGGCGCGCGGTATCGGCGTCGATGCCGAGCGCGAGCAGGAAATGCTCGACGGTCTGGTGGCGTTCGCGCGAACTGTTCGCCAACGCTTCGCCGGCAGGTGTCAGGAACACGCCGCGGTACGGCTTGCGGATCACCCAGCCGCCCTTGACCAGGCGTTTGAGCATCTTCGCCACCGTCGGCTGGGCGACGCCGAGGCGCGCGGCGATGTCGACCTGGCGCGCTTCGCCGCCATCGGTGAGCAGGTCGGAAATCAGCTCGACGTAGTCCTCGACCAATTCGGCGCGGCGCGCCTCGCGCACCTGGCGGAAACTTTCGACGTGGATTTGCGCATCCACCAGCGGGGCGGGCTTTGCGGTCGGCTTGCCGGGGCGGGGCATTGCAGCTTCCGGTATTGCAGCGGAATCGTCATTTTGCCATCGAATCCGTCTATGCCGACGATAGATTCGCTTGTGCTGAAAAAATTAGCCATTGCTATATATTGGTGAAAAGACCCGTCACCCAATCCCCGAGCACCGCCACCGCCATGGGCCCCGATCCGCACGCCAGCGCCGAAACCAGCCTGGGCGAAATGCACGCCAGCATCGCCGTGCCTGCCGGCGCGGCGTGGTGGCGGAAATTGCTGGCTTTCGTCGGGCCGGGCGGCATGGTCGCGGTCGGCTACATGGACCCGGGCAACTGGGCGACCGACATCGCCGGCGGCTCGCAATTCGGCTATGCGTTGCTGTCGGTGGTGTTGCTGTCGAACGCGATGGCGATCGTGTTGCAGGCGCTGGCCGCGCGGTTGGGCGTCGGTGCGGGCATGGACCTGGCGCAAGCCTGCCGCGCGCGCTATCCGATGCCGGTGAACATCGCGCTGTGGCTGTTGTGCGAAATCGCCATCATCGCCTGCGATCTGGCCGAAGTGATCGGCACCGCGATCGCGCTGAAACTGCTGTTCGCGATTCCGCTGTTCTGGGGTGCGGCGCTCACCGCGATCGACGTGGTGCTGGTGATGCTGCTGATGCATCGTGGCTTCCGCGCGCTGGAGGCTTTCGTGTTCGCCTTGCTTGCGCTGATCTTCGCCTGCTTCGCGGTGCAGATGCTGCTGGCTGCGCCATCGTTGCACGGCGTGCTGGCCGGCTTCGTGCCGCAGGCGCGAATCGCGCGCGACCCGCAGGCGCTGTACCTGGCGATCGGCATCCTCGGCGCGACGGTGATGCCGCACAACCTGTACCTGCATTCGTCGATCGTGCAGACCCGCGCCTATTCGCGCAGCGCCGGCGGCAAGCGCGAGGCGTTGAAGTTCGCCGTCACCGACAGCACCGTGGCGCTGATGCTGGCGCTTTTCATCAACGCCGCGATCCTGATCCTCGCCGCGGCGGTGTTCCATGCGCATGGCCGCTTCGACGTGGCCGAAATCGAACAGGCATACGAACTGCTCGCGCCGATGCTCGGCGTCGGCGCGGCGTCGCTGCTGTTCGCGGTGGCGTTGCTGGCTTCGGGCATCAATTCGACGGTGACCGCGACGCTGGCCGGGCAGATCGTGATGGAAGGCTTCCTGCACCTGCGCATGCCGCCGTGGGCGCGGCGCCTGCTCACGCGTGGCATCGCCATCGTGCCGGTGCTGGTCGTCACCGCGCTGTACGGCGATCACGGCACGGCGAAGCTGCTGGTGTTGAGCCAGGTGCTGCTGTCGATGCAGTTGCCGTTCGCGGTGATTCCGCTGTTGCGCATGGTGGGTGACCGCAAGTTGATGGGCGAGCTGGTGTCGCCGCGCTGGTTGCAGGCACTGGCGTGGCTGATCGCCGCGGTCATCGTCGTGCTGAACCTGAAGCTGTTGGCCGATACGCTGTCGGGCTGATAGAATGCGCAGCTCCGCCGGCTTCACGCTGGAATGCCTGCGGGAACTGGAACGGTGTCCGAGCGGTTGAAGGAGCACGCCTGGAAAGTGTGTAAGCGGCTAAACCCCGCTTCGCGGGTTCGAATCCCGCCCGTTCCGCCAGAACATGCAAAAAGCCCCTGAGCAATCAGGGGCTTTTCCATTTTCCGCATCATTGCACGTGCAGGTTGTCCAGCATGTCGCGCACGATTTCGGGCAGGCTGAATTTTGCCTGCCAGCCCCAGTCGCGCTGCGCCTGCGAATCGTCGATCGAGTTCGGCCATTTGCTGGCGATGGCCTGGAGGAAATCCGGCGCATACGCGATCCTGAAATCCGGCACCGATTTGCGGATTTCCGCCGCGATCTGCGCCGGGGTGAAGCTGGTGCCGGCGAGGTTGTAGCTGCCGCGTTCGGAAATGCGCTCCGCGGGCGCTTCCATCAATTCGATCGTGCCACGCACGGCGTCGTCCATGTACATCATCGGCAGTGCTTCGTCGGCGTCGAGGAAGCAGGTGAACGCTTCGCCCCTGACCGCCGAGTGGAAGATGTCGATCGCGTAGTCGGTGGTGCCGCCGCCGGGTGCGGTCTTGTACGAAATCAGGCCCGGATAGCGCACGCTGCGCACGTCCACGCCGTGGTTCTCGAAATACCAGCGGCACCAGCCTTCGCCGGCGAGCTTGGAGATGCCGTAGACGGTGCGCGGCTCCATCACCGTGTTCTGCGGCGTGGCGTCGGCCGGCGTGGTCGGGCCGAACGCGGCGATGGAGCTGGGCCAGAACACCTTGTCGAGCTGGTTGATGCGCGCCAGTTCCAGCACGTTGAGCAGGCCGCCCATGTTGAGGTTCCAGGCCCACGCCGGCGCCTTTTCGCCAGTGGCGGAAAGCGCGGCGGCGAGGTGGTAGATCTGGGTGATGCGTTCGCGTTCGACCAAGGCTTTCAGCGCGTCGAAATCGGTCACGTCGAGCGCATGGTGGGCGATGTCGGCGTGGCGGCTGGTCGGCGCGATGTCGCTGGTGACGACACGGTCGTTGCCGTAGCGCTGCGCCAGGGCGAGTGCCAGTTCCGTGCCGAGTTGTCCGTTGGCGCCGATGATGAGGATGCGGGGCGCGTCAGTCATTGGGTGATTCCAAGTTCCTTGCCGGCTTGTGCGAACGCGGCCAGCGCCGCGTCGAGCTGTTCGCGGGTGTGTTGCGCGCCGACCTGCACGCGGATGCGCGCCTGTCCCTGCGGCACGACCGGATAGAAGAAGCCGACGACGTAGACGCCGAGTTCCAGCAGGCGCTGCGAAAGCTGTTGCGCACGCACCGAGTCGTACACCATCACCGGGATGATCGGGTGGTTGCCGGGCTTGAGGTCGAAGCCCGCGGCTTCGAGGCCGGCGCGGAAATACTGTGCGTTGGCTTCCAACTGGTCGCGCAGGCTGGTATCGGCTTCGAGCAGGTCCAGCACCTTGAGCGTGGCACCGACGATGGCCGGCGCGACCGTGTTCGAGAACAGGTACGGACACGAGCGCTGGCGCAGCAGCGCGACCACTTCGGCGCGCGCACTGGTGAAGCCGCCGGACGCGCCGCCCAGCGCCTTGCCGAGGGTGCCGGTGATGATGTCGATCTTGCCGAACACGCCGCGGTATTCATGGGTGCCGCGGCCGCGCGCGCCGAGGAAGCCGCTGGCGTGGCATTCGTCGATGCCGAGCAGGGCGCCGAATTCGTCGCAGATGGCGCGGATCTGGTCGAGGCGGGCGATGGTGCCGTCCATCGAGAACACGCCGTCGGTGAACACCAGCTTGAAGCGCGCGCCGGCGGCGTCGGCGGCTTCGAGCTGCCTGCGCAGGTCGTCGAGGTCGTCGTGCTGGTAGCGGAAGCGCTTGGCCTTGCTCAGGCGGATGCCGTCGATGATCGAGGCATGGTTGAGCGCGTCGCTGATGATCGCGTCGTCGGCGCCGAGCAGGGTCTCGAACAGGCCGCCGTTGGCGTCGAAGGCCGAGCCGTAGAGGATGGTGTCCTCGGTGCCGAGGAACTGCGAAAGGCGGCGTTCCAACTGCTTGTGCAAATCCTGCGTGCCGCAGATGAAGCGCACCGAGCTCAGGCCGAAGCCGCGCGCGGACAGCGCCTCGTGCGCCGCCGCCAGCACCTCCGGGTGCGAGGACAGGCCGAGGTAGTTGTTGGCGCACAGGTTGACCACCTGCTTGCCGTCCTCGGTGCTGATCCGGCCCGATTGCGGCGAGGTGATGACGCGTTCGGTCTTGAACAGCCCGGCGTCCTTGATGGACTGGAGCTCGTTGCGCACCGAACCGTAGAAATCTTCGATGGTTGCCATGCTGATGGTCCTTGGGACGTGGCGCATATTGTCGGTGTTCCCGCCGATCCAGTGCAATCGAAACCATCGGCGCAGGCGGCGTGGCACAATTGGCGCATGAGCTATCTCGTCCTCGCCCGCAAGTGGCGCCCGAAGCGTTTCGCCGAACTGGTCGGGCAGGAGCACGTGGTCCGTGCGCTGACCAACGCGCTGGATTCCGGGCGCGTGCACCACGCCTTCCTGTTCACCGGCACCCGCGGCGTCGGCAAGACCACGATCGCGCGCATCTTCGCCAAGTCGCTGAACTGCGAGCGCGGCACCAGCGCCGACCCATGCGGCGAATGCGAGACCTGCCTTGCGATCGACGCAGGCCGCTACATCGACCTGCTGGAAATCGACGCCGCGTCGAACACCGGCGTGGACGACGTGCGCGAGGTGATCGAGAACGCGCAATACATGCCCTCGCGCGGCAAGTTCAAGGTCTACCTGATCGACGAAGTGCACATGCTGTCCAAGGCGGCGTTCAATGCGCTGCTGAAGACGCTGGAAGAGCCGCCGGGGCATGTGAAGTTCCTGCTGGCCACCACCGACCCGCAGAAGCTGCCGGTGACGGTGCTGTCGCGATGCCTGCAGTTCAACCTGAAGCGGCTGGACGAAGCCCAGATCTCCGGGCAGATCGGCAAGATCCTGGCGGCCGAGGCAATCGAGGCCGACGACAGCGCCATCCGCCAGATCGCCAAGGCCGCCGACGGCAGCCTGCGCGACGGCCTGTCGCTGCTGGACCAGGCCATCGCCTACACCGGCAGCGGCAACGGCGGCGCACTGCGCGAAGAAGGCGTGCGCACCATGCTGGGCACGGTGGACCGCACCCAGGTCGGCGCGATGCTCGATGCGCTGGCCAACGGCGACGGTACGAGGTTGTTGCAGACCGTGGCTGCGCTCGCGGAGTTCTCTCCCGATTGGAACGGCGTACTGGATGCCTTGGCCGAAGCGTTGCACCGCATTCAGGTCCGCCAGCTGGTTCCAGCGGTTGCGGTGGAGGCCGAGGGCATCGACGCCGATGATTTCGCCCGGCGCCTGCGGCCCGAGGTGGTGCAGCTCTGGTACCAGATGGCGGTGAACGGCCGTCGCGATCTCTACCTGGCGCCGAGTACGCGCGCCGGCTTCGAAATGAGCGTGTTGCGGATGCTGGCGTTCCGTCCGGCCGGGGCGGGGCAGGTGGCGATGGAAGCGGGCGGCAGGGACGCAGCTGCGAGGCCGCCAGCGACCAATCCCGTTGCGGCCGCAACCAACACTGTCGCCGCCGCGCCACCGATCCCCGTATCCGTCAGCAAGCCCGCTGCGGTCTCTCCGCCTGCCGCCGTTGCAAAGCCGCAACCCGCGCCTGGGCCTGGGCCCATCGTGGCCGCGCCTGCGGTTGAAGCCGCTGCCGTGGCGACCGCAGAGGAATGGCTGCGCTTCGCCGCCAACAGCGGCATGAAAGGCGCGGCGCGCCAGCTGGCGGAAAACGCCGCGTTCGTCGGCTATGGCGACGGTGTGTTGAGGTTGTCCCTGGATGCGGGTTTCGATTACCTGCGCTCGGAGAAATCGCTCGCCGAATTGTCGAACACGCTGGCCGGGAAGCTCGGCGCCGCGCCGCGCATCGTCTTCGACCATGCGGTTGGCGAGTCGGAAACGTTGCAGCAACGCAGCCACCGCGAACGCAACATCCGCCAGAGCGCCGACGAGGAGAATTTCATGAACAACCCGGATGTGCAGCGCCTGATCCAGCAGCATGGCGCCAAGCTGGTCCCGGATTCCATCCGCCCTTTTGATGAGTGATCGACAATGCGTGGAAATATCGCCCAATTGATGCAGCAAGCGCAGAAGATGCAGGAAAACATGCAGCGTGCGCAGGAAGAACTGGCCAGGCTTGAAGTGACCGGCAGCGCCGGCGGCGGCATGGTCAGCGTGACCCTGACCGGGGCCAAGGAATGCAGGAAGGTGCGTATCGACCCCAGCGTTCTGGCCGATCCGGAAATGGCCGAAGACCTGATCGCCGCCGCCTTCAACGATGCGTCCAACAAGATCGATGCCGAATCGAAGAACAAGATGGGTGCAGCTACCGCCGGCATGCAGTTGCCGCCGGGCATGAAGATGCCCTTCTGATTTGGCTCCCTTCCCAGCGAAGGCAGGGGAGGACCGGGGAGGGATTGCATGGCATCCATGCAATACTGGCCCCTCACTTGACCCCCTCCCAACCTCCCCCCGCTTTCGCAAGGGGAGGAGCCGAAAGCCATGAGCGCTCCTTTACTCGAACAACTCATCGAAGCCCTGCGTGTGTTGCCCGGCGTCGGCCAGAAAACCGCGCAGCGCAT